>DASQBE010000098.1:0-2300 GCA_035635355.1 Binatia bacterium | reverse complement strand
CCCGGATCTACGTCCTCGCGGGATACACCACGATCAAGCTCAACAGCGGGAAGCCCACCTGGTGCGCCCAGGTCGAGCCCGTCTCCGGCAATTTCGCCCTCGGCGACCTGCGGCTCTCGACCCTGACCTTGAGCTACGGCGCCGCGCAGATCTCCGGCGACAACTCCAAGACGGTGGTCGGCGCGGACAAGGATGCGAACGGAATCGCGGAGATCGGGGCCTGCTTCGGGAAGGGCGACCTTCGCACCCTCTTCGCGGCGCTCCCCTCCGGAAAGACCCACGTGACGCTCACGATCCAGGCGGATCTCGTCACCGGCGGCAGGATCGAGGGCTCGGTCGACGTGGATGTCCAGAAGGGCGGAAGCGGCAGCGGGTTCGACGCGTCGGTCTCGCCCAACCCCCTCAATCCCCAGGCCAGGCTCACCTTCTCCATGGAGCGTCCCGGGTCCGTGCGGGTCGCCCTCTATGACCTGTCCGGAAGGCTGGTGCGGACGGTGATGCAGGAATCCTTCGCGGCGGCCGGCTACCACGACGTCACGATCGACGGCCGTGGCGAGAACGGCGAGAAGCTCTCCTCGGGAGTCTACTTCTACAACATCAAGACGGCCGACGGCAACGTGAGCGGCCGCCTGACGATCTTGAAGTGAGGACCGCCATGGGCCACCCGTCACGTCACGTCTCTGACCACGCGATCCGAAAGGAGAATCAGTCGATGCGTCACATCCTCCGCGCAGCGCTCCTCACCGGGGCCCTGCTGACCGCCGCGGCGGGCCTTGCCGGCGCCAACACCCGGCCCGAGCGGATCGTCTTCGACGGAAACATACTCTTCAACAATAGCCAGGACGGGGTCACGCCGCTCCCCTGGTCGGCCAACGCGGGACCCTGCACGACGTCGGTCGCGATCACGTACAGCACCCAGGACCTCGGAACGACCTTCTTCACGCACAACCGCTCCAACATGGATCCGAAGCTGGTGGATCCGTTCAACTACTCCTCGCCCCGCTGGGACCCGCAGCAATTGAGCCCGGCCAACTGCAAGTACGCGGGGGACGCGGTCGTGATGAACGTCCCGGATCCGTGGTTCGAGCAGACGAACTACGTCGGCGCCGTGCCGTACCGGCTGCAAGATCCGAACTCGGATTGGACCACGGGCTGGACGTACTACAACGTGACCGGCGCGGGCCGCACCGACGTCAACTATTCGAAGCCGGTCGTGATCCTCACGGGCGAGATCTTCACCTCGATGTCGCTCGTCAACACCAACAACTACCTCCTTCGCGGGCGGGTCGCGTTCGCGAAGGGAACCACGCTCACCATCCAGCCGGGGACGTATCTCTTCGGTGAGAAGGCGACGGTGGGATACCTGGTCATCGAGCGCGGCGCCCAGATCAACGCCGTGGGCACCAAGGCGCAGCCGATCGTGATCACCAGCGACCAGGTCCCGGGCTCGATGGCGCCCGGGGACAACGGCGGCATCGTGATCCACGGCCAGGCGAACGCGAACTGCGCCGACTTCACCAGCGCCTCTCCCGAATCCTGCGTGAGCGAAGGCGCCGCCGGCTTCTTCGGCGGCCTCGCGGGCGCGGCCGGCTTCAACGACGCCGACAACAGCGGCACCTGCAAGTACATGCGCGTGGAATACGCCGGGAAGGAGATCTCGCCCGACAACGAGCTCAACTCCTGGACCATGAACGCGCTCGGCACGGGCACGCAGCTGGAGTACCTGGAAGCCTTCTACGGCGTGGACGACGCCTTCGAGTGGTTCGGCGGCACCGGACGGCTCAAGCACGCGGTTGCCGTGGGCGGAAACGACGACAACTTCGACTGGCAGCTGGGCTGGAGGGGATTCTTACAGTTCGGCGTCTGCCTCCAGTTCCCCGGGCGAGGCGACAAGGGGATCGAGGCCGACAACAGCGAGTTCAATTTCACGGCGACCCCCTACTCCAACCCGATCGTCTCCAACCTGACCCTCATCGGCACGAACCCCCCGACGGGCGGGCTGGGCTCCACGAACGTCGGCATCCAGCTGCGCCGCGGGACCGCGGCGACGATCCTGAACACGATCGTCTACGGATTCAGGGGCCCCGGATTACAGGTCGTCGACCCGGAAACCTTCGCGAACTGCCCCGGACCCTCGCCCGGCGTTTTCTGCCAGGGGACGCTCACCGCGGTCCAGGAGGACGAGAGCACCCTTTCCGGGAAGCTGTTCACCCTGGCCACCCCCAACCCGGCGTCCGGCGGCATGAATCTGATGTTCGCGCTTCCGCGGGACCGCAAGGACGTCCGGGCTCAGATCTTCG
>DASQBE010000097.1:0-11359 GCA_035635355.1 Binatia bacterium | reverse complement strand
TGAAGGGTGGTGAAGGCCGTGTCCGCCAGCTCCCCCGCGCTGGTCGCGAGGGTTCGAATGGTGTAGTCACCCGCCTGCAGTCGCCCCGGGGTCCAGCCGAATGCGCCCGTTCCGCCCCCGAAATCCAGGAAGCCCGCGCCTTGCGGGACGCCCGAGGCCGAAAGGGTGATCCGGTCGTTGGCGGTATCGGACGCGGAGACCTGGAAGACGACGCGCTGATTCGTGTTCGCAGGGAGCCAGCTCGGAGCGGTCACGGTGATGGGGATCCCCTGCACCTGGTAGCGCAGCTCGCCCTGAAAGAAACCGCTCTTGCACGTCACCTGGAACGTGGCCCATAGGGAGAGAATGGACCCATCCAGCCGGTGCCGGACCCTCTTGATCTGGATCCTCTCGTCACTCGGGGAGCACCACACGAGCCCCGGCACGGTGCTGTCGTTGCCGAGGACCGAGAACCCGAACCCGAACGGTGCAGAATAGTCGCGTTCCCCTTCCGCCCACGGGAGGGCGGTCCTTGCGTCCCAGCTCGCGCCGGAGCCGGTTGTAGCCTGAAATCTGAAATCGTTGGAGGACACGGTGAAGGTGCCGTCCACGGCCGAGTACTCATGCTCCACGCCGGCGCGACCGAGACGGAGCGAGGTCTCGGGATTCGCATCCCGGACGGTGATGCTCAGGGTATCCGTCACTTGCGCCAGAAGGTCCGAGACTCGAACGACGGGGTGATAGACGCCGGCATCGTCATAGGTCGGAAGAAGCCGGATCGGGATCGCGAGCGAGTCGCTCCCCTCGGGCTGAGAGGGCGTGCCCACGCTCATGAATCGCGCCAGATCTGAAACGGTGGCGAACAATCGCTGGCCGTCCGGATCCGTCGCGATGATCGACAGGTCGAGGTCCGCTCCCTCCGGCATATCGATCGCCCTGCTTCCGATGACGGGCGGGTGGTTCTCGTTGTCGACCCGGATCGTGAATGACTTCTGGTCGGAAGAGGTGCCATCGCTGACGGAGACCGTCGCCACGACCGTGCCCGTGTCCGCCGCGGTCGGGAAGTCGAGCCTCGCATAACCCTTTGAAGGAAACACATTCAGTCCACCGACCGACAAGTAATAGGGGCCGGACACTTTCGAGAACGTGAGGACCTGGATGTCGGGGTCGCTGGCGGTGAGGACCTGCTCCGAGATCGTGTACGGCACACCGTGCATGTCCGCGGGCTGGGCGAGGACCGGTGGGGCGGTGAGGTCGTTCACGGTGACATGGAGCGATGCGGTGCGGGTCGCCACTCCATCGGTGCTGGAAACCCTGGCGGTGTAGTAACCCGAGTCGAGGAGCCCTGGCGCGAGGTGGAAGTTCCCCGTGCTGTCGCTCGTGGTCGTCACGGTCGCGAACGTGGGGCCGCTCACCAACGTGAAGGTCAGAACGTAGCCGTCGGAATCGGAGCCGACCAGCGTCTGGTCCGCCGTGGAGCCCTCGTTGATGGTCATGTCCGTGGGCGGGGCAAGCGTGGGGAACACCGCGATCGCGAACGAGCCCACTCGATAGAAGATGCCGTCATAGACGGCGACAATCCCCGTTGCGGTGCCTGCGTCGATCAAGGATGGGGCGAGGTGGACGATCCCCGAAGCGGATCCCGTTCCCGGGTCCGTGGTCGTGACAGTCATGTAGGAGGGACCCGCATTGACCGAAAAGGTCAGGGGATCGCCGTCTACGTCAGTCGCGTGAACCGTCTGGTCCGCCGTCAGGCCCGCGTGCACGATCATGTCGGCCGGAGGGTCGAGCGCGGGCGCGCTCAATGCGACCGCGCGGGGGGCGTGATCCACCGACAGGGAAATCGGCGAGCCCGGTGTCGCGTGTGCGGGTATCGGGGAGAACAGGATCGCGAAGAGGAGTAACACGAGGCCGCGAACGATCGGCCTGCAATGAGCCACGGTGCACCACCCGATGTGCTGTCCCGGCGCCATTCAAGGATGACTTCGTCCAGCCGCGGGGGGACCGGGAATGCCCTCTCAGCTTACCGATGGGGTGCCGGCAGTGTACCACGGCCCTGCTTCAAGTCCCGCAAACCCGTCGCCGAGACGCCTCGAAGACGCGCCCACAGACGCGCCCCCCCAAGCACCAAGGCCTGCCCAAGACGCGCTCGCAGACATCCTCGAGACAGCCGGGTTCTACCCTCTCCTGTTGCCGGTGTCGGAGAGGGGGTGGTTCAACCGCACCGCGGATTCTGATTCCCATGTTCCCGCCTGCCTTCGAAGTCACGAAAGGAGAACGAACCATGTCGAGACCTACGCTTGGAATGCTCGTGGCCGCACTGCTGGCGATCGGCTCCCTCGTCGGGACCGTGTCTGCCCAGACCACCACCTGCCCGAACACCCAGACGATCACAACTGGATCCATCGTCAGCGGGAGTTACACGGACCTCTGCGCGATCGACGGCGCCAAGGAGACCCTCAAGGAAGGTGCGCCGAACGGAAAGTCCAGGCTTCGCGCGTTCTGGGTGATCCCGAACGTGCCGCCCGGGGACAATTCCATCAATTTCTGGGGGACGAGACCGACGAACTCGGAAGGGGACGACTTCCAGTTCGGCTACAACACCACCGGGCAGATCATTTACCAGTCCATCGATGGAGCCATCATCAACAAGCCCTTCGCGCCGGACGGCGGGATCACGATTCCGCTCCTCCATACGACCCAGACCACAACCTTCTACCTTGCGCTTTGGGATACGAACAACAACGGACCGATCCTCGACACGGTGACGCTGGATGCCGTGCGGATCATCACGACGCCCTGAAACGCCAACCGGGGGAGAGGCGTCCGGCTACAGATCCTGGTAGTTCGGGCCGCCTCCGCCCTCGGGCGGGACCCACGTGATGATCTCGTAGGGATCGGCGATGTCGCAGGTCTTGCAGTGGACGCAGTTCGAAGGGTTGAGCTTCAGCTTCAAGCCGCCGGGAGCGCCGTCGGGAACCATCTCGTAGACGTTGGCGGGGCAGAAGTGCTGGCAGGGATTCCCGAACTCCTCCTTGCAGCGCGTGGCGCAGATGCTGGTGTCGGCCACGAGGAGATGGCTGGGCTGATCTTCGTCGTGCTTCGTCCCCGAATGGAACACGTCGTTCACCTTGGTGAACGTGTGTTGGTTGTCGTAACGCCGCTGGGTCTCCTCGAGCGAGACGCGCGGAACATGCGCCTCAGCGAGCCTCTCCATGTGGGTCTGGCCAGGCTTCCACTTCGGCCGGTTGCCGAACCCCAGCCCGCCCGTCAGGAGCTGCAGTCCCGCGTCCGCCATGCCCATGAAGAGCCCGCGCTCGAATCCCTGATGGAAATTCCGCACGCCGCGGAGCTCGGACCAGATCCAGCTCCGGCGCACGCGCTCGTCATAGGCCGCCATCGACGCCGCGCCGAAATCGCCCTTCACCAGGGCCTCGAACGCCGTCTCGGCCGCGAGCATGCCCGACTTCATCGCGAGGTGGACGCCCTTCAAGCGCTCGGAATTCAGGAGCGCCGCGCTCTCGCCGCAATGCAGCCCGCCGGGCCACGACAGGCGGGGGATCGAGTAGTACCCGCCCTCGGAAATCGCCTTGGCACCGTAGGAATGGATCGTGCCGCCCTCAAGCAAGCTCGCGACGTAGGGATGCTTCTTGAATTCCTGCATGAGCCCGTGCGGATCGGTGGTGGGATTCCAGTAGTCCAGCCCGACGACGAACCCGACCGACCAGAGATCGCGCCCCATGCCGTAGATGAACCCGCCGCCGAAGGTCTTCGAATCGAGGGGCGCCCCCATGGTGTGGATCACGCGCCCCTTCGGCACGCGTCCCTCCGGCATCTTCCAGACTTCCTTGATCCCGGTGGCATAGATCTGGGGCGCCCGCCCTTCCTGGAACCGCAGAGGCGCCGTGAGGCGCTTGGCCAGGGATCCGCGCGCGCCCTCGCAGAGCACCGTCACCTTGGCGCGGATGTCGGAACCTGGCTCGAAATTGCTCTTCTTGTTTCCGTGGCGGTCGATCCCTTTGTCCCCGGTGCGCACCCCCACCATCTGATCGCCCTCGAAGAGCGCCTCCACGGCGGCCATCCCGGGCAGCACGTAAGCCCCGGTCGGCTCGAGGAGCCCGCCGAGCCACTTCTCGAGGTTCCCCAGCGAGAGGACGTAGTTGCCATGGTTCTGGAGGGGCGGCGGCATGATGGGGAAGCGGATCTGGCCGCCCTTGGTGAAGAAATAGAGGTCGTCGCTCGTGACCGGGCTCTCGACGGGAGCGCCCTTCTCGAGAAAATCGGGGAGCAATTCTTGTAACGCGCGTGGATCCAGCACGCAGCCGGAGATTCCGTGGGCGCCGATCTCCGAGGCCTTCTCGAGAACCGCGATCGAGGCTTCCTTCTTCTCGCGCTCGAGGAGCTGCGTCAGCCGAAGCGCGCCGGCGAGCCCCGCCGGTCCGCCGCCGACGAACAGCACGTCCACTTCGAGGACGTCGCGCTCCGTGCTCATTTCGCCCGCTCGAGAGTCCCGACCGGGGGAAGGGCGTGCGCGGGGTGATTCAGCTCCTCGAGATAGCGCTCCGCGTCGAGGGCCGCCATGCAGCCCGAGCCCGCGGCGGTGATCGCCTGGCGATAGATCGAGTCCTGGACGTCGCCCGCGGCGAACACGCCCGGAATGCTGGTGCGCGTTCCCGTGAGCGTTCGGATGTAGCCCGTGGAGGTGAGCTCGAGCTGGCCCTGGAAGAGCTTCGTATTCGGCTGGTGGCCGATGCCGATGAAGAGGCCCTCCAGCTCGTGGTCGCTGCTCTTGCCGGACTTCAGATTCAGGAGCTTCACGCCGGTGACCCTCCCCTCGTCCGAGCCCAGCACCTCCTGCACCTCGGAGTCCCAGATGAAGGAGATCTTGGGGTTCGCCCGCGCGCGGTCCTGCATGATCTTCGAGGCGCGGAGCTCGTTGCGCCGGTGCACCACCGTCACCTGGCTCGCGAACTTCGTCAGGAAGCCCGCCTCCTCCATCGCCGTGTCTCCGCCGCCCACCACCGCGACGCGCTGGTTCTTGAAGAAGTACCCGTCGCAGGTGGCGCACGCGGACACACCGTGTCCCATGAGCTTGGCCTCGCTCGGGATCCCGAGGAGCTTGGCCTCGGCGCCGGTGGCGAGGATCACGGTGCGCGCGGTGTAGCGGGTTCCTTCCGCGACCACCTCGAAGGGCTTCACCTTGAGGTTCACGGATTGGACCTCGGCCGTGATGATCTCTGTTCCAAATCGCGCCGCCTGGGCGCGCATGCGCACCATGAGGTCGGGACCCATGATCGCCTCGGCGAACCCGGGATAGTTCTCGACCTCGGTCGTGATCGTGAGCTGGCCGCCCGGCTGGCGCCCCTCGAAGAGGAGGGGGTTCAGGTCCGCGCGCGCGGCGTAGATGGCCGCGGTGAGGCCGGCGGCGCCGGAGCCCAGGATGATGACCTGGCGGGTGTCAGCCATGGAACCCATGTTCCCTTTCCGGGTTAGCTAGAGCGATCGCGTCCGGCGGGCGCCGGAATCGCGGCCTGGAGCGCCGCATCCAAGTACGGGTCCACGAACTATAGGAAATGGGCGCGGTCCGTTCAACGTACTACTTGGACGCGGCCACCGGCCCAAAGGGATCGTGTGGTAGAGTCTCCCGCTCGCGGGGGCGGCCACTCGCTCCCCGCCAACCCCTGTCCGGAGGATGGAGAATCATGAGAAGGTTTCGCTCGCTCGCCGCGTCGTCGCTGCTCCTCTCCACGCTGTCCTTCGCCGCGCCGGTCCTGGCGGCGCCGCAGACCTACGAGATCGATCCCGTGCATTCGCGCGTGGAGTTCACCATCCGGCACATGTTCAGCAAGGTGACCGGGTCGTTCGGCGCGTTCAAGGGCTCGGTCGTCTACGACGCGGCCGCCCCGGCCAGCTCCTCGGCGAATGTGGAGATCGACGCGAGCAGCATCGACACGAACAACGACCAGCGCGACCACCATCTCAAGAGCCCGGACTTCTTCGACGTCGCGAAATTCCCCACGCTGACCTTCGTCAGCACCAAGGTCACGCCCGGCGCGGAAGGCAAGCTCAAGATCGAGGGCAAGCTGACCATGCACGGTGTCGCGCAGCCCGTGGTCCTGGACGCGGCGTTCCTGGGATCGGGCCCGGGGCTGGACGGCGTGACGCGCGCGGGGTTCGAGGCGAGCGCGAAGGTGGACCGGAAGGATTACGGGATCGTCTGGAACAAGACCCTCGACCAGGGCGGGACGCTGCTGGGCGACGACGTGCAGATCAACCTCGAGATCGAGGCGGTCGCGCCGGACGCGGCGAAGCCCAAGGCGAAGGAGACCGCCAAGAGCGGGAAGTAACCGCTAGCCCGCCATGACCGCCAGGTCGCGGGCGAGGTCGGACAGGACGGGAAGGTCCCCCTCCACGAAGGGGTGATCCGCGAGCTGCGCCGGAGCGATCCAGCGCAGCTCGTCGCATTGCAGGGGCGTGGGCGTGCCGCGAAGGAGCGCGCAGAAGTGGAAGTAGAGGCTGACCCGCCGGTCGGGGTAGACGTGGGTGAGCGCGCGCCACAGCGGCCCGACCTCGACCTCGATCCCGATCTCCTCGAGCATCTCGCGCCTCAGGCAGTCCTCGATGCTCTCTCCCTTGTGGCGCTTTCCCCCGGGGAATTCCCAGCGCCCGCCCTGGTGGTCGCCCGCCTGTCTCCGGGCGATCAGGATCTGCGAGCCGTCCCAGAGAATCCCGGCGGCCACCTCGTAGAGCCGCATGGAACCCCTCAGCCCCTTCTTCCGGGCAGCGAGGCCCGCTTGAGCTCGCGATCCAGGAAGGTGAGCGTCCTCTGCCAGGCGTCCTTGGCGGCGGCGGGGCGGTAGCCGCCCCACGGATTGTTCTCGTTGGCGAAGGCGTGGCCGGCGCCGGGATAGATCTTGAAGTCCACGTTCTTACCCGCGCTCTTCAGCGCCGTCTCGAACTGCGTCACCTGATCCGGGGACGGCCCCTGATCCTCGGCGCCGAAATTTCCCAGCATGGCCGCCTGGATCCCCTGGATCGCGTGCGGGTCGGTGATCGGCGCGCCGTAGTACGCCACGCAGGCCCGGATTCCGGGGTCCGCCGCCGCCAGCCGGATCGAGTATCTCCCCCCCATGCACCAGCCGATCACCCCGATCGCGTTCGCGCGGACGTCCTGGCGGCTGCGAAGGAAATCGGCCGCCCCGCGGACCTTGGCGAGCGCCTCCTCCTCGACGAGCCCGCTCATGAGCTGGTGCGCGGTCGCCTCGTCGTAGGCCACTTTCCCCCGGTAGAGGTCGGGCGCGAAGGCGATGTACCCGTGCGAGGCGAGGCTGTCGCTCTGCTGCTTCACCCAGTCGTTGAGCCCCCACCACTCCTGGATCACGACGATGCCCGGGTGCGTTCCCGCTCCCTTGGGAAGCGAGAGGTACCCCATGATGCGAATTCCGCTCTGCGAGGTCTGGAGCATGTGTCCCTTGCCGACGAACGCGCCCTTCGACTTGGCGCCGGCGCCCAGCGCGGGCGCGGCCACGAGGATCAGCGCGAGGAGGGGCAGGGAACGAAGCATGGGGCCGGCGGCGTTCAAGATCCGCTTCATGGTCGTGAATCTCCTTCCGTGCGTGGGGTGGAGGCGGCGCCAGGGCTCGACTTCAGCGCCGCGTGGATTTCCGTCATCACTTCTTCCGAGGTTTCGCGTCCCGCGGCGGCGTCCAGCGCCAAGCGGGCGGCGTCTCCGCCGATCCGGCCCAGGGCCCAGGCCGCGTGCCCGCGGACCAGAGGCTCGGGATCCTCCTCCAGGGCCCTGGCGAGCGGTTCCACCGAGCGGCGGTCGCCGAGATTTCCCAGGGCCACCGCGACATTTCGGGCGAAGCCCGCGCGCTTCGCGCGCAAGATCGCCGTGCCCTGGTATCGGGCCCGGAACCCGTCCTCGTCCAGCGCCAGAAGCGGGATCAGCTCGGGAGTCTGCTGCTCCGGGCGGTCCAGGAAGTCCGGCTCCGCGGTCTGGACCGCGAAGCGGTTCCAGGGGCAAACCTCCTGGCAGTCGTCGCAGCCGAAGATCCTCGTCCCGATGGCCGGCCTGAGCTCGAGCGGAATCGCCCCGCGGTGCTCGATGGTGAGGTAGCTGATGCAGCGCCGCGCGTCGAGCTCATAGGGGCCCACGATCGCCCCGGTGGGGCAGGCCGCGATGCACCGCGCGCAGGTGCCGCAGTGATTACGCGCGGGCGAGTCCGGTTCAAGCGCCAGGTCGGTCAGGAGCTCGCCCAGGAAGCTCCACGACCCGCGTCCCTGGAGGATCACGTTCGTGTTCTTTCCGATCCAGCCGATGCCCGCGCGCTCGGCCCAGGAGCGGTCCAGCATCGGCCCGGTGTCCACGTAGGCGAGCCACCGGGCGTCGGGGCATTGGGCCAGGATCGCGCGCGCGAGCAGCTTGAGCCGGCGCCGGATCCGCTTGTGGTAATCGCGTCCCCAGGCGTAGCGCGCGATGCGTCCGCGCGGCGCGTCACCTCTCGCCGCGGCGGGCCAGTCCCCGCGATAGTAGGGCATGGAAACCGACACGACCGTCCTGGCCTGGGGAAGGACGGCGCGAGGATCGGAGCGGCGCGCCGGATCCCGCGCCATCCAGCGCATGGTGCCGTGGCGTCCGGCCGTAAGCCACGCCGTGAGTTTCTCGGCATGGGGCGATTCGGCCGCGGCTGCGAATCCGACCGCGCCAAACCCGAGCGAGAGCGCTTCCTCCCGGATGCGCTTCTTGATAGCATCCGCCTGTGACGGATTCATTCGATGTGACACCCCTGTTCCCGCTGCCCGACGTGGTGTTTTTCCCGAAAACACTCCTGCCGCTCCACGTCTACGAGCCCCGCTATCGCGCACTCGCCTCGGAGGCGCTGGAGCAGGACCGGATCATCTGCACGGCACTCTTGAAACCCGGCTGGGAGTCCGATTACTACGGGTCCCCGGAAGTGTACCCTGTCGGCTGCCTCGGGAAAATCGTACAGCACCAGAAGCTGCCGGACGGACGGTACAACATAACGCTCGACGGCATCGCGAAGGTCTCCATCGAGTCCTCGGTCCGGCTCGAGCCCTACCGGCTGGTCCGGGTCAAGGCGATGGAGGACGACGCCGCGTGGGCGCGCAGCCAGGGGGCGGTGGAAGAGGCGGCGGAGCTGATGCAGCTCTTCCGCGAGGTCCACGAGGGGCAGGCCCCCTCGATTCTGCTCGCCGAGATGCTGGGCCAGGAAATGACCCCGGAATCGATTCTGAACACGGTGGCGCTCAACCTGAACGCCGAGCCGGGGGTGAAAGAGCAGCTCTTGGAAATGGACCGCCTCGACTTGCGATACCAGGCCGTCCTCCAGATCTTGCGGAACGCGACGAAGACCCAGGAGCGGATCGAACGTGTGCGCCATCTCTACCCTCGCGACAAGCGAATCAACTGAAACGCGCGTCGGCGCGCTGCTCGAGCGGCTCAAGGCGGCGTATCCCGACGCGGCCTGCGCGCTCCGCCACGAGAATCCCTTCCAGCTCCTCGTGGCCACCATCCTGTCGGCCCAGTGCACGGACGAGCGCGTGAACAAGGTGACGCCCGCCCTCTTCGCGCGCTTCCCCGATGCCGCCTCGATGAAGGACGCCGATGTGCTCGAGATGGAAGACCTGATCCGCACGACCGGCTTCTACCACAACAAGACCAAATCGCTCCTCGGCGCCTCCCGGCGGATCGTGGAGGCCTACGGTGGAACGGTGCCCTCCTCGATGGAGGACCTCCTCACGCTGCCCGGTGTCGCGCGGAAGACCGCGAACGTCGTGCTGGGCGTGGGGTACGGGATCGCGGCCGGGGTGGTGGTGGACACGCACGTTTACCGGCTCGCCCATCGCCTCGGCCTCACGCGCGGCGATACGCCGGTGCAGGTCGAGCAGGACTTGATGCGAATCCTGCCGCGATCGGAGTGGATCCTGTTCGCGCACCTCCTCATCCTCCACGGTCGGCGGATCTGCATCGCGCGGAAGCCCAGGTGCGGCCTCTGCCCGGTCCAGAGCCTCTGCCCCAGCGCCCCCTTCTTCCTGAGGGGCGGGGTCCCGCCGAGCGAGCGCGCCGGGAGCGCGCCCAAGAAGCGCATCGCGAACGTGGCCAAGAAGCGCGTGGCGAAAGCGAAGGCGACCAAGAAGCGCGCGGGGAAGAAGCGCCCCGCGAAGAAAGCCAAGCGCCGATGAGCGGCCGCGTGGTGACGGGAGCCAGGGCTCCCGACTTCAATCTCCCCCTGATCAGCGGAGGGTATCGGGGACTCCGCGACCTGCTCGATCCGGGCGGCGGTGTGCTGATCTTCTTCAAGGAGGATTGTCCCGCGAGCGAGCTCGTCGTGCCGCGGCTGGGCCCGCTCGCGCGGGCGCTCGAGCGCGAGAACCGGTTCTTCCTCGCGATCGCGGAGGACCCCGAGGAAGCGACTCGGGCATTTCGCGATCGCCACGGGCTGAAGTTCCCGATGGCCTGGCAGGCGGCGCCTTACGCTGCCTCGAGTGCCTACGAGATCGTCACGGTCCCGGCGCTCTTCGTGGTGGACGGCGCGGGCGCGATCGCCGAGCGGGTGGAGGGCTTCATCAAGTCGGAATACGAGGCCCTGGGAGAAGCCCTGGAGCAGGCGCTCGCCCTCGGATCGGCTCCCTTCGTGCTGGAACGTCCCGAGGAGCTGCCGCAGGTGCGTCCCGGCTGAATGTCGCGCGCGGCCGCCGGGTAGCGGCCGCAGAGTCAGTCGAAATAGACACGGGTCAAGAGCCCTTCGGCCGTGAGGCGGAAGGGCTTTCGCTCGCGAAAGAGCTCCCGCGGCGTGGCGTTCACGCCCCGTTCGGGATGGATGGCGCCCCTGCGAATCCAGGGACGGAGCGAGCGCAGAAGCTCGGCGGGCCCGGGATGCAGGTGGGGCGCCAGGGTCAGGTGCTCGACCCCGCCCGAGGGCGCCCGCACGATGGTGCAGCCGCACGGAATCCGCACGGTGATGCCGTCGAACGGCCCGAGCGTCTTGTTCCGCACGACGTACTCATCCACGTGGAAATACTGCTCGCGCCAGCCATGGCGGGTCCGAAGCGGCGCCGCGCGTCGCTCGAGCTTCGCCTTGGGCGGCAGATTCAACGCCGCGCGCATCGCGGCCAGACCGCCGGGCTGCTCGGGATCGAGCGCGCGCAGCGGGCTCTCCGAGTTGGCTTTCCGGCGCGCTCCCGTCTTCCGCGCGCGGAGCGGCGGCAGATCGATCCCATGCCGCGCGCACCCGGCCTCGATCCCGGGCGTCGCGAGCCCGCCCTCGTCGCTCTGGTCCACCGATCGCATGAGGGCCATGATGTCGGCGTAGCGGGCGTGCCCGGGAGGGAGCTTCTCGATGGCGCGGGCGAGGGA
>DASQBE010000096.1:0-5305 GCA_035635355.1 Binatia bacterium | reverse complement strand
CCGCGTTGCGGTCGGGACACGTCGGGCACGCCTATCTCTTCCACGGCCCATCCGGCGTGGGAAAGACGAGGGCCGCCCTCTACTTCGCGCGCGCCCTCCTATGCGAAGCCCGGCTCCCGGACGGCTCCCCCTGCGATGCGTGTGAATCCTGCCGCATGGCGCTTCTCCTGCGCCATCCCGACCTCGAGCTTCGCGTTCCGCTCCCCACGTTTTCCGCCGAGGGAAGAACCGAGCGCCAGGCCGAGGAGGCCCGCTCCGAAGCCCGGGCCCTCATCTTCAGCCGGCTGGCCACGGATCCCTTCTACTTGCCGCTCTTCGCGAAGCCCGCCGTCCACTCCATGGACGACATGGCGCGGGCCAAGCAGTTTCTGTCCATGACCGCCCGCCGCGACGGGGGCGCCAAGGTCCTGATCTTGAAACGCGCGGAGGCCATGACCCTTCCGGCCGCCCACGCCTTCTTGAAGATGCTCGAGGAGCCGCAGCCGAATCGGGTGCTGATCCTGGGCGCCCGCCAGGCGCGGTCGCTCCTTCCCACGATCCAGTCGCGATGCCTCCATGTCCGCTTCCGGCCGCTGCCGGTGGACATGATCGCGTCGGTGCTGGAGAGCCGTGGCGTCTCGAAGCCCGTGGCCCGGTTGGCGGGGGCTACCGCCGACGGGAGCCTGGGCAAGGCACTCCAGCATTTCGAAGCGCCCCTCGACGCCGCGGGCAAGGGCGCCTTCGACGGGGCGGAATTCGCGAAGCTCCGGTCCGCGGCGCTCGATCTCTTCGTCGATCCCAAGGAGGACGCGGTCCTGGGACCGCTCCGCAAGGGGCGCATGGATCGGGATCGCCCGAGGTTTCTCGCCGCGGTCTCGCTCGCGCTCCACTATTACCGGGACCTGCTCCGCTACCGGCTCCTGGGAGAGAAGACCGAGCTCATGAACGAGGACTTGAGGACTCGCATCGCCTCCGACGCGCGCAAGCTCCCGGTCGAATCCCTGACCCGGAGGGTGCGCCTGCTCGAGGAGATCGCTGCCTCGGTCCAATCCAACGTCTCCATCCCCTATGCGGTCGCGTCGGTCCAGTACCGCATGGCTCAAGGTGCGTCATGATCGAATCCAGAGGAAGCGAGCTGCTCGAGGTCGTATTCAAGGGCCGCCGGCGCGAGTACTTCACCAACCCGCGCGAGATTCCCGTCCAGGAGGGGGACTGGGTCATCGTGCAGGCGGACCGGGGCATCGATCTCGGCAAGGTCCACCACACCAGCGAGTGGGTGAAGCGCGGGGACGCGCCGGCGAAGCTCCGCGAGCTGCTTCGCCCCGCGCAGCCCGAGGACCTCGAGGTCTTCGAGCGAAACCGCACCAAGGAGACCCGCGCGTACACCACGGCCAAGGAGCGGATCATCCACCGCGACGTGGACATGAAGCTGGTGGACGTGGAGTACCAGTTCGACGGCAACCGGATCACGTTCTTCTTCACGGCCGAGAAGCGCGTCGACTTCCGCGACTTGGTCAAGGACCTGGCCTCGATCTTCCGGACCCGGATCGAGCTGCGCCAGATCGGGGTGCGCGACGAGGCGGGGCGGATCGGCGGCGTCGGGACGTGCGGCCGCGAGCTCTGCTGCGCCACGTGGCTCCGCCAGTTCGAGCCGATCACGCTCAAGATGGCCAAGGACCAGGGCCTCTCGCCGAGCCCCTCCAAGATCTCGGGCGCGTGCGGCCGGCTCAAGTGCTGTCTTCGCTACGAGCTGGATTTCTACAAGGAGTCCTCGCGCGAATTCCCGAGGATCGGAAGCAAGCTGGTCCTCGCGGGCGTGGAGCAGGAGGTCGCGCGCGTGGACATCTTCCGCCGCACCCTGCTTCTCCTGGACGAGACGGGGCACGAGACCCCGCTCTCCCTGTCCGAGCTCCCCGCCGGGACCAAGGTCGTCGGCCCCTCGCGCGACCGGAGGCGGGGATGTGACAAGACCCGGTGCGGCGCCCGGGGCACGAAGCCCGGCGATGGAGAAAGCGTCAAAGGATCCAAGCTGCAGTTTCCCATCTCGGAAAACTGATGGCGAAGTTCTACCTCACCACCGCCATCGACTACGTCAACAACCTGCCCCACCTGGGAACCGCCTACGAGAAGGTCGCGGCGGACGCCATCGCGCGCTACAAGCGGCTCGCGGGCTTCGACACGCGGTTCCTCATGGGGAACGACGAGCACTCGATCAACGTCGAGAAGGCCGCCCGGGAAAAGGGCCTGGCCCCCCAGGTGTACTGCGACCAGATGGCCGAGGCGTTCCAGGCGGTCTGGAAGCGGCTGGACATCTCCTACGACGATTTCATTCGCACCACGGAGCCGCGCCACATCAGGGGCGTGCAGGCGCTGTTTCGCGCGTTCGTGGACGCCGGAGACATCTACAAGGGGAAGTACGAGGGCTTCTACTGCGTGGGCTGCGAGCGGTTCTACCCCGAGAAGGATCTGGTGGACGGGCGGTGTCCCGTGCACAAGACCGTGCCGGAATGGCTGAGCGAGGAGAACCACTTCTTCAAGCTCTCCGCCTACGCCCCCCGCCTGCTCGAGCTCTACCGCACGCACCCGGAGTTCATCACTCCCGAGACCAGGCGGAACGAGATCGTGAACGTCGTCCAGGGAGGGCTGGAAGACATCTCCGTCTCACGGGCCTCCGTCTCGTGGGGGATCCCGTTCCCCAACGATCCCGATCACACGGTCTACGTCTGGTTCGACGCGCTCATCAACTACGTCAGCGGCTTGGGCTATCCGGACACCAACGGGGATTACTCGAAATACTGGCCCGCGGATCTGCACGTCATCGGGAAAGACATCACGCGCTTTCACTGCATCATCTGGCCCGCGATGCTCATGAGCGCCAAGCTTCCCCTGCCCAAGACCGTGCTCGGACACGGGTGGGTCCAGTTCCAGGGAGAGAAGCTCTCGAAATCGCTCGGGAACATCGTGAATCCCCTGGAGATTTCCGACCGCTGGGGGGCCGACGCGCTTCGCTACTACTTGTTGAAGGAAGTGCCCCTCTCGCGGGACGGCGACTTCACCTGGGAGCTCTTCATCGATCGCTACAACGCCGATCTCGCCAACGACTGGGGCAATCTCTTCACGCGCACGGTCTCGATGATCCATCGGTACCGTGAAGGCAAGGTGGCCGCGGCGGCGCCGATCGAGGGCCTGGACGCTTTGATTGCGGACGCGCTCCGCGACTACACCGTGGCCATGGAGCGCTATGAGATCGACAAGGGGATCGAGGCGGCCTGGTCCGTGATCCGCCGCGCCAACCGGCTGGTCGAGGAGAAGGCGCCGTGGAATCTCGCCAAGGACCCCGCGAGGGGGGCCGAGCTGGACGCCCTGCTCACGACCTTGGTGGTGGCCCTCCAGCACACGGCGTTGATGCTCTTCCCGGTGATGCCCGCCAAGGCGCGCGAGGTCTGGGAGACCTTGCGCTCGAGCCCCAAGATGGAGGAGGTGCGGCTCCCCAAGACGGGTGCGCTCCTTCCTTCCCCGGCCTCGGCGGAGCCCATCGGCGCCTCGAAGCCGCTCTTCCCGCGCATCGAGCGATGATCGATTCGCACGCCCACCTGGGCAGGTCCGAATTCGACGCGGACCGAGATCTGGTATTGGCGCGCGCGAAGGCGGCGGGCGTCTCCTGGGTGGTGGAGGCCGGGACCGATGCCGCCTCGAGCCGGCGGGCCATCGAGCTGTCGCGACTCCACCCGGGCGTGCGCGCGGCGGTGGGGATGCACCCCTGCGACGTGAGGGAGGGGCGGGAGGCCGAGATGGATGAGATCGCGGCCCTGGCGCGGGAGCCCGAGGTGGTCGCGATCGGGGAGACGGGCCTGGATTTCCACTGGCCGGAGAACGCGCCGGCCGAGGTCCAGGAGCGCTTCCTCCGACGCCACATCGAGATCTCGCGGGAGACGGGGAAACCCCTGGTGCTCCACCACCGGAAGGCGGCCGAGCGTGTGGCGGAGGTCCTACGTGAGGAGGGTCCGCCCGACGCGGGCGGCAGTTTTCATTGCTTCGCGGGGGACCTGGCGCTCGCCCGGAGGGTACTTTCCATGGGGTTCAAGATCGGGGTCGGCGGGTCCTCGACGTTCAAGAAGAGCCCCCTGCCCGACATCATCCGAGAGCTCAAGCTGACCGACATCGTGCTCGAGACCGACGCACCCTACCTCGCCCCCGTGCCGCACCGGGGGAAGCGAAACGAGCCGGCCTACTTGGCGCTGGTGCGGGATCAGCTCTCGGCGGCGTTGGGGGTGGCGCCCGGCGCGCTCGAGGACGCGACCGACGCGGCTTCCCGGGCCCTGTTCCGCCTCTAAGGGGGTGTTACCACCAGGTGGTGACACCGCGCACAGCCACGTCGGGCGTCCCGGCGACCCTGCGACGTCTGGGGGTCCGGCCGAGCAAGCGGCTCGGGCAGAATTTTCTATGCGATCCCAGGGTGGCCCGGAGGATCGCGGGGCTGATCCCCGATCCGCTCGAGCCGGTTCTCGAGATCGGGCCGGGCTTGGGCGCCCTCTCCATGGAGCTCTGCGCCACGGGGCGGCCCTTCGTGGCGATCGAATTGGATTTTCGTCTCGCGGAACATATGGAAGGCAGCCTTCGCCCCTACCCCCACGCGCGCGTGGTCCGGGGCGATGTCCTGGATCATAGGATCGCGGCCCTCCTTCCCGAGGCGGATCGGGTGACGGTGATCGGAAATCTCCCCTATTCCATCACCACCCCGGCGCTCGAATGGATCCTCGAGCAGAAGGAGCGCGTCGGATGCGCGCTCCTCATGGTGCAACGCGAGTTCGCGGAGCGCCTCACCGCGAGACCGGGTTCCAAGGAGTACGGTTCCATCAGCGTCTTCGTCGGTTTGAACGCCGAGGTAAGGAATCGCTTCCGTGTCTCGCCCGGCGCGTTCTATCCCCGCCCGGAGATCGACTCCACGGTGCTCGAGGTCACCCCGCGCCCTTATCCCGGCACGACGGAGGGGGAGCGCGAGGCGGCCTCGCGCCTGGCCCGCGCCTCGATGGGCACGCGTCGGAAGACGCTGGCGAACGCGATCGCGCTGGGGCTCAAGTTCGGGGCCGACGAGGCGCGCGCGTTGCTGGCGGAGGCGCGCCTCGATCCGGTCCGGCGGGGCGAGACGCTGTCCCTGGAGGAGTTCGTGGCGTTGGCGCGAGCGTGGATTCGCCGGGGCCGGCCGGGAGCCGCGGCGTGAGGGGGCGACGGGGGGTCGCGGCGTGGGGGTTGGTGGCAGCCGCGTGCGTGGCGCTCGTGCTGTGGGCCCCCGCGGCGCGGGCGCAGATCCCGGACGACACCGGAG
>DASQBE010000095.1:0-11309 GCA_035635355.1 Binatia bacterium | reverse complement strand
TCGAGGAGGTCGATTCCCGGAAGCTCCATCTCGGGCGCGGCGACGGGACCCAGCTTGAGCCCCGCCTCCACGGACGCCGGCGTCGAGGTCTTGGGCGCGGGGGGCGGGAAGGGAATGCTCAGCGGCTCCCCGCGCGCCTCGTCCCGGCGCGAGACGATGCGGGGGCGCGAGGGCGGGCGGGGCCTTTCGGACCCCGGCTCCCAGGCGCTCGCGATCTCCGCCTCCTCGATGGCGGGCGTCTTGCGCCCCCTCGTCCCGGGCGCGGCCGCGGGAGGTCCCGCCGTTTCGCGATCCAGCCGCTCGCCGGGCCCCGCGGCCGGCTTCTGCTTGCGGAACGGCAGGGCGAAGAAGGCGAGCACGGCCTGGATGGCCTGCCTCGCCCGCTGGGAGGAGCCGATCTCGAAGGCGATGACGCCCACCACCACGAGCGCGGTGCCCAGCACCAGCTCGCCGCCGATCTTGCCCAGGAGGCGCGCCGCGGTCATGGCCACGATCTCTCCCGCCCCGCCCGAGAGCGCGCGATTGCCGGAGGTGATCAGGTGGAGGAAACCGAGGAGGATGAAGAGACCGATCGCGCCGAGCGCGGTCCGGATCCCGGTCTCGAGCGCGGGCTTCAGGCGGAGGCGGTTCCATCCCCACAGGAGCATCGCGAGCGGCAGGGCCCACGCGCCGACCATCCCCAGGGTCGAGACGAGGCTGCCCGAGAGGACGGCCCCGAGCACGCCGCCCTGGTTCCGGACCGGGGCGTTCCCGAGAAGCTCGACCGCCTGATCCCGCCCGTCGCGCGTGACGAGAGCGAGCGTGAGGAAGGCCCCGATGCAGAGAAGGCAAAGTCCCAGGATTTGGAACTTCCGTCGGACCGAGAGCCGGCCCAGAGGCCACATAGCCCGGCTCAGGTCCCCTGCTGCCAGGAGGCGAGGTACGCGACCTGTTCCGGCGTCAACGCGTCGATCTTGACCCCGAGCGCCTCCAGCTTGAGGCGCGCGATCTCCTCGTCGAGGGCCTTCGGGATCGGATAGACGTTCGGCTTGAGCTCGCGCGCGTGCGCGAGGAGATATTCGATCCCCAGCGCCTGGTTGGCGAAGCTCATGTCCATCACCGACGCCGGGTGTCCCTCCGCGGCCGCGAGGTTGATGAGCCGCCCCTCGCCCAGCACGAAGATGCGCTTCCCTTGCGGGAGCGTGTACTCCTCGACGAAGGCGCGCACGGTGCGCACCCCCTTGGACTCCTTGCGGAGGGCGTCCAGGTCCAGCTCCACGTTGAAGTGCCCCGAGTTCGCCACGATCGCGCCGTCCTTCATGGCCCGGAAGTGGTCGAGCGCCAGGACGTGGATGTTGCCGGTGACGGTGACGAACACGTCGCCACGACGGACCGCCTCGGGCGCCGGCAGGACCTGGAACCCGTCCATCACCGCTTCCAGCGCGGGGAGCGGATCCACCTCGGTCACGATCACGTGGGCGCCCAGGCCGCGCGCCCGGGAGGCCACGCCGCGCCCGCACCAGCCGTATCCCAGCACCACGAACGTGGAGCCGGCGAGCAGCTTGTTCGTCGCGCGAAGGATGCCGTCGATGGTGCTCTGGCCGGTGCCGTAGCGGTTGTCGAAGAGATGCTTCGTCTTCGCGTCGTTCACCGCGAGGATCGGGTAGTGGAGCGCGCCCTCGCGGGCCATGCTCCGAAGCCGGATGACCCCGGTCGTCGTCTCCTCGGTCCCCGCAATCACGGCCGAGATCGCGTCCCCGCGCTTGGTGTGCAGCACGGTCACGAAATCCGCGCCGTCGTCCATGGTGAACTCCGGCTTCAGGTCGATCGCGGCGTTGATGTGGTTGTAGTAGGTGTCCGAATCCTCGCCCTTTATCGCGAACGTGGCGATGCCGTGGCGATGGACCAGCGCCGACGCCACGTCGTCCTGCGTCGAGAGCGGGTTGCTGGCGCAGAGCGCGACCTCGCCGCCACCGGCCTTCAGGGTCAGCATGAGGTTCGCGGTCTCGGTGGTCACGTGGAGGCAAGCGGCGATCCGCTTCCCCTTCAAGGGCTTCTCCCGCTCGAAACGGGCCTTGATCTGCCGGAGGACCGGCATCTCCCGCTCGGCCCATTCGATCCGGTTCACACCCTGCTCGGCGAGCTTTGCGTCCTTGACGTGTCCCTGGGCGCTCATCGTCGCGGTTTCACTAGGCGTCACGCTTCAGATCCTCCACGCGGTCGAGCAGCTCCCAGCGGAAGCCTTCGTTCTCGCGTCCAAAGTGTCCATAGGCGGCGGTCTTCTTGTAGATCGGCTTGCGCAGATCGAGGTGCTCGATGATGCCCTTGGGCCTCAGGTCGAAGTGCCGGCGGACCAGCTCCTCGAGGCGCGTGTCCGGCACCTTGCCGGTGCCGTGGGTGTCCACCATGACCGAGACAGGCTGCTCCACGCCGATGGCGTAGGCCACCTGCACGGTGCACCGGTCCGCCAGCCCCGCGCCCACGATGTTCTTGGCCACGTGCCGCGCGGCATAGGAGCCGGAGCGGTCCACCTTGGACGGGTCCTTCCCGCTGAAGCACCCGCCTCCGTGTCCTCCAAAGCCTCCGTAGCTGTCCACGATGATCTTCCGGCCGGTGAGCCCCGTGTCGGCGCGCGGCCCGCCCATCACGAAGCGACCGGTGGGATTGATGAGGTAGTTGGGCTCGGTCTCGATCAGCTCGCGAGGCAGGACGGGCCGGATCACCTCGGCCGTGAGACGATCCAGGAAGCGCTTGTACTCGCCGGACGGCATGTCCGCGTGCTGCGTGGAGAGCACGACGGTGGCGATGCGGCGCGGCTTCCCGTCCTCGTAGTCCACGGTGACCTGGGACTTCCCGTCGGGCCGCAGCTCCGGGAACGTTCCCGAGCGGCGCGCGCGGGCCAGCGAGCGCGTGAGCGCGTGCGCGACCTGGATCGGCAGCGGCATCAGCTCGGGCGTCTCGCGGGACGCGTAGCCGAACATGAGCCCCTGGTCTCCGGCCCCGGCGCGGTCCACGCCCAGTGCGATGTCCTTGGACTGCTCGTCGATCGCGGTCAGGACCGAGCAGTTCTCGTGGTCGAAGCCGATGGCGGGGTTGTCGTATCCGATCTCCCGAATCGTCTCCCGCACCACCTTGGGAATGTCCACGTAGCAGCGGGTGGTGATTTCCCCCGCGACGAGGGCCAGCCCGGTGGTGACCAGGGTCTCGCACGCCACGCGGCCGCCGGGATCCTGCGCGAGAATCGAATCCAGAACGGCGTCGGAGATCTGATCGGCCACCTTGTCGGGATGCCCCTCGGTGACCGACTCGCTGCTGAACGAGAACGTCTTCTGCGTCATCGGCTGCTTCCTGGTTTCGACCTTGGCTTGTGTCGCCGGAGCTGTCACGAGTACTCCACTTCGGATGAGTCGCCCACGTTTAGGCGGTGGTACGCGCCGCGCACCACCGCGTTCTCCCCAACCACCGAACCCTCGAGCAATATGTCCTTCACGGTCGCCCCCTCGTTCACGATGGAGTTCCGGACCACCGCCTGGCGCACCTGGGCGCGGGGCCCGATCGTGACGTGCGGCCCGATCACGGCCGCGGTGATCTCGGCGGTGGGATCCAGGGCCACCGGGGGCAAAACAACGACCCCCTCGCGACCTACGGGCTTCGCGAGCTGGTCCAGCAATGCCCTGTTCGTTTCCAGAAGGCTCTCCGTTTTGCCACAATCATACCAGCCCTCGACCGGAAAGGGGCGGAGTTCCTCGCCCCGCTCGATCAGGAGCTCCAGGGCGTCCGTGAGCTGCACTTCCCCCCGCGTCCTGCGCCCCTCCCCGATCAGGCGGTCGAGGCACTCGAAGAGGAGCGGCCCCTTCTCGATATAGTAGAGGCCCACCAGCGCCAGGTTCGAGACGGGCTTGTCCGGTTTTTCCACCACCTGGACGATCCTGTCGCCCCGCACCAGCGCGACCCCGAAGCGGCGCGGATCCTGGACCTCGCGGACGCCCACGCGGGAGCCGCCCTGGACCAGGTCCAAGATCCTGGCCTGGACAATGGTGTCCCCCAGCATGATGAGAAGTGGCGCCGACCCCGCCAGGGGCTTCGCCTGGGCCACCGCGTGCCCCAGGCCCAGAGGCTCCGCCTGGATCACGCATTCGATCGGAAACCCGGACGCGCTTTGTGTGGCCGCGTACGCACGAATTCGGTCCCCCTGGGGTCCGGGCGAGACGACCAGGATGACACGCTCGGGCGAGAGGGTCCGGATCTGGTCCAGGATGTGCGCGAGGATCGGCTTCCCAGCCACGAGGAGGAGCGACTTGGGGGTGGTGTGCGTGTGCGGCCTGAGGCGCGTGCCGGCGCCCGCGACCGGCACGATGGCGACCGGCCTCACTTCGCGAGGGCTCGCTTGAGCGCCGTCACCCCGGGGAGCGCGCTCGGGTCGGCGCCGTTCTGGAGCGCCAGGTAGTAGCTCACGAAATCGCCGAGCACAACGCCCCCGAGCATTCGGGCCATCGGATCCTCTCCCATGAGCCTCACGGTCTCCACATGGATGTCGCGTTTCCTGAGATAGGCGGCGAGCCAGTCGAACCGCCGCGCGATTCTCGGATGGTCTCCCGCGTCGCGGAGCAGAACCGCCGCGATGCGACCCGCGAGACCCCGCGGGTTCACGAGGCCGTCCACCTCGTTGTGGTTCATCTCGGGAAGGACGGAGACCCAGGCCAAATGCTTGGAATTCTCGTTCAGCTGCCCCTTCCAGCGCCAGGCGACGGGCTCGGCCGTCCTGTGGTTCGCGACCAACATGACGGGATGCCCGGTGAGGCGTATCGCGATTTGTTTTGCCGGGTTGCGCGACTGTACCACGTCCGGGGAGAAGGCGGTAGCGGCCTTCTCGGCCAGCGCCTGGGCCGCGTTCGTGAGGCGAGCGCTGGCGTCGGCCAGCACCCCCAGATGGTGGGCGATGTGGGCCAGGGTCGAGAAGGAGTAGCCCAGCGCAGCGCGGGGCGGAAAACCGCCGGGAAGGAGCGCCACCGGGAGCCCGTCGTCCTCGGCGCGCCGGGCCAGGGACCCCCCGGAGGCCAGCACGGCCGCGCGACAGCCCAGCCGTCGCAGCGCGCCATAGGCGCTCAGGGTCTCCTCGGTTTCCCCGGAGTACGAGGAGAAGAGGAGAAAGTCCTCGGGGGTGATCCAGGACGGTGGCTCGTAGTGGCGGACCACGTGGACCGGAACCGCGCCCTCCCGGTCGGCGAGGATCCGGATCAGATCGCCCGCGATCGCGGACCCGCCCATCCCGATCAGCACGAACGCGCGAGGCCGCTGGGGCTCCATGCGCGAGATCGCCTTGGCCGCGATCGCGGCGCCCGCGCGAAGCTGCGCGGGAAAGCCCTCGATCTTCGATCGCATGTCCTCGGGATCGAGCCGCTCCCGGCGCGCGCTCGAGTCGAGCGGTCCCTTGCGTCGGCGGATCATGCCGGGAGAAAGATGCCCGGATAGCGGCGGCTCATGAACTCGGTCACGGCCGTGCGCACCTCGCTGGGCGTGGAAAGGCTCATGCACCGCTCCGCCAGGTCGCGCGCGTCCGGATACGTGGTCGCGCGGACGATGGTCTTGATCTCGGGGACCAGATAGGGGCTCACGCTGAATTCCTCGAGACCCATGCCCACGAGCAGGACCGCGTAGAGCGGCTCCCCCGCCATCTCGCCGCAGATCCCGACCGGGATGCCGGCCTTGTGCCCCGCGTCCACGACCGTCTTGATGGCGCGGAGCACGGCGGGATGGAGCGGCTCATAGATCTCCGCGATCGCCTCGTTGCCCCGATCCACCGCGAGGGTGTACTGGATGAGGTCGTTGGTTCCGATGCTCACGAAATCCGCCTCCTGCGCGAGCTGGTCGATGCTGAAGACCGAGGCGGGCGTTTCGACCATGATCCCCAGAGGCACTCTCGGGGCCATGGGAATCCCCTCCTTGCGGAGCTGGAGCTTGACGCGCTCCACGATCTCCCGCGCGCGCCTCAAATCCTCGAGGCCGAGCACCATCGGGAACATGAGGCGCAGGTTTCCGTAGGCGGAGGCGCGATAGATGGCGCGGAGCTGGGTCCGGAAGATCTCTTCGCGCCGGAGGGAGAAGCGCAGGCCCCGCATCCCCAGAAACGGATTCTTCTCGATGGGGGTCCCCAGATAGGAGGCGAACTTGTCGCCGCCCACGTCGAGCGTGCGGATGTTGACCGGCTTGGGATTCATCGCCTCCACGATGGACCGGTAGGCGTTGAACTGGGCGTCTTCGGTCGGAAGCTGCTTCCGCGCCAGGTAGAAGAACTCCGTGCGGTAGAGGCCGATCCCGTCGGCGCCGTTTTCCAGAACGCCGGGAAGCTCCTCCGGCACCTCGAGGTTCGCGCCCAGCGACAGCGGCCGATGGTCGGCCGTCATGCAGCGCTGATCCTTGAGCTCCGTCAGCTTCGCGGCCAGCTCGCGGTAGCGGTCGCGCTTCCGCTCGTGCTCGAGGAGCGTCTCGGGATCGGGGTCGAAGATCGCGATCCCCCGGGTCCCGTCCACGATGGCGATGACCCCCTGCTGGGCCGAGTCGGTCGCGCCCTTGACCCCGACCACCGCGGGAATGCCGCGCGCGCGCGCCATGATCGCCGTGTGCGAGGTGCGGCCTCCCACGTCGGTGGCGAACCCCAGCGCCATGTCCCGCGGCAGGAGCGCCATCTCGCTCGGGGGGAGATCGTTCGCGACGATGAGCGAGGGCTCGGTCAGGTCGCGCAGCGAATGCCCGCGGACGCCGCCTCCCAGATGCGTGAGCACGCGCCGGCGCACGTCGCGCACGTCGATCGCGCGGCCCCGGAGGTACTCGCCGTCCGCCTCGTCGAGGCGGCCCGCCACCGCGGTCAGGATGCGCCGGTACGCGAAGGCGGCGGGCTTCCGCTCGCGCTCGATGGCGGCCAGGGTCTGGGCCACGGCCTCGGGGTCCTCCAGAATCTCGATCTGGGTGTCGAGAATCAGGGCCTGCTCCTCCCCCGTCTCGAGCGCGATCTTCTCGCGCAGCTCGCGCACCTCTTGAAGACTTTGCTCGATCGCCCGGCCGAACTTCTCCTGCTCGGCCGCGACCGCCTGCGGTGCCAAGTCCCCGTCCTGGACCTCGATTTCCTCGGGATCCACGATGTGGACCGGACCGATTCCGATCCCCGGCGAGGCCGCGATGCCCTGGAGGAGTGTCATTCTTCCCCGAACTTGTTGTTCACCACGCGCACCAGCGCCTCCAGGGCTTCGGTCTCGTCCTTGCCGTCGGCCTTCAGGGTGATCTTCGCGCCCATCTCGGCCGCGAGCATCATCACGCCCAGAATGCTCTTCCCGTTGACCTCGAGCCCGTCCCGCATCACGAAGACGTGCGAGGCGAACTTCGCGGCTTCCTTCACGAACGTGGAGCAGGCGCGCGCGTGCAGGCCGAGCTGGTTCTGGATCGTGACCTCCTGCTCCACCATCCTCGTTCGTGGCTCCCTAGACGCGGGTTGAGACGACCAGGGCCACGAGGGCCGCGGTGAGCGCGATCTCGACGGACCGGCCGGGCCACCGCCGAAGGGCCAGCGCGGAAACGATCCATCCCAAGGCGAACGGCGCGAGCACGGACGCCGTATGGGCGGGACCCAGCCCGGCCGGATCCGCGCTCTCCGTCATCGGCCAGAGCGTGAGGACCATCAGAGATCCGAACAGGAACGCGCTCACGCGCTCGAAGAAGCCCCGGAGGGACGCGAGCCGGAGTGACCGCAAGAGCTTCGCCGGCTCGTCCGCCAGCGCGTAACCGCGCCGCACGCCGGAGACGCGATAGTTCAGCGCGACGGCATTGTACGTCAAAAGCGCGAGCAGCGGGCACACCAGGACGCGGAGGTCGGGACCCACCTTGTCCGCGAGCGGAAAGAGCGCCATGCCGAGGATTCCCACGAGCCCCGCGAGCGGCCGCAGCGTGACCCAGAAGAGCGGATCGCCGAGCGCTGCGAGGGGGCTCGCGAGCGCGCGCTTCGCGGACTCGATCTCGGCGTCGCCGATCGCGGCTCCCTGCGCGCGCCGCTCCTCGAGGCGCGCCGTGACCCCCAGCACGTAGCCCGACAGCACCGGATGGGTGCCGAAGAATCCCGTGTGGCGCGCGAGCGCCATCCCCCGTTCCCGCGCGCCCGAATAGAGGCGGCGGAGGGCGGGAAGGAGCGCGAACGCGAACCCGGGTCCCTGCTGGCGCTCGGGCGCGAAGAGCGCCTGGAGATAGAAGGAGCGCGACGTCATCCTCGCGAAATCCAGACCGCGCAGGCGCGGGACCGGGGCCGGGAGCGGCGCGGGAGGCGGGACGGGCACGGGATCGATCATGGTGCGCCCCCGTGGACCCGCCACATCACGAGCAAGGCCGCCAGGGCCCCCATCGCGGCCCAGCCGAACCCACGCCGGAAGACGCGCACGTGCGCGTGGAACCCCGAGCCGTACGCGACCCCGAGCAACACCGCGAAGATGAGCCCCGCGCGCGGACCCGTGACGAACCGCGCGGCGTAGGGGAGCAGGACCGCCGCGGCCGCGACGCCCGCCACCGTGGCGGCCGCGGACCAGGTCGCGCCGCGCAGGAAGAGCCTCGCGACGCCGCGCCAATAGAGCGCCTCGAAGGAGGCGAGGCGGCCTTCGATCGCCAGCTCCTCCGCGCGGCGCGCGCTGACCTCGTTCCGGGCGCGCAGCGTCGCCTCCATCCACCCTCCCGCGACAGCGGCGAGGAGCCCCGCGATCGTGCCGACCAGGACCCAGAGGATCCCGCCGGTGGTGACCGAGAGAAACGGATGCAGCCGCTCGAGGCTCAAGATCGCGACCGAGGCGCCGATCACGCCGGCCGTGGCGGCGTCGCGCGGGCGCTGGGCCGCGGGCAGGGCCGGATCGGTGAGCAGGAGCTGAAGCAGGACGCCCACTCCGAGCGGAATGCGAAGCGCCCAGAGCTCCCAGGCCTGCCCGGGATTCAGGAGCGCCCCCGCGAGGCACGCGCCCACGAGCGGCTGGCCGAGCATCAGGTTCCAGCCGGCGCCCCGGTCGGTGGCGAGGATTCCCCCCAGGAGGGCCACGCGCAGAAGCTCAGACAGCATGCCCCGCCTCCTCCACGCGAGCGCGGATCAGAACCGGCGCCGCCTCTCCCGGATCCAGGAACCCGATCAGGAAGGCCGTGCCCTGGTACACACGCTCCGCCCCCGCCTCGGACAGGGAGACCGTCTCCACCGGGGACCACTCCACGCGCGCGGCGGGGAGGAAGGAGAGCGTGAGGGCGACCCTCAGGTACTCGGCATCCTCGAGGCGGATCGAGGTCACGCCGTCCGCCCCGCCGGTGGATCCGGGCGCTCCGGTCCATGGGTTTTTCCCCGCGATCACGAGCCGGCGGCCCGGCGCATCCGGTGTGAGGAGGCTCAGGTTCCATTCGCTGAGGAGCCAGCCGCGGGCGGGCGCGCCGGCCAGCCGGACCTCGAACTCGCGCTCGTCGCGGCCCGGCGCGATCTCCTTGCGGATGGGGGCGCGCGCCGGGTCCAGCGATCGCAATGCGATGAGGGGCGTGTTCGCGCCACCCCAGGACGCTGGATCCGCCTCGAAGGAAATCCCCACGGGCCCGGTTCCGACGGCGCCGCGGAGCCCTCCCCCGGCCTCCACCTCGGCGGCCGTGCGCGTCCACTCCTGCGAAGCGTACCGCGCGCGGGCGTCGTACTCGAGGAACCGCTCCAGCCCCGCCTCCTTCACCGAGATCGCGCCGTGGATCGTCTCCGGCCCTTCCTCGGACGCGCTCCCGCGGCCGGGCGAGCCGGCGCTCGCCGCGCGGCGGGAGGCTTCCTCGACGCGGGCGTGATACGCCTCACGCCGACGCGCGATCACCCCCGCGAACTCGAAGGGGCGGCCGCGGTCCGCGATCTCCACGATCGCGCCGCCGTCCTTCGCGACGCCGAGGCTCACGCGGGGCGACTTGAGCCTCCACTCCTCCTCCCCCTCCTCGAGCGCCCACGCCTGGGTCCATCCCTGGAGCGCGTCGGTGATCGAGTCGGCGCGGAGCATGTGCGCGCGGACGGCCTCGCGCAGATGCGGCAGGTAGAACCCGCCGAAGACGCCGTGCCAGTAAGAGCAGTTGCACTGCGCGCGGTGGATCTCTCTCCTCGCGTCCTCGTACTGGGCCTGCGCGAGGCAGGAACGGCGCACGTGCTCGATCCGCGCGCTCAGCTCCGCCACGCGGCGGTGGAGCCGGCGCGACTCGGGGTACCGCGCGAAGAACTCGCGCCAGGTCCCGCTCGCGATGCGCCTCGCCAGCTCGGGCTTCCCCTGACTCTCGAGCCACTGCTGCTCCCCCTCGACGCGCTCCTGGGTCTCGACCGGGAGCGCCCAGAGCATCATCTCGGGATAGCTCGCCGCGGGGAGCGCGATGCGCTCCGTGGGGCGGGCGTGAGCCCACGCCTCCCCCAGCGGCACCGATTCCACGCCGCGCCGCTCCTCGAGGGCCGTGAGCCACGCCTCGAGCCATCCCTGCCCGTACACCCACTCGTGCGTGTGCGGCCAGATCCCGAATTTCTCCCCGTCGTCGCCAAAGACCCGCACGCCGCCCTGGCCCGTCCCCGCGCGAAAGAATTCGAGCAGCTCGGGCACGGGCTGAAAGGGAATCCGGTAGCGGAGCTCGCGCTCGATGGGATAGACGCCGACGCGCCCCATCGTGGACTCCACCCAGTAGGGCTCGTGGAGACGGCCGGGCTCCGCCCCCGCGAGGAGAAAGTGATGGTCGTCCAGGAGGGTGTACTCGATCCCGGCCCGGGCCAGGGCATCCGGAAGGTCGGGCTCCCAGACCCGCTCCGCGAGCCAGGCCCCGCGGGGCGTCACGCCGAAGCGCGCCTTCAGATACGCCGCCATCCGCTCCAGCTGCCCCTGCTGATCCCAGGGAGGGATCACCGCGAGGATCGGCTCGTAGTGGGCGCCGGACAAGAGCTCGACCTGCCCGCGCGTCACGAGGGCGCCGAGCGCGTCCAGGATCCCCGGGTCGTGGGATTCGAGCCATTCGAGGAGCGGCCCGGACCAGTGCATCGTGAGCCTCACGCCGGGATGGCGCGCCAGGGCGTCGAGGAACGGACGGTAGGCGCGCTCCACCGCCCCGGCGTAGACCGAATCGAAATTGCCGACGGGCTGATGATTGTGGATCGCGATCGCGATCCGTAGGGGTGCCGAGGCCGGGGCCGCGCTCACCCGCCCACCGCGAGCAGGGGCTCGAGACGGTGCGCCGGGTTGGTCGGAAGGTCCTGCGCCGTGAGCCGCACGCCCAGGGCCGCCAGCGCGCGCAGCGAATCCTTGTCCCGCTCGTCCAGATAGACG
>DASQBE010000094.1:0-8404 GCA_035635355.1 Binatia bacterium | reverse complement strand
CTGCGAGATCCTGGGCGGCGCGCGCGGCGACGCGGCGCTGGTGAGCCCCAACGATCACGCGAACATGGCGCAATCCACGAACGACGTGATCCCGACCGCCATCCGGCTGGCCGCCTTCGCGCTCGCCGGCCCGGTGCTCGAGGAGATGAAGTCCCTCGCCCGTTCGCTGGGCGGGCGCGCCCAGGCCTTTGCCCACGTGCTGAAGTCCGGCCGCACGCATCTACAAGACGCCGTTCCCGTCACTCTGGGCCAGGAGTTTTCGGGATATCAGGTCTCCGTGGAGGGCTGGGCGGACTGCCTGGGACGGAGCCGGGAAGGCCTCCTGGCCGTGGGCCTGGGCGGGAACGCCGCGGGCACCGGCATCAACGCGCATCCCGAGTACCGGACGAAGGCGGTGAAGCATCTGGCCGCCTTGACGGGGGCGCCCTTTCACCCCGCGAAGAATCTCTTCGAGGCCATGCAGAGCATGGCCCCCTTCGTGCGCGTCTCCTCCGACCTGCGCGGATTCGCTCTGGACCTGACCCGGATCGCGAACGACCTGAGGCTTCTCGCCAGCGGCCCGACGACGGGCCTCTTCGAGATCCTCCTCCCCGCCGTGCAGCCGGGCTCCTCGATCATGCCCGGGAAAGTGAACCCGGTCCTGCTCGAGATGACGAACATGGTCTGCTTCCAGGTGATCGGCTACGACACCACGGTGGCCTACGCGGCCCAGGCGGGGCAGCTGGAGCTGAACGTGATGATGCCGATCATCGCGCACGACCTGACCCGGATGCTCGCGATCCTGGCACCCACCCTGCGCGTCCTCCGCGAGAAGTGCATCGACGGGATCACCGCGAACGAGGAGGTGTGCCGCCGTTACTTCGAGCGCTCCACGGCGCTCGCGACCGCGCTCAACCCCTACATCGGATACCTCGCGGCCGCCGAGGTCGCGAAGGAGTCGGTGAAGACCGGGAAGACGGTGGTCGAGCTGGTGCGGGAGAAGAAGCTCCTCACCGAGGAGCAGATCGCAAGGGTGTTCTCCCCCGAGGGCATGACGAACCCCGGGGGCTGATCCGCACGGTGGGACGAGGGGAAATGAATCGGGGGGCGCCTTGTCGGCGCCCCCCGTCGTTCGTTCCGGAATGAATCCGGAATTACATGCCGAACCCGACGCCGCAGCGGACACCGAAGTAATTCGTGCTGGAGCCCGTCGTGGAGACCGAGTGGTACATGCCCATGATGTTCATCTTGGTCTTCGGGCCCATCGGGAACGCGACGCCCGCGCCCATGTTGAACCCGATCTTACCCTGGCTCGCCGAAGCATCCGTCGAGGTCGTGTTGTCCGCCAGCTTGGCCGAGACGTTGTAATACCCCGCGCCCGCCTGCGCGCAGAAGCTCGGTCCGACCATCGCGCCGAAGTTCATCCTGAATTCGGGCGTGACACGCAGCATGTGGATGGAGCTGGTGTAGCTGTCGACGTTGGTGAAATCCACGTGGCCGAGATTGTCGTACGAAGTCTCGATGCCCCACGAGGTCTTCGGGGCGATGCTGCGGAAGTAGCCGGCGCCGAAGGACAGACCGCCGCTGGGCGAGTCGGTCGAGAACGGAGCTGCCGCTTCCAACGAGGACTTCGCGTAACCACCGCTGACTTCCAGCGTGCCGGTGCTCGGCATGGCCGAAGCCGCGGCGGCGAACGCCGTGACCAGCGCGAACGTGAATACAAGCATGGCAATCTTGGTCCGATTCATTGCGTGTTCCCCCTTGCGTGAACGAAGCGCTTCCTTCCGCCCCTCCCACGACTACGCCGCGACGAGATCCGGCGCAGCCCTCCCCTGGTGCCTGGACGCATACAGATATCGGCACTCTCGGGGGGAACCTTGAGCGCTGCGCGGAGGGGGTCAGGCGTCGGGGATCTCGACCTCGGAGCGGGGCACCCGGACCTCGGGAACGCTATGGAAGAAAAGGGCATACAGGATCGAGGCGGCTACGTAGAGACCCGCGGCTAGGAGAAGCGGCTCGGTGTAGCCCCGCCGCTGGATCAGGGCGCCTCCGATGTCCGCGCTGACGCTCCAGGCCACGTACCAGGACAGCGTGAGGAGGCTGTTGGTGATGGCGTGCTCCCGCTCCGGGACCATCTCCATGGCGAAGTGGGTCGTGAGGGGCTGGTTCATGTTCATGAGGCCGCCACGGAGGAAGAAGGAGGCGACGACGACCGGGAAGGAGCCGGAGAGGGCCAGCGCGAGCATGAACGGAACCGAGGCGAGCTGTGTGGCCACGACCCCGCGCACCAGGCCCAGCCGCTTCGAGACGGCCGGACCGAAGAGGTTCCCCACGACCATGAATCCCTGCATCACCGCGAACAGGATCCCGATCGCGGCGGGCGTGAGCCCGAAGCGGTCGCGAAAGTAGAGGTTCAGGAACGGGATGATGAGCCCCGCGCCGAGCCCGATCAGAGTCGCGGGGAGGGCCAGCTTGAGCTGAAGGCCCCAGTCCACCTCGGCCAGCTCGCGGAGCTGGTCCCACGGGGATACGGTCGCCTGGGCGCCCGGCTCCGGGGTGCCTGGGCCCCCGCTCATCCGGTAGAACGGGATTGCGGCGAGCAGCGTCAGGCCGCACGCCGCGTACAGCGACCAGCGGAGCGCGAGGGTGGCGCTCGGGGTCATCCCCTGGAAGGCATGGGGCATGAGGCCGCCCAGAATCGATCCCACGATCGACGCGAGGAAAAGGACCGTGAAGGCGGCGCTGAAGAGGTAGGGGCGGATCGGGGGAGCGACCTCGCGCATGATGACCGGCGCGATGGAGAGGCGGAACGTTGTCACCACCATGCCGGAGAGAAAGGCCGCGAAGAGCAGGAGCTCCGGCGCGACCAGCGTTCCCTGGAGCGTGTACGCGACCGCGGTCAGGGCCCCCGCGCCGACGAGGATCGCGCGCGTGGAGAGCCGCCGGAAGAGAAAGGCGATCGGCAGGGCCGCCACGGCCGCGCCCAGCGAGGCCTTGGAGAGGATCTGCCCGATCCCGGCGTCGTTCAACCCCAGCTCGCGCAGGTAGAGGTTGAAGAGGAGCGCGAAGATGGATTGTCCCAGCCCGCAGAGGAAGAGTCCGGCGAGATAGAACCGCGCGTTCCGCCCCGAGGACAGGACGGCCCGGACGTACTCCCCGATCACGCGGCGCGGCATGGGCTCCCTCCCTAGAACTTTCCCCTGGCCCGCTCCTTGGCGGGCAGGATCTCGAGGCAGGTCGTCCACCAGCCGGTTCGGATCGTCTCGACGAACTCGGGGGGGAGCGCCTCCTCTTCCATCTCGCGGGCCAGCGACTCGTGATCGTAGGCGACCGGAACGAAGCGCGCCTCGTCCCTTCCCTCCTCGAGGAGCGCGTACCAGGTCTCGACGCGCCCGTCGTTGGCGGGCCGTCCCACGGCTCCGACGTTGATCAGCCGCCCCCCCTCGGGCAGGAGCCGCTGCCACGGGATCCCGGTGTGCGCACAGAGCACCGTGTCCGCTTCCGCTTCACGGAGCAGCCGCGTCAGGAAGGCGTCGGAGCAGGCGGACTCCCAGAGGAACTCGTTCACGCGGCGGGGGGATCCGTGGCAGAGATGGACCTGCCGCCCGCGCCGCCGGAATCGGATCGTGAGGGGTAGCGCGGCCAATCGCGCGCGCTCCGGGTCCGTGGTGCGGCGGTCGGTGTACTCGTAGGAGAGCTGCGCGAAGTGATTGTCGCTCGGGTGCGTGTACCCGCAGCCGCAATCGGCGCGCCGTTCCGCCAGGGACTGGTCGTAGTTCCCCGCGATCGTGACGATCCCGAATTCGTCCAGGATCGGAAATACCCTTCCTGGATTCGGACCGAACCCGCCGAGATCGCCGAGACAGAAGACCATCGCGGCACCCCGACGCCTCGCGTCCTCGGACGCCGCTCGTAGCGCGAGATGATTGCTGTAGGGGCCGCCGAGGAACGCGATCGTGCCTTGGAGGCGAGGATCGTCGAGGAAGAGCGGGATCACGGTCGGTATCACCCGGCAGACGGTATCACGCGGTCCCGCGAATAGCTCGCCCGCACGGCCATGCGGCCTCCGCTGTGGTATGCTCCCGTGCCCCTCGTAGTTAGCGTGGAATCGGAGCGAGCGAAACGATCGTGATCTGGGACATCCTCATCATCGGGGCCGGTCCGGCCGGACTCTCGGCGGCGCTGTTCACGCGCATGCGCCGCATGTCCACGCTTCTCCTCGATACCGCCGTGGCCGGCGGGCAGCTGGCCTCCCTCTACCCCAAGAAGCCCGTCCACGATTACCCCTCCTACACCTACGTGATGGGGGAGGATCTGGGCAAGAACTTCGTGGATCAGGCGAATCACATGGGTGCGGAGATCCGGGAGCGCGAGCACGTGACGATGATCCGCCGCGACGAGGAGCAGAACCTGATCCGCGTGACCTCGACCAAGGGGGAGTACGAAGCCCGGAGCGTGATCGTGGCGACGGGGGGAGGCGCGTTCGAGCCGCGGAAGATCAACAAGCCGGGCGAGGTGGAGCTCAAGGGCAAGGGGCTCTTCTACGGCATGCCCGACGTGGAGGCGAGCAAGGGGAAGCGGCTCCTCATCATCGGCGGCGGCGACTCGGCGCTGGAATCGGCGCTCTCCGTGAAGGACGTGGCGGACGTGACCCTGATCCACATGCTGGACAAATGGCAGGGCATGGACACGTACGTCGAGGAGATCAAGGAGTCCAAGATCCGCACCATGCTCGAGACCGAGACCGTGGAGATCCGGGGCGACGGGAAGGTCGAGACCGTGCTCCTCAAGAACAAGAAGACCGAGGAGACCCAGGAGCTTCCGGTCGACTTCGTCTCGATCAACATCGGCTTCCTGATGGACACCAAGGTGATCCGCTCGTGGGGCCTGACCCTGGAGGGGAACCAGATCCAGGTGGACAACGTGATGAACACGAACATCAAGGGCGTGTTCAGCTGCGGCGACATCGCCACCTATCCGGGGAAGTACAAGCTCCTGATCACGGCCTGCAGCGAGGGAGCGGCGGCGGCGAATACGGCCTACATCTACGTGAAGGCGCCGAAGAAGTTCACGGTCGGGGAGCTCTACGCGGCGCCCAAGGAAGAGGGAGACACCCAACCCAAGGGGTCCGAGTCCCCCGCCTAGCCGTCCGCCCTACGACCCCGCCACGGTCAGCGCCTGGAATCGAATCGTCGGGGCCGCCACGTTGGAGCGGAACTCGAGGTCCCGGCCCACGCCGGTGATCCCGAGCAGCATCTCATCCAGCCGGCCCGCCACGGTCACGCCCTCGACCGCCTTCGTGAACGCGCCCTTCTCGATCCACTGGCCGTCCACCTGCTGCGAGTACTCTCCCGAGACGGTGTCCAGCCCGAACCCCGAGAGCCCCGTGACGTAGAGGCCGCGGTCGACCTCCTGCACCAGCTTGCTCGTGGAGGAGACGTTGTCGATGTAGAGGTTGCTCGGGCCGATCGCGGGTAGCGTGTCGTAGGAGCGGATTCCGTTTCCGGTGGCCGGCGTGTTCTGGCGCCGGGCGGTCGCGGCGGAATGGATCCAAGAGCGGAGCACGCCGCGGTCCACGATCACCGTCCGGTGGGTCTGCACGCCCTCGCCGTCGAAATAGCGTGTTCCGAGCCCGCGGCGCATCGTTCCGTCGTCGATGATCGTGAGGGAGGGGCTCGCGATCTGCTGGCCCAGCTTCCCCGCGAGGAACGAGCGCTGCTCGATGACGTTGAGCGCGCTGAAGGCCTGGAAGAGGCCCTGGAGAAAGATCCCCGCCGCTTCCGACCCGAAGACGACCGGGACCCGCACCGAGGGAACGGGGGCGGCCCCGAGCCGTGCCAGGGCCTTGGCCGCCGCCAGCTGCCCCACCTGCTCCGGCCGGGCGAGGTCGGTCAGGAACCGCTTGCGGTCGATGTGCGTGGCCTCGCGCCGCTGGGTTCCCTGGGTCGCGATGGGGGTCGCGGAGAGCCAGACCGTGCCGGCCTGGTAGGTCTGCCGCGAGATGTAGGTATTGGAGAAAAAGACCTCCGTGACCGAGGCGCCGCACCGCACGTCGCGCGTGGTCTCGATGCGCTTGTCCTGCGCGAACGCGCTCTGCTCCGCCGAGCGGGCCATGGCCACGAGATCCTCGGGCCGGAGCTTCCCCACCGCGGGGTCCAGGATCTCGAGATCCTGCTGCGAGACGGAGAGAAATTCGGGGAGCCGGTTCTCGTCCCGCGGGGTGGCCTCGTTCGTGAGGGCCAGCGTGCGGTTCACGAGCTCCGTGAGCACGCTGTCGCGCAGGTCCGTGGTGTAGAGGAATCCCATGCGTTGATCGCGGAACACCCGGAGCCCGATCCCCTGCACCACGGATTGCTGCAGGAGCTCGATCTGCCCCGAGCGGACGCGCACCTCGGAGGTCGTGCTCGTCTCGAGATAGCTCTCCGCTTCCTGAGCCCCGGAGCGTTCGGCCTGGACCCGGATTTTCTCGGCTAGATCGATGGAGGTTTGGCCGGCCATGTTAGATCGAGGGTCCTCCGACCGTGATGGAGGAGAACCGGACGGTGGGCTGCCCCACGCCGACCGGCACCATCTGACCGTCCTTGCCGCACGTGCCGCGCGTCAGCTCCACCCTGAGGTCGGTCCCGATCCCTTCGATCCGCTGCATCGTCTGGAGCGAGTTTCCGATGAGCACCGCGCCCCGGACGGGCCGCGTGAGCTTTCCGCCCTCGATCCAGTAGCCCTCGCGGACCGAGAAGTTGAAGTTTCCGCTGGTGGTCTCCACCGAGCCGCCCCCCAGCTCCGCCGCGTAGAAACCTTTCGTGATTCCGCTGAGGAGCGAGGCTGGGTCGCTGGTGCCCGCGTCCAGGTAGGTGTTGGACATGCGCGGGAGCGGCCAGTTCCGGTAGGACATCCGCCTCCCGTTCCCCGTGGACGGCTGCGTGAGGAGCCATCCGTTCTGCTTGTCGATGAGATAGGACTGGAGCACGCCGCCCTCGATCGCGACCGTCCTCTGCCCCGGTGTGCCCTCGTCGTCCACGGCATAGGAACCGCGCCCGTTCGGCCAGCGCGCGTCGTCCACGACGCGCACGAGGGGCGACGCGATCCGCGTGCCGGCGAGGCCGGAGAGGATCGAGGTGCCCCGGCGGATTCCGTCCGCCTCGAGGGCGTGCCCCAGGGATTCGTGGATCAGCACGCCGCCCCAGCCGGGCGCGATCACGACCGGCATCGAGCCCGCGGGCGCTTGGCCCGCGTCGAGGAGCCGGACGGCCTGTAGGGCGGCCGCGCGCGCGGCGTCCTCGGGGCTCACTCTCGCGAAGTAATCCGCGTTGACCCGGCCGCCGAGCGTCGCGAGACCGCTTCCCCGCTTGCCTCCGGCCTGCGCGGTGGGGACGCAGACGACGCTGGTGAGATACTGGCGGTCGAGGACGTAGATGCCTTCGGAGGTGCCGATCAGGACGTCGCGGGTCTCGTCCAGGTACTCGATCCGGACGGACACGATGCGCGGATCCGCCGCCCGGGCGGCCGCGTCCATGCGCCGGAGAATGTCGAGCTTCGATGCCTCGATCATGAGCGTCTGGGGATTGTTCAGCGTGAACGGGGGCGGAATCGTCCGGTTGGTGACGTCGATCGGCTTGGTGTGCCCCTGCGTCTCCACGACGCTCGAGGCGACGCGCGCCGCGTCCAGCAGCGAGGAGTAGGAGATTTCGTCGGAGAAGGCGAACCCGGTCTGGTTCCGCAAAACGGTGCGGACGCCGGCCCCGCGCGGGTACCCATACGTGACCGAGTCGATCTTGCCCGCGTCCAGGACGATCGAGGCGCGAAACCGCTGCTCCGCGAAGAGATCCGCGGCGTCCCCGCCGCGCGCCAGGGCCTCCTGCAAGATGCGATTCACGGTCTCTTCGTTCAGGACGTCGCGAAGCTCCTGGCCGATGCCCATGATCGCGGCCTCGGCGGCCTTGGGATGGAAGAAGGCGAGGGCTTCGGGAAGGCCCGCGGCCAGGGCGCCGGTGAGGAGTGCGCTCTTGCGGAGGAAGTCCCGGCGCGAGATGGATCGTTCGGGGGGCATCCAGGGAAGCCTTGCAGATTCCCAGGCGGGTTGCAAGGGCTCGGGATGCTCTGGTAACGTGGGGTTGCGTTTCCTCGTGCGTGCCGGAGGACGGTCTCGGGGGGTGGATGGAACGAATCCGCAACAAGATCTTCTCGGTGGAAGAGGCGAACGGCCTCATCCCCTATCTCGAAGCCACGCTGGTGAAGCTCTGCGCCAGAGCCCGTGACCTCGGGGCGCTCCAGGGCGAGATCCAGGTGCTGAACGCCATCGAGTCCTCCGGGGCCACCAGCCGGAACCTCGACATCCGGGACCTGCGCGAGAAGGAAGCACGCTGCGCGCGGATGCTGGAGGAGTTCCGCGCCGCGCTCCACGAAGTCGCCTCGCGAGGATGCATCC
>DASQBE010000093.1:0-9608 GCA_035635355.1 Binatia bacterium | reverse complement strand
ATCTGCCGTTCGTCATCCTCGTCGTCACCGGGGCGTCGAACGCGGTCAACCTGGCCGACGGCCTCGACGGGCTCGCGGCCGGCATGACGACCTTCGCGGCCCTGGCCCTCGGCGGCATGTGCTACGTCACCGGGCACGCGAAGTTCTCCCAGTACCTCCAGATCCCGTACTTCCAGGGCGCGGGCGAGCTCACGGTCTTCTGCTCCGCGATCGTGGGCGCGACGCTCGGATTTCTCTGGTGGAATTGCCATCCGGCCGACGTCTTCATGGGCGACACGGGCTCGCTCTCCCTCGGGGCGGCCCTCGGCACGGTCGCCGTTCTGATCAAGCGCGAGTTCCTCCTCGCGATCGTGGGCGCCGTGTTCGTGGCGGAGGCGCTCTCCGTCATGGCGCAGGTGCTCTCCTTCAAGCTGTGGGGCCGGCGGATCTTGAAAATGGCGCCGCTCCACCACCATTTCGAGCTCAGCGGGTGGAAGGAGCCGCGGGTCGTGGTCCGCTTCTGGATCGCGGCCGCGCTCGCGGCGCTTCTGGGCCTGAGCACGCTCAAGCTGCAATGACCTCCGCGACCCGTCCCTGGTTCGAAGGATCGCGCGCCCTGGTCGTGGGGCTCGCGCGGAGCGGAGCGGCGGCCGCGAAGCTCCTTCTCGCGCACGGGTGTCACGTTCGGGGCGTGGACCGGAGGCGGGCGGACGAGCTCCTGGCCTCGGTCCAGGAGCTGGAGGGCCTGGGCGTCGAGCTCCGGTTCGGCACGATGGATCCTCGGGAGCTGGACGACCGGAATCTGGTGGTCGTGAGCCCCGGCGTGCCCCTGACGCTCCCTCTCCTCACCGAGGCGGAGCGCCGCGGGATCCCGATCGTGGCGGAGGTGGAGCTGGGCTTCGCGGTGGCGCGCGCCCCCGTCGTGGCCGTGACCGGCACGAACGGGAAGAGCACGACGGCGGAGCTCCTGGGCGCGATCGGCCGCGCGGCGGGGCGGAAGACCGAGGTCCTGGGGAACATCGGGACGGCGCTCTCCGAGAGGGCCGAGAGCGTTCCGGAGGATGGCCTGCTCGTGGTCGAGATCTCGAGCTTTCAGCTCGAGTCGTGCACGCGCTTCCATCCCCGCGTGGGCGTCCTCCTCAACGTGACGCCGGACCATCTGGACCGCCACGGCAGCCTGGAGCGCTACGCCGGGCTCAAGTCGCGCCTGTTCCAATTTCAGGATGAATCCGAGTTTCGCGTCCAGCCCCTGGGCGACGCCCGGATCGAGCTCCTGCTCCGGCCCATGAAGTCCAAGCCCCTCTGGTTCGGATTCGCGGACCCCACCGGGGACGGCGTCTGGCTGGACGGGGACATGATGCGGTATCGATTCGCGGGGAAGACCGGGACCCTGATCCGGCGCGACGAGGCGCCCCTGCCGGGCCCGCACAACACCGAGAACATGGGAGCGGCCGCGGCCGCGGCGCTGGCCGTGGGCATTCCCGACCGCGCCATCACGAAGGCGCTCCGGGAATTTCGGGGACTGCCGCACCGGCTGGCCGCGGTGGCCGAGATCGACGGGGTCCGCTACGTGAACGATTCGAAGGCCACGAACGTGGACGCGCTGAAGCGCGCGCTCGAATCCTTCAGCGAGCCGGTCACGCTGCTCGCGGGCGGGCGCGACAAGGACGGTGACTTCGTCTCCATCCGGCCCCTGGTCATGGAGCGTGTCCGCCTCGTGGTCACGGTGGGCGAGGCGGCCGCGAAGATCGAGCAGTCCTGGCCCGACGTGCCGCACGAGCGCGCGGCCACCCTGGAGGACGCGGTCCAGATCGCGAAAGGCCGCACCGCCCCGGGCGGGGTCGTGCTCCTCTCGCCCGGATGCGCGAGCTACGACATGTTCCGTAACTTCGAGGAGCGGGGCGCCCGGTTCGAGGCCGCGGTGCTCGAGCTCAAGCGCTCGCTCGAGAAGGCACGCCGATGAGCATCGCGATCGCGGCCCCGCGGAAGCTCGACTGGGGGGTCCTTCTCCCCGTGATGGGGCTCCTGGCCCTGGGGCTCGTCATGGTCTATTCCTCGAGCGCCGTTCTGGGCGCCGACCGGTACCATTCCCAGTTCTTCTTCGTGAAGCGCCAGGCCATAAGGCTCGTCCTCGGGCTGGTCGTGATGCTCCTGCTGGCCCGGTTCGACTATCACCGGCTCCAATCCATCGCGCCCTGGGCGCTGGCCCTGAGCGTCGGGCTCCTCTCGGCGCTGATCTTGATGGGCGGCGCGGGCGTGCGCGGCGCGAACCGCTGGCTCTCCTTCGCGGAGTTCACGCTCCAGCCGACGGAGGTGGCGCGCGTCGCCTGCGTGACCTATCTCGCCAAGCTCCTCGATCGCAAGGGGGAGCGCATCGTCTCGTTCCGGGACGGGATTCTGCCCTGCGCGGCGGTGCTGGGCCTGATCGCGCTCCTGATCCTCCGCCAGCCCAACCTGGGCAGCACCATCGCGCTCCTCGTCACCGGTTTCCTCATGCTGCATCTCGCGGGCAGCAACCCCCGGCACCTGGGTCTCCTCGCCCTGGCCGGAGCGCTCCTGGCGGTCTTCCAGGTCGTGCGCCATCCCTACATGATGGATCGGGTCCAGGGATGGCTCTCGCACTGGTCCACCGGCACGGTGGACGCCCAGGGGAAGAGCTGGCAGCTCCACCAGTCCATGGTGGCCCTCGGCTCGGGGGGAATTCTGGGAGAGGGCCCGGGCCGCGGCATGCAGAAGTTCTTCTTCCTCCCGGATCCGCACACCGATTTCATCTACGCCGTGATCGGCGAAGAGCTGGGGCTCGTCGGCACCGTGTCGGTGCTGGTGGCCTATGTCCTCCTGTTCCTGCGCGGCCTCAAGATCGCCGGCCGCGCGCCGGATCGTTTCGGTTTCCTGCTCGCGGCCGGGTTGACCGTGAGCCTCGCCGTCTATGTCGGGATGAACATCTCGGTCGTCACCGGGATCATCCCGACGACCGGATTGCCGCTCCCCTTCCTGAGCTACGGGGGATCGGCGCTGGTCGTCAATCTAGGAGTGATCGGTGTCCTACTCAACATCGCAAGCCAGACCAAAACCGGCATTCGAACCGGCTCGGCCGAAGGAAGAGCCGCGCGCAAGCGACCGGGTGGACGCTAGCACCGGTGCGATCCGCGTGCTGATCGCCGCCGGAGGGACCGGCGGGCACCTCTATCCGGGCATTGCCATCGCCGAGGAATGGATGCGGATGCATCCGGATTCGAAAGTGCTCTTCGTGGGGACGAGCCGAGGTCCCGAGCAGAAGGCCGTCCCGGCCGCGGGCTTCACGCTCAAGACCATCGCGGCGCGCGGGCTTCCGCGGCGCCCCGGCCTGGGATGGATCGCGACGCTCTACGGGCTCGTGAAGTCCCTGGGCCAGTCCTTCCGCCTCATCGTGGATTTCAAGCCCCACGTCGTGGTGGGAACCGGGAGCTACGTGAGCGCTCCGGCGGTGCTGATCGCCAAGTTCCTGGGCATTCCCGTGATCCTCCAGGAGCAGAACTCGATCCCGGGCGCCACCAACCGGTGGCTCAACCTGGTCGCGAACGAAGTCCACATCAGCTTCCTCGAGTCGCGGGGGTACTTCCGGCGCAAGAACAACCTCCGGGTCTCCGGGAACCCGATCCGCCGCTCGCTGCTGTACCAGGACAAGGCCACCGCGTACGAGGCGTTCGGCCTGAGTCCGGAGAAGCGGACGCTCTTCGTCTTCGGCGGGAGCCGGGGGGCCGCGAGCATCAACCGCGCGACCGAGGGCGCGTTGGAGCGGCTCAAGGCGAGAAGGGAGCTGCAGGTCATCTGGCAGACCGGGGCGGAGGACTTCGAGGCGATCCGGGATCGGTTCCGGAATTTCCCGATCCAGGTGCGCGTGTTCTCGTATCTGGAAGGGATCGAGAAAGCGTACGCGATCGCCGACATCGCGGTATGCCGGGCGGGCGCCATGACCATCGCCGAGCTGACCGCCTGCGGCGTCGCGGCGATCCTCGTGCCCTACCCCCACGCGACCCGCGACCACCAGACGCACAACGCGCGGGGGCTCCTGGACCGCGACGCGGCCCTGGTCATCGCGGACAAGGATCTCACGGCGGAGGTGCTGGCCCAGAAGATCGAATCGCTGCTGCGCGACGAGGCTCGGCTTCGCCGCCTGGGGAGGAACGCGCGGGCGTTCGCGCGGATCGACGCGGCGCAGCGCATCGCGCGTTCCATGGAGCAGCTGGCCCACGCGAGCCCGATCCCTCGCGAGGGCTGAGTCGAATGTACGGACGGATCCGGAGGATTCACCTGGTGGGGATCGGTGGGAGCGGGATGAGCGGGATCGCGGAGGTGCTCCTGAACCTGGGGTACCCGGTGTCGGGATCGGACATGAAGGAGTCCGAGCCCGTCGCGCGCCTGCGCTCGCTCGGCGCGCGCATCTTCGTGGGGCACCGCGCCGAGCAGGTGACGGGGGCCGACGTCGTCGTGGCCTCCACCGCGATCGCGAATTCGAATCCCGAGATCCAGGAAGCCCTGGCGCGGCACATCCCCGTCATCCCCCGCGCCGAGATGCTGGCCGAGTTGATGCGCATCAAGTACTCGGTCGCGGTGGCCGGCGCGCACGGCAAGACCACGACGACCTCGATGGTGGGCGCGATCCTCGCGCAGGGCGGGCTGGACCCCACGGTCATCGTGGGGGGGCGCGTGAAAGCCATGGCCGCGCACGCCCGGCTGGGGCACGGACCCTACCTGGTCGCGGAAGCGGACGAGAGCGACGGAAGCTTCCTCCTTCTCACGCCCACGATCGCCGTGGTGACCAACATCGACGCCGAGCACCTGGACTACTACCGGGACCTGGCCCACGTCCAGGAGACCTTTCTGGATTTCGTGAACCGGGTTCCGTTCTACGGAACGGTCGTGCTTCCGTACGACGACCCGAACGCGGTCCCGCTCCACGCCCGCGTGAAGCGCCGGCTCCTGACCTACGGCTTCACGAAGGGCGCGGACTTCGAAGGCTCGGATCTCCACGTGGACGCGAGCGGCGTTCGCTTCCGTCTCCGGGTGAGCGGACGCGACGAGGGCGTCTTCGAGCTCCGGGTGAGCGGCGTCCACAACGCGCGGAACGCGCTCGCCGCCATCGTCGCGGGTTGGGATCTGGGCATTCCGTTCGAGGAGATCCGCGAGGCGCTCCGCGAGTTCACCGGCGTGAGCCGGCGGCTGGAGATGCGCGGGCAGGTGCGCGGCGCGATCTGGGTGGACGACTACGGCCACCACCCGACGGAGATCGAGGCGGCCATCGCGGCCCTCCGCGACACCTACGGACGCCGCATCGTCGCGGTGTTCCAGCCGCACCGGTACACGCGCACGCAGGCGCTCCGGGACCGGTTCCAGACCTGCTTCACCGGGGTTTCCGAGCTGGTGCTCCTCCCCATCTACCCGGCCGGCGAGAAGCCGATCCCCGGGGTCTCCTCCGAAGGGCTGGTCGAGGGCATCCGGGCCAACGGAACCTCCTCGGTGACGGTCGCCCCCGATTTCGGCCAGGCCGCGAAGGTCGTCCGGGGAATCCTGCGCCCGGGCGATCTCCTGCTGACCATCGGAGCCGGGGACGTCTACCGCGTGGGCGAGCTGGCGCGAGGGGGGACTCCGTGAGGGCCGGCTGCCGCGCGACCACGCGCCTCAAGCTGCCCGAGCGCCGGCGGAGGAATCGGCGAATCCTTCTGGGCTCGCTCCTGGTCCTGATCCTGGTCCTGGGGCTCGTGAGACTCGCGCCCCGCGCGGAGCGGGTCCTGGGAAGGCTCCCGCTCTTCCAGGCGGGGCGGGTCGAGGTGACGGGGCTTCTCTACCTGTCGCCCGACGAGGTCCGGCCCTCCATTCCGGTCACGTCGGGGGAGAGCCTCTTCGACATCCGCCCGGCCGATATCGTGCGCTCCCTCACGCGGAATCCACGCATCGAGAGCGCCTCGGTGACCCTCCTCCCGGCGGCGGTGCGGGTCTCCGTGCGCGAGCGCCGGCCGTTCGTGCTGGTGAACGCGGGCCGGCTCCTGGAGGTGGACTCCACCGGGATCATCCTTCCGCCCCTGGTGCGCGGGCTGATCGCGGACCGGCCCGTGGTGACGGGGCTCTCGATCTCCCCGCGGCATCCCGGCGGGCGGGTCGAGGCCTCGCGATTCGCGGACGTGCTCCGCGTCGTGACGCTGCTGGAAGAGCCCGATGTGGGGCTTCTGTCCGAGATCTCGGAGATCGTCGCAGCCGATCCCCGGTGGTTCGTGCTTCGAACCTCCCGGGATCAGATCCCGATCCTCATCGATCCGGAGCGGGTGACGCCGCGCTGCCTGATCGCGCTCCGCGCAACGCTCCGCGATCTGCGCGATCGGGATCGGCGCGTGCTGGGATTGGACGCTCGGTATCGGGGCCAGGTGATCGTCCGGTGCGCTCCAGACAGTCTGGGCGCGGTACCGGCTTCGCGGGACAAGGTGTAATCGGAGGGGGTCTGATGGCGGAAACCAAAATCTACGCGGGGCTGGACATCGGGACGACGAAGATCACCGCCATTGTCGCGGAGGCCGAAGAGGACGGGGACGGGATCCGCGTCATCGGGGTGGGCTCGGCGCCCTCGGACGGCCTCAAGCGGGGCGTCGTCGTGAACCTCGAGAAGACCACGCGGTCCATCCAGTGCGCGGTCCAGGAGGCGGAGCGGATGTCGGGCCGGACCATCCGCGGCGTCTTCGCCGGAATCGCGGGGGACCACATCCGCGGCATCAACAGCCGCGGCGTGATCGCGGTATCGCGCAAGGACGCGGAGATCCGCCCGAACGATCTCGAGCGCGTGATCGAGGCCGCCAAGGCGGTCGCGATCCCGACGGATCGCGAGATCCTCCACGTCCTGCCACAAGAATTCATCGTGGACGACCAGGACGGGATCCGCGATCCGGTCGGGATGTCGGGCGTCCGCCTGGAGGCCGAGGTGCACATCATCACCGGGGCCGCCTCCGCCTGCAGGAACGTGATCCGCGCGGCGGAGCGGGCGGGGCTCGAGGTGGAGGAGCTGGTGCTCGAGCCGCTCGCCTCGGCGGACGCGGTGCTGACCCAGGACGAGCGCGATCTCGGCGTGGCGCTCTTCGACATCGGCGGCGGGACGACCGACCTCGCCATCTTCTACGAGGGAAGCGTGCGCCACACCGCGGTGATCGGCCTGGGCGGGTCCAACGTGACCAACGACCTGGCGATCGGGCTGCGCACCCCGGTGGAGCGCGCCGAGCAGCTCAAGCTCCAGAGCGGCTGCGCGCTCACGTCCATGGTCCGCCCCGAGGAGGTCGTGCAGGTGCCGAGCGTGGGCGGCCGTCTGGACCGCGAGGTCTCCCGGCACATGCTCGCGATGATGATCGAGCCCAGGATCGAGGAGATCTTCGAGCTGGGAAAGAGGGAGATTCGCAAGAACCACATCGCCGATCTGCTGGGCGCCGGCGTGGTGCTGACGGGCGGTGCTTCATCGCTGGAGGGGATGACCGAGCTGGCCGAGCAGGTGTTCGACCTGCCCGTGCGGCTGGGGGTTCCCATGGGGATCTCGGGACTGACGGAGGCGGTGTGCGATCCGCGATTTGCGACGGGCGTGGGATTGGCGATCCACGCCCACATGTTGGGTGCTCGGCCCCATACGGCCGAGCGGGGGGTGTTCAGCCGTATATCGTTCGGGTTGAAGCGGTGGATCGAGGAGCTGGTCTAACCAGCGGGACGAGGGGAGGAGTCAGGCGATGCTCGAGTTGATCGATGACGGGAAAGCGGTGTTGGGGGCCTCGATCAAGGTGATCGGTGTCGGCGGAGCGGGTGGGAACGCGGTCAATCGAATGATCCAGTCGGGGCTGGGGGGCGTCGAGTTCATCGCCGCCAACACCGACGCCCAGGTTCTGGACCAGTCCCTGAGCCCGAGGAAGCTCCAGCTCGGGACCGGGGTGACGAAGGGGCTGGGCTCGGGCGCCAACCCGAACGTCGGCCGCGACGCGGCCGAGGAGGACGAGGCCAGGATCGCCGAGCTCCTGGACGGCGCGGACATGGTCTTCGTGACCGCGGGCATGGGGGGCGGCACCGGCACCGGCGCGGCTCCCGTCGTGGCGCGCATCGCGAAGGCGCAGGGTGCGCTCACGGTCGCGGTGGTGACCCGGCCCTTCGAGTTCGAAGGCCGCCGGAGGATGCAGCTGGCCGAGGACGGCCTGCGCGAATTGAAAGAGAGGGTGGACACGCTGATCGTGATCCCGAACCAGCGGCTCCTCACGATCGTGGATCGCACCACGCCGCTCAAGGAAGCCTTCCGGGTGGCGGACCAGGTGCTCCATCACGCGACCAAGGGGATCTCGGACCTGATCACGGTTCCGGGCCTCGTGAACCTGGACTTCGCGGACGTGAAGACCGTGATGGCGGAGCGGGGGAACGCGCTCATGGGGGCGGGGCACGCGACCGGACCCAACCGCGCGTACGAGGCCGCGCAGTCGGCCGTCTCGAGCCCCCTGCTCGACGACATCTCGATCTCGGGCGCCGAGGCCCTGCTCGTGAACGTGACGGGCGGCGAGTCGATGACGCTCCACGAGATCAACGAGGCGGTGACGGTGGTGGTGGACGCGGCGGGGCACGACGCGAACGTGATCTTCGGCGCGGTGATCGACGAGCACATGGGGGACGGCCTCTCGATCACGGTCATCGCGACCGGGTTCGGTAAGGGCGAGCCCAAGACGCAGCAGCGGGCGATGGCGATGCCCGCCGCGGCGCACCCCCAGCCCCGGATCTACCCGATGGTGGAGCCGCGGGAGCGGATCGCGCGGCCGGCCCCGGCCGTGTCCGTCCCGTCGCTCGAGGAGCCTTCGCCCGAGGAGGAGTCCGTGGTATCGGCCACCTCCCGTCCGGGATACCGGATCGCTTCGCCCACGAACCGCCGTCCGTTCGGCGGGCGCGCGATCACCCGGGACAACATGGACGTGCCGGCCTTCATGCGGAAGCAGATGGACTAGGGAGGAAACGACGAAGCCCGCCTCGAGGGGCGGGCTTCACGAACGAGCGCGCGCGTCCTGGCCTAGACGGCCCGGGCGCGTTGCGCTTCTTTGGCGCGCATGCTTTTCGTGACGGCGCCGGTGCGGATGCAGCGGGTGCAGACCCGGAGCCGCTTCGGCTTGCCTTGAACGATGGCGCGCACGGACTGCAGATTCACTTCCCAGCGGCGCTTGGTGACGTTGTGGGCATGACTCACGTTCTGCCCGAACTGGACGCCCTTGCCGCAGATGTCGCAAAGCCTGGCCATGAATCCTCCTGAGTCTGAAGAGAGCGATGAAGTCTACCCTCGACCGCCACGCGAGGCAAGGGGTTTGGTAGCATCCCTCCGATGCCTTCCCTCCACGACCCGGTCCGGTTCCTGAGCGGCGTCGGCCCCGAGATGGCCCGGCGCCTCGCCAAGCTCGAGATCCGCACCATCCGGGATCTGCTCTTCCACGTTCCCCGCGCCTACCGCGACCGTAGGATGGTGACGCCGATCGCGTTCCTCAAGCCGAATACCGAGGCCACGGTGCTGGCGCGCGTTGTCTCCGTGCGGGTCGAGCGCCGGTTCCGCGGGCGGCGCGACGTCACGGCGACCATCCAGGACGACACGGGGAACCGCCGCG
>DASQBE010000092.1:0-1966 GCA_035635355.1 Binatia bacterium | reverse complement strand
CTCCTCGTGGTGAAGGTGCCGGGCGCGTTCGAGCTCCCGGTGGTCGCGCGGCGTCTGGCGCGGTCGGGACGGCACGACGCGATCGTCTGCCTCGGCGCGGTGGTGCGCGGGGAGACGCCCCACTTCGACTACGTCGCCGGCGAGGCCTCGCGCGGCATCGCGCGCGCCTCCTACGAGACGGGCGTGCCGGTCCTCTTCGGCGTGCTCACGGCCGACTCGGTGGAGCAGGCGCTCGATCGCGCCGGCGGGCGGCACGGGAACAAGGGCGTCGAGGCCGCGGAGGGCGCGATCGAGATGGCCAGGCTCCTCCGCGCGCTCCGCTCGAAGGCGAAGCCTTGAGCCGCAGGCGCCAGGCCCGGGAGCTGGCGTTTCGCGCCGCGTATCAGGCGGACGTGACCGGGGACCCCGTGGAGCGCTGCCTGGAAGAGATCCTCGAGGACCTCGAGGAAGAGGCCGATCCGGAGGCGCGGGAGTTCGCGGGAGCGCTGGTGTCCACGCTCGCCCTCCATCAGCCCGAGATCGATTCGGTGGTTTCCCGGATCGCCAAGAACTGGTCGCTCTCGCGCATGGCGGCCACCGACCGGTCGGTCATCCGGCTGGCCGCCGCGGAGCTCCTCTATCACGTCGAGGTGCCCGTGCGGGTTACGCTTGACGAAGCGATCGAAATCGCGAAGAAATACGGCATGGAGACCTCGGGCGCATTCGTGAACGGCATCCTGGACCGGCTCGCCCACGACGTCCGGCCCCCCGGATGAAGACGGCCCTCCTCTCCGACGTCCACGCGAACCTCGAAGCGTTGCAGGCGGTCCTGAAGGTCGTGGACGAGCGCGGCGCGGACCGGATTCTCTGCCTGGGGGACGTCGTGGGCTATGGCGCGAGCCCGAACGAGTGCCTGAACCTGATCCGGGAGCGGAGCCACATGGTGCTCCTGGGCAATCACGATTCGGCGGCGAGCGGCGGCGGCGAGGCGGCGCGTTTCAACCCGAACGCGAAAGCGGCCGCGCTCTGGACGGCGAGGGTGCTCACGCCGCAGAATCGCGATTTCCTCCGCGGGCTCTCGCTCTCGCGCCCGATCGCTCCATACCTGTACGTCCACGCCTCGCCCGCGGCCCCGCGCGACTGGGAGTACATCTTCGACCGGTTCGACGCCGAGCCGCAGTTCCAGTTCTTCACCGAGCACGCGTGCTTCATCGGTCACACGCACCAGCCGGCGATCTTCGAGCGGTCCTCCTCGGGCTGCGTGTCCCTGCCGCCGACCCAGCTTCGGTTCGATCCGGTCCACCGGTACATCGTGAACGTCGGGAGCGTGGGCCAGCCGCGCGACCGCGACCCGCGCGCCTGCTTCGTGGTTCTGAACGAGCCCGATGGCAAGATCGAGTTCGTTCGCGTGCCGTACGACATCGAGGCCGCGCAGGAGAAGATCCGGGCGGTGAACCTCCCGCCGGTCCTGGCCGCGCGCCTCACGACCGGAGAGTAACCACCGTGCGAACGTCCACCGAAGCCCACTGGACGCGCTTCTGGAAGGAGCGCGCCGCGATCGACGACGTGTACCCGACCGAGGGCCGCGTCGTGGAGCCGATCCTGGCCGAGACGAAGGTCGCGGGGAAGCGCGTGCTCGAGGTGGGCGCGGGCTCGGGGCGCGACAGCGTCGCGCTGGCCGCCTTGGGCGCCACCGCCATCCTCCTCGATTACTCCATGGCCTCCCTCGAGGTCGCGCGGGGCGTGGCCGAGCGCGAGAAGCAGCGCGTGCACCTGGTTCGCGCGGACGCCCTCCGGATGCCGTTCCGCGACGCCCGGATCGACGTGGTGTTCCACCAGGGGCTCCTCGAGCACTTCAGGGACCCGCGGCCGCTCCTGCGCGAGAACGTTCGCGTCCTGGCGCCGGGCGGGCTTCTGCTCGTGGACGTGCCCCAGCGGTTTCACCTCTACACGGTGCTCAAACACCTCCTCATCGCGCTGGGGCGGT
>DASQBE010000091.1:0-21366 GCA_035635355.1 Binatia bacterium | reverse complement strand
GCGCTGACCCCGGAGGAGCGTCGCCACGCGCGGGTGTTCGGCCAGAACTACGGCGAGGCGGGCGCCGTCGACGTGCTCGACCGCCGTCTAGGCCTGCCCCCGACGCTCAGCGGGCACAACAGCTACTGGCTCTGGGGTCCGGAGGGCTGGGACGGGAGCGTGCTCATCATCATCGGAGGGGATCCGCAAGACAACGCGAAGTGGTTCGATTCGATCCAGCAGGTGGGGACCGTCGACTCGCCCTACGCGATGCCGTACGAGCGGGGGATCGGCGTCTCGATCGGACGCCGCCTGAAGATGCCGGTTGCCGAAGCGTGGCCGTTGCTCAAGAAATTCATCTGACGAGCGTTACTTCAAGATCGTGAACCGACCCGTGACCGCGCCGTCCGAGGTCTCGACCTTGTAGAAATAGACGCCCGAAGCCAGGGGGGCATGCTGATCTCCGCGCCCGTCGATCGCGACCTGGTGCGGCCCGGCCGTCAGGGTCTGTGCGTCCAGAACCGTCCTGACGAGACGTCCGTCCCGATCGAACAGGCGAACCCTGACGGTCCCCGGCTCCGCGACATAGAAGGACAGCGTCCCCTGCGGGTTGATCGGATTGGGCGAGACGAAGGGATGGTGCGCGCTGCCGCCTGGCGATTGCATCACGCGAACGACGCAGTGCCCGCCGAAATGCTCGCCGGTCACCAACGAGCCCGTCACTTCCAGGTTGTTCATCCCCGGGGTCAGGAGCGGGTCCAGCGCGCCCCGGGCGAACTTCACCATGAGCTCGGACACGCCGTCCCCATCGTGATCGACGACCCTTGCGGATTTGGACATCGCCGGAAGGGACGCGGCGAGACGCAGGCTGGAGACATCAACATCGGTGGGGTCGAATCCAACCGGCTGGATGTAGGCCGTCACGGATGGAGCGTGGTTCGTGAGGTTGATGACCCCGGGATCGATGGCCACGCCGGCACTGAGGCTCGAGCCTCGGGCGCTGAGATTCAGCAGGACCGATACATTGTAGGTGTTGGCGTTCGCCGCGATGAGATCCAGGGAGCCGTCACCGTTCAGATCCGCGAGCGCCAGGGCCCCGGCGCCGAATGCCTTATAGGACTGGGGAGCGCCAAAGGTTCCATTTCCGTTGCCCCGTAGGACCGAGACCGCCCCGCCACCGGTCGAGGCCAGGTCGAGGTTTCCGTCGCCGTCCAGGTCCCCGACTTGGACCACATTGGCTCCCGACCCGACCGTGCCGGCCGTGTAGTCCACGTGGGGGTCAAAGTCACCGCCAGCACGGCCCAGGAGAACCGACAGGGAATTGGAGCCCGGATTGGCCGCCACGAGATCCAACCTGCCATCCCGGTTCAGGTCCCCGATCGCGACCGAGGAGGGATGGGAGCCGGTCGCGTACACGACCTCTGGCTGAAACGTCCCGTCCCCATTCCCGAAGTGGATGGACACGGAGCTGCCGGTGGAATTCGCGTTCACGAGATCCAGCTTCGCGTCGCCGTTCAGGTCGACAAGGGCCGGCCGCCCGAGACCCCCTTGGTTGTCGTACGCCAGGCCCGGGCCGAACGTGCCGTCGCCGTTTCCGAGGAAGGCGGATCCGGCCGTCACCATATCCAGCTTCCCATCGGCGTTCAGGTCCCCGAGCGCCATGGGGGCATTGTTGCCGTTCGGCATGTCCTTTCTACGGAAGGTGCGATCCCCGTTGGAGAGGAGGATGTTGATGGTTCCGGATTCATTCACGAGCAGGAAATCCGCCCTGCCGTCGCCATCGAGGTCTCCGCTCGCGACGAATCGGGCGTTCCAGTCCGCGTCGTAGTCCCGTCGCTCCTGGCACGAGCCGTCGCCATTTCCGAAGAGTACCGAGGTCAGGTTCACGTCCCAATCCGCGGTGGCCACGTCGGGTCTTCCATCCGAGTCCAGGTCCGCGACGACGAGGTCGACGGGTTGTCGATGGGTCTCGTACGAGTTTCTCGCCTGGAAGGTCCCGTCGGCGTTGCCGAGGTAGACCGTCGCGACCCCCTGACTCCCAGGCGTGGTGGGGAAGTCCCCGCTCACGATGTCGGGCCTCCCGTCCCCGTTCACGTCGCCGATTCCCGCCGAGAAGCACCAACCGCTCGCGCCGTACTCCTGGTGCGGCGCGAAGGTGCCGTCCCCATGCCCGGGGAGGATCGAAACCGTGGCGGACCAGTCGTTCGCCGTGAGGATGTCGGGGCGACCGTCCGCGTTCAGGTCACCGATCGCGACGTAGGATGGATAATCCTGGGTCCGATCATCCGCCCGCGGCTGGAACGTTCCGTCGCCCACCCCCAGGAGGACCGCCACCGTGCTCACGAACTGCCCGCCCTGCCCGTTCACCAGGAGGAGGTCCGGCGTTCCGTCGCCGCTCACGTCGCCCACGGCGAGCCAGAGATCGTTGCCGAAGTACTCGGCGGAGCTTCCCGCTTTGGCGACCCGCGTGCGCGAGGGCGCGCCAGGGCGGCGGAACGCCGCCGCGGGCGTTCCCTGGGAATGGGCCGCGGCCGGCGCGAAGGTCCCGTCGCCGTGGCTCAGATAGACGGAGAAGGTGCTGTACCCCAAGGTGACGAGGTCCGCGTTCCCGTCCCCGTTCAGGTCCCCGGCCGCGACATGGAACGCGTCGCTCCCGGGGGCATAGTCCACCCTGGCCCGGAAGGTCCCGTCACCGTTGCCCATGAGAACAGAAGTTGTAGAGGCCACGTCGAGTTTTCCATCGCCGTTCAGGTCGCCCGCCGCGAGGCCCACGCCGCTCATGGGGTAGTCCGCATGGGTCGCGAACGTGCCGTCCCCGTTTCCGAGGAGAACCGACACGGAGCCCGCGTTCCCGGTAAGGAGATCCGGATTTCCGTCCCCGTTCACGTCGCCGATCAAGACCTGGGAAGGCCCTGAGCCGGTGGCGTGGGTCACGCCAGGCTGGAACGTGCCATCGCCGGCGCTCAAGAACACGGAGACCACCTGGCCGGGGCCGTTCAGGGCCACCAGGTCGGCTTTGCCGTCCCGGTTGAGATCCCCGAGCGCCAGGGTGAGAGGTCTGGCCGGGAGCTGGAATGAAGGCGTTGAGAAGAACAGGGGGACGCCGAGCGCGGGTCCCGCCGATGCCGCGAGCGCCAAGGCTCCGGTGACGATGCACTTCAGAGGTGTGCGCACGGCCCCATGATAGGTCTGAGGCATGAGAAGTTGGTAGCAAAGAGACGCGGATGTCGTTTCTTTCTTATGGCATGTAAGGGTGCTCATCCCTCTGCCTAAGGAATTCCACCTTCCTTGACCTGAACGGGCTCCCCTTGGAGATCACCCACCCGAAGCGTTAGACTCCGACCATGAGGATCCTCGCTCTGATGTTCCTGCTCGCGATCCTGAGTGCCCCCGCGGGTGCGGACGTCATCCACATGGGACTGCCCCCGACGCCCTACGTCCAGGGGCCCATCGACAATACCGTGACGATCTCCGTGGACCCCCTCGCGCCGGGCGTGTACGCCGCGAAGGTCAGCTACGTCTGGACGGGATGGGTCGAGCTGGGCAATGGAATCCTCGTCATCGACACCGGCTTCAGCGAAGCCGCCGGACGCGCGCTCGCGGACACCATCCGCGCCCGCTCGGGATCGAAGCCCATCCGGTACGTGGTGAATACGCATCAGCACGAGGACCACACGGGCGGAGACCGCTTCTTCGCCGCCCTCGGCGCGACCTTCATCGCCAACGCCAAGGTTGCCGACGATATCCGGCACCTCCTGACCTGGACGCCCGGGGAAACGGGGGACACCCTGACCCACCTCGGCATCACCCCCAAGCTCGTGAGCGTCTCGCGTCGGGCAGACTACGGCGGGCCCAAGCGACCGGTGGAGGTGCTCTCCCTGGGGCGGCCGGCCCATACGGCGGGGGACCTCGTGGTGTATCTCCCGAAGCAGAAGATCCTCTTCGCCGGCGACATCGTCTCCAACCGCTCGGTTCCGTGGCTTCTGGATCCGGGGATGAGCGTGGACGGATGGCTGGCCTCTCTGGACTCGCTGCTCACCCCGACCTTTCACATCCAGACCCTCGTGCCCGGGCACGGGGTGATCGGGAAGACCGCGCTCGAGGGGATCCAGTTCACGAACCATTACCTGCTCGACGCCCGGGAGAAGGCCGCCACGGAAGCGGGGTGGGGAGTCTCCACCACCAACATCCGCGAGTGGGGCTATCTCGGGGCCTACGAGGGGCTGGAGTTCTACGACGAGGTCCACTTCATGAACATGAAACGCCTGTACAACCAAGCGAAGGGAATCAAGACGCCGGGTCGGAAGAACATGCGTGCGATCAAGCGCTCGTAGCCCGCGCGCGGTCGCTGCATGCGGCGCGATTCTCGTGACCCTCCTCGCGGCGGGCTGCTCCCGCGAGGCGCCCGACGTCCGCGAGGTGCGGAAGACCACCAAGGAGTACTTAGACGCCCTGGTCCGGCGGGATCCCAAGGAGCTCGCGGCCCGCTCCTCGTGCATGGTCACCTCGAACTCGCTCGTGGGGGGCCGGGTCCTCACGATCGAGCCGCTTCGCCGGGCGCGCGTGGGCATGATCGACTCCCTGGCGCGGGCCGGGATGTCCACCCAGCGAAGGGCGGATTCCCTCTGGGCCCGCGCCGACGATGCGTCGGCGGACTCCCTGTTTCGCCGGTCCCGGGTGGCCTCGTTCCGCACCGTGGTGTACCGAAACGCTTCCCGCGCCATCACGCTCTCGGCGCCCGGGTGGGTCGCGGGGGCCGACTCCACGGTCGAGACCCGCGTCGTGCGCGCCCGATTCCGGTACGAGGGCCCCGTGATCGGGCCGCATGCCGTCGACCGGGAGGAGATCCTCCGCCTTCTGCGCGCGCCGGGCGGCCGGTGGATCGTGTTCTCGGTCTTCGTCCGGGAGGACGACCCCGCGCCCGAGATGATTTGACCCTCGCCCGGGGGTGGTGCTAGGCTGCGTCCCATGAACCTTCGCTTCAACGAGTTCCGCTACGGGTGGTCCTGGCAGCGGGGGCCTGAGCGCCGGGGATGACGGATTCCGGTGAGCCCTGAGGCCCCGCCCACTGTCGACACCGAGACAGTGGGCGTTTCTGTTTCCGAGGAGCGAATGGTCATCACGTTCCAGCCGAATGCGACTCCGGAACAGCTGCACGCTGTGGAGGCGAAGCTCCGCGACCTGGGATTCCAGGTCGTCCGGGCGCCTTCCAAGGGCCCGATCGTGCTCGCCGCCGTCGGGGACGGCGCCCTCCCACCGCTGGAGGAGGTTCGGGTGATGGCCGGCGTCGCCGGGGCGCTCCGCATCCCCGAGCCCTTCAAGCTCGCCAGCCGGAGCTTCCGCCATGAGACCAGCGTGCTCCGGATCGGCGACGTGGAGATCGGGGGCAAGGCCGTCGTGCTCATGGCGGGGCCGTGCACCATCGAATCCGAGGAGCAGATGGTGAAGACGGCCGCGGCCGTGCGGGCCTCGGGCGCGCGCGTGCTTCGCGGCGGCGCCTTCAAGCCCCGCACCTCTCCCTATTCCTTCCAGGGGCTCGGCGAGGAGGGCCTGAAGCTCATCCGCCGGGTGGCGGACCAGAACGGTCTCCTCGTCATCTCCGAGATCATGGACAAGAGCCAGATCGGCCTCATGGAGCGCTACGTGGACATCCTCCAGGTCGGTGCGCGGAACATGCAGAACTTCTCGCTCCTGCGCGAGCTGGGGAAGACCTCGAAGGCCGTCCTCGTGAAGCGCGGGCTCTCGGCCACCGTCGACGAATGGCTCATGAGCGCCGAGTACGTCATCTCGGGCGGCAACGACCGCGTCATCGTCTGCGAGCGGGGCATCCGCGCCTACGAGACCTACACCCGCAACACCCTCGACGTGAACGCCGTCGCGGTCGCGAAATCCCTCAGCCATCTCCCGGTCATCGTGGATCCCAGCCACGCCGCCGGAGTCCGCGACAAGGTGGTCCCGCTCGCGCGGGCCGCGATCGCCGCCGGCGCCGACGGGCTCCTGGTCGAGGTCCACTACGATCCCGAGCGCGCCATCTGCGACGGCCAGCAGTCGCTCTACCCCGAGCAGTTCGCCGCCCTGGCGGGCCAGCTCCGGCACATCGCGGGGGCCGTGGACCGCACGCTTTGACGAAGCCGCGGAAACGGGGCCCGGCCCCATCGAGCCCGGGACCGCCCTCCGCGGCTGCGATCCAGAAGACCGAGATCACCATGCGGGTCTTCACGATCGCGACGATCGCGCTCTTCGGACTCTACTGGGCGTACGTCGCGTTCGCGTTCCACCGCATCGGCAATTACGGGGTGGAGACCGACTTCTACTGGAAGTACGGACCGGCCGCCGCGGCGCTCCGGCACGGGCGCGTGCTCATCGAGCACTTCGACTCCAAGGGCTGGGGCTATCCCCTGGTGGTCGCCGCCGTCTCGTGCCTGGGGCTCGATCTCTTCAGGGCGGGACAGCTGATCGGGATCCTCTCCGCGTGCGTGGTCGTGTGGTGCGTGTTCCGGGTGCACCGGCGGCTCCTCGGCGCGACGCTGGCCTTCCTGAGCGTCCTCCTCCTGATCGCGAATCCCACGTTCCTCGTGAACGTCTACGAAGTCGGCACGGACATGTTCTTCTTCGCGCTCGTCACCGGTTCCATCGCCCTGATCCTGGGCTGTGAGCGTCCGGGGTGGCTTGCGATCGGGGCCTCGGGGCTCGTGGCCGGATGGGCGTTCAGCACGCGCTACAACGGGCTCTTCCTCTGGCCCGGCGCCGTTCTCGCGATTCTCTTCCTCTTGGAACCCGAGTGCCCGTTTCCGTCGCGGCTTCGGAGGGCCGCGCTCTGGAGCGCGGCATTCCTCCTCGCCGCGGGGCCCTGGCTCGTGGTGAACGCGGCCCACACGGGGAATCCCCTCACGAACAACAACTACACCAACGTGGGATTCGCGGTGTACGGGGAAGGGAACTGGGAGCACTTCTTCTATGGCGGCGACCGGAAGATCCACTCCTTCGCGGACGTCGTGCGGCTGGACCCACCGCGCTTCGTGAAGGCGATGGTCTCGAACACCCTCGACCACCTGAAGCGGGACCTCTTCGAGCTGAACCCGGCGCCCTGGGGCCTCGTGGCGCTGGCGGGGCTCCTGGTCGTGGGGATCACCCGGCGAAGCTCTCGATGGGGCGCCTATCTACTCTTCGGGCTTCTCTACTTCCTCACGCTGGTGCCGGTGTTCTACGGGGCCCGCTTCTCGCTCCCGATGCTGGCCTTCTACTCCGGGCTCTGCCTGGCGCTCCTGGCCTGGGACCGGATCACGCGATGGGCAGCCCCGATCGAGCGTCGCTTCCCGGTCCGGATCTTCGCCTTCCTCCTGATCTGGATGCCCGGGGCGCTCGCGGCCCACGCGAAGACCCAGGACCCACAGAACCCGGAATCGGTCCAGGCCGGCCCGTACGAGACGCTGGGAGCGGCGGACTACTTGAAAGCCCACGGAGGCGGGGCCACGCTGCTGGCGCGGAAGCCCCACGTCGCCTTCCTGGCGGGGATGACCTTCGCCCCGATCCCACAAGTCGATTCGCCGGCGGCGCTCCATCGCGAGGCACTCGGCGCCCACGCGCGCTACCTCCTGGTCTCGGGGGCGGAGATGGCGCTTCGCGCCGGCGTCAGGCCCCTGGCGGAGCCGGACGCGCGGGTCCCCGGGTTCCGGCGCCTCTTCGAGAGCGCCGGGGCGCTGGTCTACGAGGTCCTCCCCGACAGCGCCGCGGCTCCTTGACTTACCGCGCGATTCGGCTAGAATTCAGCGCTTCAACGTTGCATCCACAATCAGGATAGGAGGGCGATTAGCTCAGCTGGCTAGAGTACCTGCTTGACATGCAGGGGGTCAGAGGTTCAAGTCCTCTATCGCCCACCAATTACCCTCACGGACATGACGACAATCTCAGAAAACGTGAAGCTCGAAGTGGACGGACGCTCCCTGGAGGCGCCCGAGGGCACCACCCTCGGCGCGCTCTTCGGAAGCCAGTACAAGGAAGGCTTCAAGAAGGGAATCGCGGCCAAGCTGAACGGCAAGATCGTGGATTTCCTCACCCCGATCCGCGAGTCCGGCACGCTGGAGCTCCTGCCGCTCGAGTCCCCGGAGGGGCTGCGCGTGTTGCGCCACTCCACGGCGCACCTCATGGCCTCGGCGGTTCAGAAGCTCTTCCCCAACGCCAAATTCGCGATCGGCCCGGCCATCGACGACGGCTTCTACTACGATTTCCAGGTGGACCGGCCCTTCACCCCCGAAGATCTCGTCGAGATCGAGAAGTGGATGAAGACGATCGCCGAGGAGGATCATCCCTTCGTCCGCGCCGAGCTGAAGCGCGCGGACGCGATGCGCGAGTACAAGGAGAAGGACGAGCCGTTCAAGGTCGAGCTCCTCGAGGGGATCCCGGACGAGACGGTCAGCACCTACACCCACTCCTTCTTCACCGACCTCTGCCGCGGCCCGCACGTGCCGCGCACCCGCGTGCTCAAGAGCTTCAAGCTCCTGAGCGTGGCGGGCGCGTACTGGCGCGGAGACTCCACGCGGCCGATGCTCCAGCGGATCTACGGGACCGCGTTCGCCTCGAAGGATCGCTTGAGCGAGCATCTCGCCCGCCTCGAGGAGGCGAAGAAACGCGACCACCGGAAGCTGGGGCAGGAGCTCGACCTCTACAGCGTGCACGAGGAAGCCGGGGGCGGGCTGATCTTCTGGCACCCCAACGGCGCCGCGATGCGCCGCGTCATCGAGGATTTCTGGAAGGACGAGCACCTGCGCCGGGGCTACCAGATCGTCAACACCCCCCACATCGCGATGGTCGATCTCTGGGAGCACTCGGGGCATACCGGCTTCTACCGCGAGAACATGTACTTCCTGAACGTGGACGAGAAGGAGTACGTGCTCAAGCCCATGAACTGCCCGTTCCACATCCTGATCTTCAAGCGGCGGAAGAACTCCTATCGCGACCTTCCCATCCGGCTGGCCGAGCTGGGCACCGTGTATCGCCTCGAGAAATCGGGCGTGCTCCACGGGCTCGCGCGCGTGCGCGGCTTCACCCAGGACGACGCGCACCTCTTCTGCACGCGGGAGCAGGTGGAGCCGGAGCTCACGCAGGTGCTCGACTTCGTGCGCTACATGCTCGACACGTTCGGATTCAAGGAATACCAGGTGGACCTGAGCGTGCGGGACCCGGAGCGGAAGCAGGACTACATGGGCACGGACGAGGACTGGGCCCTGGCCGAGGGCGCCCTGGAGCGCGTGGTGAAAGCCTCCGGGCTGAGCTATCACCGGGCGGTGGGGGAGGCGGTCTTCTACGGGCCCAAGATCGACATCAAGCTGACCGACGCGCTGGGGCGGAGCTGGCAGTGCTCCACCATCCAGTTCGACTTCAACCTGCCGCGCCGCTTCGACGTGGAGTACGTGGGATCGGACGGACAGGAGCACCAGGTCTTCATGATCCATCGCGCGCTGCTGGGCTCCATGGAGCGGTTCTTTGCCACGCTCATCGAGCACTACGGCGGCGATTTCCCCGTCTGGCTGGCCCCGGTCCAGGTCAAGATCATCACGATCACGGACGACCAGGTGGCCTACGCCGGAGAGATTCGGCGAATTCTCCTGGATCGGGGTATTCGGGTCGAGGCCGACCTGCGCGAGGAGAAGATGGGGGCCAAGATCCGGGACGCCGAGCTCCACAAGATCCCCTACATGCTGGTGCTGGGGAAGCGGGAGGTGGAGGAGCGGTCCGTATCCGTCCGGAGCCGGCACAAAGCCAGCCAGGACACCCTGAAGCTCGAGGAGTTCGTCGAGAAAGTGGTTGCCGAGTCCAAGGCCCCGAAGTAGACTTCCCGGCACAACACGAAGCAGGAGCCGCCGGCTTCTCACCCCGAGGCGCCAAGCTACCGGGGTTCTCGAAAAGAGATTCCCGCCGTCCTCCGAGGCGGGAGGCACTGCCGACGGGCGCATGATGCGGGATTCGCATCGTTCGCCCGCGCTCTTTTCTCCCGGCCGCTCCTCCCTTCGACAACCGTCCCCGCATGGAGAGGAGGAAGACCTATTTCCACAACCAAAGAAGTCCGCGTCAATGATCGCATCCGCATCCCGACGGTCCGTGTGATCGGACCCGACGGAGAGCAGGTGGGCATCCTGGCAATCCGCGAGGCGCTTGCCTACGCGCAGGAACGTCAGCTGGACCTGGTCGAGGTTTCCCCGACCGCGCGCCCGCCCGTCTGCCGGGTGATGGACTTCGGAAAGTACAAGTACGAGCAGAACAAGAAGCTTCAAAAGGCGCGGAAGAAGCAACACGTCACGCATCTCAAGGAAGTGAAGTTGCGCCCGAAGATCGAGGAGCACGACTACCGATTCAAGGTGAACAACGGACGCCGCTTCCTCGAGCTGCACGACAAGGTGAAGTTCACGGTCACGTTTCGCGGCCGTGAGATGGCCCATACCGACGCGGGCTTCCGGCTCCTGGACAAGGTCGTGAAGGACCTCGAGGACGTGGGCCAGGTGGAGAACCAGGCGCGCCTGGAGGGACGGAATCTCGTCCTCCTGATGGTGCCGCGCTCGGCGGTCGTGAAGCCGCCGCCCGCGCCGGCCGCGAAGTCTCCGGCCGCGTCGGGAAGAGCCACGGCGGTTGGCGCCGGAAAGGCGCCGGAGCGGAAGCCAAGCCCGGCGGCCACCAAGTCGCCTTCAACCCAGGGTGCCGCGGCGGGGAAGCCGCCGGCGCCGAGGAGCTAGGAGCAAGACATGCCGAAGATGAGAACCAACCGGGCCGCCGCGAAGCGCTTCAAGCGGACGGGCACGGGGAAGCTGAAGAGGGGAAAGGCCTACGCCCGGCACAACCTGGGCACGAAGGCCCGCAAGCGGAAGCGTCGCCTGCATGCTCCGGCTCTGGTCGATCCGGCCGAGAAGAGGCACATGCAGAAGCTACTCCCATACGGCGGTTGATCCTGCATCTCGGACACCGCTCCTAAAATTGAGGTAACGAGACATGCCACGTACAAAAACCGTCGTCCCGGGACGGAAGCGCCGCCGGAAGGTCATGATCGCGGTGAAGGGAAACCGCGGCGGAAGGCGCAAGCTCTATCAGACCGCGCGCGAGACCCTGATGCGCAGTCTCCAGTTCGCCTACCGGGACCGGAGGGCCAAGAAGCGGGACTTTCGCAGGCTGTGGATCGTGCGGATCAACGCCGCCGCGCGTCTCCACGGCCTCTCCTACAGCACGTTCATCCGCGGCCTGAAGGTCGCGCAGATCGATATCGATCGGAAGATCCTGGCCGACCTCGCCATTCGCGACGTGCAGGCATTCGCCCGTCTGGCCGAGGTCGCGAAACAGGCACAAGCCGCAGCCTAGGCGTTCGCCCGTGATCGAGCGGCTCGACGCCCTGGAGACCGAAGCGGCGCGAGCGATGGACGCCGCGCGGGACGGCGGCGCGCTGGAAGAGGCGCGCGTTCGCTGGCTGGGCCGGAAGAGTGAGCTCACGCAGATCCTCCGCGGGCTCAAAGACCTCACCCCCGCGGAGCGCTCCTCCGTCGGCGCCCGCGCCAACCAGCTCCGCGAGAGCCTGGAACGCCGTTACGAGGAATCCCGCGCGCGCCTCGGCGCGGACGGCGGGCCGTCCGACGCGGCCGCATCCCGGGATCTCACCCTCCCCGGGCGATCCATCCCACGCGGTCACCGCCACCTCATCTCGCAGGTCCTGGCCGAAGTCCGGGGCATCTTCCACGGCATGGGGTACGCCCTGGCCGAGGGGCCCGAGGTCGAGGACGACGCCCACAATTTCGGCGCCCTCAACATGCCGAAGGGGCACCCCGCCCGCGCCCTGACCGACACCTTCTACTTGAGGCCGGAGGTTCTCCTCCGCACCCACACGTCCTCGGTGCAGATCCGCGTCATGGAGCAGCGCCGGCCGCCCATTCGCATCATCTGTCCCGGGCGCGTCTACCGGAACGAGGCCGTGGACGCCACCCACCTCTTCGAGTTCCACCAGGTGGAGGGCCTCTACGTCGACGAGAACGTCACGCTGGCCGATCTCAAGGGCACCCTCGACTCGTTCCTGAAGCAGTACTTCGGCCCGAACACGGAGATGCGGTTCTCTCCTTCTTATTTCCCGTTCGTGGAGCCGGGCGCGCAGGTGGAGATTCGCTGCTTCTTCTGCTCCGGGAAGGGCTGCGGCGTCTGTGGGCCGCTCTCGGGAGGGTGGCTCGAGGTGCTGGGGGCGGGGATGGTGCATCCGAATGTCTTCCGCGCGGTGGGCTACGATCCCGAGCGGTACACCGGATTCGCCTTCGGCGCGGGGATCGAGCGCCTCACGATGCTGCGCCATGGAGTGCCCGACATCCGTCTCTTCTACGAAAACGACATTCGTTTCCTTCATCAGTTCTAGGGGGTGTCGATGAAAGTCACGTGGGGCTGGCTGGCCGACTGGGTCGACCTCCCGCCCACGCCGGAAGCCCTGGCCGAGGTCCTGGCGATGCGCGGCTTTCCGGTGGCCGCGATCGAGCAGGGAGCGACGCTCGATCCCGCGATCGTCGTCGGCCGCGTCCTCGAGGTGTCGCCGCATCCCAACGCCGACCGCCTGCGCCTCTGCTCGGTGGATATCGGCGCCTCCAAGCTCTCCATCGTGTGCGGCGCGTCGAACGTGGCGCCGGGCATGGCGGTCGCGGTCGCGCAGATCGGCTCCAAGCTCCCGGACGGCACGAAGCTCCGCAAGAGCAAGATCCGCGGTGTCGAGTCCGAGGGAATGATCTGCTCGGAGCGCGAGCTGGGCCTTTCCGCGGAATCGGAGGGCATCTGGGCCCTGCCGGGGAATCCCGCCGTCGGCGGTCCCGTCCAGGCGGTGCTCGGGACGGGGGACGCCATCCTGGACGTGGAGATCACCGCGAACCGGACCGACTGCATGTCGGTGCGCGGCCTCGCGCGCGAGATCGCCTCGAGCGGGCGGAAGCACGTCAAGCAGGCTCCTCCGCCGCCCGCCCCGGAGAAGGCGCCGCCCCCGCGCGTCACCGTGGAGGATCCCCGGGATTGCCGGCGCTACATGGCGCGGGTGGTCGAGGGCCTTCGCATCGCGCCCTCTCCCGACTGGCTCAAGCAGCGGCTGGAGGCCACGGGATTCCGGTCCATCAACAACGTCGTCGACGTCACGAACTACGTTCTCCGCACGCACGGGCAACCCATCCACGCCTTCGACGCCTCGAGGGTCGACGGGATGGAGATCCTCGTGCGCCGGGCCCGCGCGGGAGAGAAGCTCACGCTCCTGGACGGGCGCGACGTGGCCCTGCACCCGGGCGTCCTTCTGATCGCCGATCGGAAGAAGCCCCTGGCCCTCGCCGGGATCATGGGCGGACTCGAGTCGGGCGTGACCGACGCGACCACGCGCGTAATCCTAGAGTCCGCCGAGTTCGCCCCCGAGCTGACGCGGGACGCGGCCAGGAGCCTCGGGCTCGACACGGACGCGTCGCAGCGATTCATCCAGGGCGTCGACCCCGTGGGCGTCGCGACCGCGCTCGACGAGACCGCGCGTCTCCTCGCCGAGACCGCTTCGGGCGCCGTGGGGCAGCCGGCCACCGACCTCTGGCCCGGCAAGACGCCGCCCCGGAGCGTGCGCTTGCGCCGCGGGCGGCTGACGCGGCTCCTGGGAATCGACGTGGGTCGCGACGTGATCGCCGACGCGCTCGCCACCCTCGAGATTCGCCAGACCGCGCCGTGGGATGGGACCGACGAGGCGGCGACGTTCGAATCGCCTTCGTACCGGAAGGACCTCGAGATCGAAGAGGACCTGATCGAGGAAGTGGCCCGCGTCGTGGGTTACGACAAGATTCCCGCGCGCGTCACGGGAGGCCAGGTGGCGGCCGGATGGAGCGGCGTCCCATCGAGCGCGTCCCTCCTAACCCGCATCATGGAAATTGCTTGCGGTCTCGGCTTCGATGAAATCATCAGCAACGCGCTGGTGGGCGCCATTCCACCCGAAGTGACTCCGGAAAGCGGACCGACCGACCTCTGGGAGGTCCAGAATCCCAAGAGCCGCGAGCTCAAGCATCTGAGGACGAGCCTTCTGCCGGGATTGCTGCACGCGGCGGGACGCAATCTCAGGCACGGGGTCCGGGAGGCGCGCCTCGTCGAGGCCGGCACGGTATTCCGCGCCTCGCCACCGCCCTTGGGCTCGGAGCGGATCGAGATTGGCTTCGTTCTCACGGGCGCCCCCGACCCCTGGGCGGAGCCGAGCGGTTCCGACGATCGGTATCTGGAGCTGAAGGGCGCGATCGAGTCCTGCCTGGAGGCTTTGGGAATTGACTCACGAAAGAGCGCCCCATACCATGATCGATGCTGGGCCAGAGACGCGGGCCTCTCCATCGAATCGGAGGGCAAGAAGCTCGCGCGGCTCGGACAAGTTTCGCTTCAGCTTGCGGCGGCAACCGATCTGGAGCGGCCCGCTTGGGCGGCCGTCCTGGATCTCCTCGCGATCGCGGAAGTGGCTCCCGCGCGGAGGCGGTTCACGCCCTTGCCGAAGTACCCCGCCGTGAAGCGGGACCTGGCGATCGTCGTCGACCGCGCGGTCCGCCAGGGCGAGGTGGAAGAGACGATCCGGCGTGGCGGTGGAAGGCTCCTCGAGAGCGTCCGTCTGTTCGACGTTTTCGAGGGAGAGCAACTCGGATCGGATAAGAAGAGCCTGGCCTACGCGCTCGTATTCCGTTCGACGGAACGCACACTCCAAGATCGGGAAGTGGACCAGGCGGTATCGGACCTGGTCCGGGCGCTTGGCGCGGCTCACGGTGCTACCTTGAGAGGCGGCGTGGAGAGCGCCGCGGGACGGCCCTGACATGACAGTGATTGCCGAGCTCGACCAGCTGGAACGCAAGATTCAGACAGCCGCCAAGCTTCTCGACGGTCTTCGCGAGGCGAGGCGCGAGCTGGAGCAGGAGAACCGCGAGCTCCGCGAGCGCGTGCGGGCGCTGGAGAATTCGGTGGGCAAGGAGAAGGTCTCGGACTTGAAGCCGCGCCTTCACGCCCTCGAGCAGGAGCGCACGTCGCTCCTGGATGAGCGTCGCGCCATGACGCGGCGGGTGGAAGAGATGTTGGTCAAGCTGTCCGTTTTGGAGAAGGCGGTTCACGCGTAAGGTTCACGAGGTCCCAAGGCCCGGCGCCTTCCGGCCGGGACCGTCGCCAAGACTGAGATCCGAGGGGATTCGCGATGGCAACAGAACCCGACACGCTCAGCGTGACGATCTTCGGTAGCGAATACAAGATCAAGGGGGCCGATCCGGAGTACATCGGAGAGGTTGCGGCCTACGTCGATTCGAAGATGCGCGAGCTGGAACGGCGCCTCTCGTCGGGACCCCCGGCCAAGATCGCGATCCTCACCTCGCTCAACATCGCCGACGAGCTTTTCCGGGAACGGATGGAGAAGGACCGGATCGTCACAGATCTGAAGGGCAGGGCCCGCACGCTGGGCTCGGCCCTCGACGCCTGCCTGCGCGAGGAATGATGTCCCCCTTGGCGACGCGTTCCGCACCCGGAGGACGAACCTAAGAGAGAAGCGCACAAAGAAATGACATCACGGCGCCCTGCCATGCACGTTACACGCCAGGCGTTTTTGAGCCACGACTCAAAATGCGGGAGCCCGAATCTTCGGCGTAGCGGCAGCCCGGCCTCACGCGGGCCACGTAAACCCGAAGCTGAGGCGCCCACCTGGAGTATCCAGGTTCAAAAGTCTTGTGTGAACGGCATGGGCGGGGCTTTTTTTATATAACGGAGGTCGAACCCACATGGATTCCCCGCTCGTCATCGTTCTGGTCGCGCTCGGCGCGGCCCTCGTTTCGTTATTCCTCGGATGGACCGCGCACCGTCGGATTGGAGAAGGGAAGGTGCTGGGGGCCGAGCAGCTCGCCGAGAAGATCCTGCGTGAGGCCGAGCGCGAGGCCGAGAATCAGAAGAAGGGCGCCCTCCTGGAAGCCAAGGATGAATGGTTCCGGGAGAAGGCGAAGCTGGATCGCGAGAACCAGGCTCAGAAGAGCGAGATGCTCCAGTCGGAGCGAAAGCTCCAGGAGCTGGAAGGGAATCTGAACCGGCGCGCGGAGGTCCTGGACAAGAAGGATCGGGACCAGAAGCGCCTGGAGCGCGACCTGGATGTGAAGGGCGGCCAGCTGGAGGAGCGCGACAAGGAGCTCCAGAGGGTGCTCCTCGAGCAGAACGCGAGGCTCCAGCGGATCAGCGGCATGACCGCCGACGAGGCCAAGCAGCAGCTCATCACCAACCTCGAGAACGAGGCCCGCTCCGAAGCGGCGAAGAAGCTCCAGGAGATCCGCGAGGACCTGAACCGGAACGCCGAGCGGGAAGCCCGCGAGATCATCACCCTCGCGATCCAGCGCTGCGCCGCGGACCACTCCGCGGAGTCCACGGTCTCCGTGGTGCACCTGCCGAGCGACGAGATGAAGGGACGCATCATCGGCCGCGAGGGGCGGAACATCCGCGCCTTCGAGACCGTGACGGGCATCGACGTCATCATCGACGACACGCCCGAGGCGGTGATCCTGTCGGGCTTCGATCCGGTGCGGCGCGAGGTGGCCAAGCGCGCGCTGGAGCGCCTGGTGACGGACGGGCGGATCCATCCCGGACGCATCGAGGAAGTGGTCGCGAAGGTCCAGAAGGAGCTGGACGAGCAGATCATCGAGCTGGGCGGGGCCGCCGTCCTCGAGGTGGGCCTCCACGGCGTGCACCCCGAGATCGTGAAGCTCCTGGGCCGGCTCCAGTACCGGACCTCGTACGGCCAGAACATCCTCCAGCACTCGAAGGAGGTGGCCTGGATCTGCGGCATGATGGCGGCGCAGCTGGGCTTCGACATCCAGATCGCGAAGCGCTGCGGGCTCCTGCACGACCTGGGCAAGGCGGTCACGCACGAGGTCGAGGGCGCCCATGCGCAGATCTCCATGGACCTGGCCCAGAAGTACGGGGAGCCGCCGGACGTCGTGAAGGCGGTCGGCTTCCATCACCATGACCCCACGGCGGAGAATCTCTACGCCGCGCTGGTCATGGCCGCCGACGCCGTCTCGGGCGCGCGCCCCGGCGCGCGGCGCGAGAGCATCGAGAATTACGTGAAGCGGCTCGAGGCCCTGGAGAAGATCGCCGACAGCTTCCCGGGCGTGGAGAAGTCCTTCGCCATCCAGGCGGGCCGCGAGATCCGGATCCTCGTCGAGCCCAAGCACGTGGACGACTCCCGGGCGCTGCAGCTCGCCTCCGACGTCGCGCGCAAGGTCGAGAAGGAGCTCCAGTATCCCGGGCAGATCAAGGTGGTCGTCATCCGCGAGACGCGGGCCATGGAGTACGCCCGCTAGGGGGATGCGATGAACGTCCTCTTCATCGCGGACATCTTCGGCGCGCCGGGCCGCAGGGCCGTCCGTGACCTGCTGCCCGAGCTCGTGTCCTCGATGGGAATCGATTTCCTCATCGCGAACGTCGAGAACGCCGCGGCGGGGTTCGGCGTCACCAAGGACATCCTGGAAGAGATGAAATCGCTCGGCGTGGAGTGCATGACGAGCGGAAACCACATCTGGGACCGGCGCGAAGTCCTCCCGGTGCTGGACCAGGAGCCGCTCCTGCTTCGCCCCCACAACTATCCTCCGGGCGTCCCCGGCACGGGCGCGAAGGTGTTCCGGACCCGCGCGGGCGTCCCGGTCGGCGTGCTGAACCTCATGGGGCGCGTGTTCATGAACGACATCGAATGCCCCTTCCGCACCGCGGACCACGTGCTCCAGACGATGCGCGAGCAGGCCAAGGTGATCTTCGTGGATTTCCACGCCGAGGCGACGGCGGAGAAGATCGCGCTCTGCTGGTATCTGGACGGCCGCGTCTCCTCGGTGATCGGCACCCATACCCACGTGCAGACCGCGGACGAGCAGATCTTCCCGAAGGGAACGGGCTATCTGACCGACGCCGGGATGACCGGACCGCACGACTCGGTCATTGGCGTCCAGAAGGAGCTCGCGATCCGGAAATTCCTGACCCAGCTGCCCACCCGCTTCGAGCCGGCCACCGGCGGGGTGAAGCTCCACGGGGTCCATCTGGAGATCGACGAGGAGACCGGACGATGCCGGCACATCGCGCGGGTCGCGGTGGGCCTGGACGCGCGGACGCCGGTCCCCGAAGTCTCGTGAAGGACACCATGACGGCCACGCTCCTCTCCGGCAAGGAAGCGGCCGCCGAGATCCGGGCCCGGGTGAAGGAGCGCATCGCGCGCGCCTTGGCCCGCGGCGTCACCCCGGGGCTCTCCATCGTGACGGTGGGGGAGCCTCCGGCGGGGAATCCCTACGTTCGCGCGAAGGTTCGCGCCGCCGAGGAGATGGGGGTGCGCGCCCGGGTGGAGCGGATGCCCGCGTCCACCGACGCCGAGGCGCTCCATGCGAAGCTCCGCGGCCTGAGCGCGGACCGCGGGGTGCACGGGATCATCTTGCAGCTCCCGCTTCCCGCCCATCTCCACGAAGACCGTCATCTCGAGGACATCGCTCCGGAGAAGGACGTGGACGGCCTCCATCCGCTGAACGTCGGGCGCTGGGTGCACGGTTTGAGCGCGCACCGGCCCGCCACGCCACTCGGGGTGATCGAGCTTCTCCGGCGTCATGCCGGGGACCTGGGCGGGAAGCGCGTGGTCATCGTCGGGCGAAGCCGGATCGTGGGGCGCCCGCTCTCGGTGTTCCTCTCGGAGAAGGCGCCGGGGATGAACGCGACCGTCACGCTCTGCCACGCCGCGACGCGCGATCTCCCCTCGATCACCCGGGAGGCGGAAATCCTGGTCGTGGCCATGGGGAAGCGCCGCTCCATCACCGCCGCCCACGTGAGCCCGGGCGCCGTGGTCGTGGACGTCGGCATCCACCCGCTCGAGCCCACCACGCCGGGCGGCCCGAAGTTCGAGGGAGACGTGGACCTGGATTCCGTGCGCGCGGTGGCGTCCGCGGTGACGCCGGTGCCCGGGGGCGTCGGTCCCATGACCGTGGCGTTCCTCTTGAGCAACCTCGCGGACGCGGTCGAGGCGCAGGAGGGGGCACGATGAATTCGCGCGGACGTCCGGCGCCCCTACCCCTGCCTCGATCGGGAAGGGCCGCCGACCACATCTTCTCGGTTTCCGAGATCACCCGCGGCATCCGGAGCGCCCTCGAGGACGCCTTCGGCCCGATCACGGTGCAGGGCGAGGTCGCGGGCTACAAGGGAACGTTCTCCAGCGGGCACACCTACTTCTCGTTGAAGGACGCCGGCGCCCAGATCGACGTGGTGCTGTACGCCGACCGGGCCACGCCGGCCATGCTCGCGTCGCTCCAGAACGGGCTCGCGTTCCAGGTCTACGGAGAGCTCACCGTCTACGAGAAGTCGGGCCGGTACCAGATCCGGGCGCTCCGCGTGGAGCCCATGGGATACGGCGCGCTCCAGGCGCGCTTCGATGCCCTCCGGAAGAAGCTCGAGCTGGAGGGACTCTTCGCGACCGATCGGAAGCGCCGGCTCCCGCTCTACCCCACGCGGATCGGGATCGTCACGTCCGAGTCCGGCGCCGCGCTGCACGACATGCTGCGCATCCTCCAGGCCCGCGCGCCGTACGCCCGCATCGTCTTCGCGGATACCCGCGTCCAGGGCGACGGTGCCGCGCGCGACATCGCCCGGGCCATCGCGAGGATGAACGCGAGAGGGGGCGTGGATGTCCTCATCGTGGGACGCGGTGGGGGCTCGCTCCAAGATCTCTGGGCGTTCAACGAAGAGGCCGTCGTACGGGCCATCGTCGCCTCCGCGGTTCCGGTCGTCTCGGCGGTGGGCCACGAGACCGATACCACGCTGGCCGACTTCGCGGCCGACGAGCGCGCGGCGACTCCGACCCACGCGGCCCAGATCGTCGTGAAGGAGATCGGAGCGATTCGGGAGAAGCTCGCGGACATGAGCGAGCACGCCCGGAGGCGGATCCTGGGCGAGCTGGCCCACGCGCGGTCGCGGCTCCAGGGCCTCGGGAGCCATCGCGCCCTGCGGGAGCCCGCGTGGCGGATCCGCGAAGGATATCAAGAGTTGGACCGGCTCCAGGGAAGGATCACCCGCGCGCTCCGCGACTGGGTGACCGTGCGCCGTGCCGCGGTGAGCCGGTGGGACGCCCGCCTCCAATCGCATTCGCCCGGCCGGTCCTTCGCGAGGGCGCGTGACCGGATCGAGGGTTGCCGCCAACGCGCGACGAAGAGCCTCGCCATGAATCTCGCCCGGCGCCGGGAGAGCGTCCGGAGCCAGACGCGGCTTCTCGCCTCCTTCGATCACCACCAGGTGCTGGAGCGGGGCTATGCCCTGATCTGGAGCGGGGACCAGGGGACGCTCTTGAAGCGCGGCGCGGGGCTTCACTCGAGCGATCCGATCCAGGTCCAATTCTTCGACGCGCGGGCCTCCGCCCGGGTGACCGAGGTCGTGCCCGAGCGGGCCGAGCCCGCCGAGGCCGGGAAGGAGCCATCATGAAGCGGAAGGACGCGGATACCCTGCCGGCGGGCGAGACGGTCTCCTTCGAGCAGATGATGTCGCGCCTCGAGGAGCTGGTCTCCCGCCTCGAGCGCGGCGATCTCTCCCTGGAGGAGTCGATCCAGGCCTTCGAGGAGGGGATCAAGCTGGTGAAGCAGTGCACGTCCGTTCTGGGCGAGGCCGAGAAGCGAATCCAGCACCTGACCCAGGAGGGCACGTCGCTCGCGGGCGCCGTTCCAAATCCAGAAGCGGAAGAGGAGGAGCGTGGGCCCGACGAACTCCCTTTTTGAGCGGTACCTCGAGCGGACCCGTGGCAGGATCGACGCGGCCCTCGACGCGAGGCTGCCGAGCGCGCGCCTGGAGCCGCGCCCGCTCCACGCCGCGATCCGCTACAGCGTCTTCGCGGGCGGCAAGCGCCTGCGGCCGGCCCTCTGCCTTCTCGCATGCGAGTCGGCCGGGGGCAAGGGCTCGCCCGCTCTGCCCGCCGCGGTCGCGCTGGAGATGATCCACACGTTCTCCCTGATCCACGACGACCTCCCGGGCATGGACGACGACGACCTGAGGCGGGGGCGCCCCTCGAACCACATCGTCTTCGGCGAGGGGATGGCCATCCTCGCGGGGGACGCGCTGCTCGCGATCGCCTTCCAGACCCTCGCCGCCTCGCCGCTCGGGGAGGCGCGGGATCCGCGCACGCTGATCCGGATCGTGACCGAAGCCACGGGCCCCCAGGGGATGATCGGAGGACAGGCCATGGATCTCCTTTCGGAGGGAAAACGGGTGCCGCTCCGGCGCGTGCTGGCGATGCACTCGCGGAAGACCGGCATGCTCCTCCGGGGCTCGCTTCTCCTCGGAGCGGAGATCGGCGGGGCCTCCCCGGCTCTGAAGCGGCGCTTCAGCGAGTACGGCGCCCGCGTGGGGCTGGCGTTT
>DASQBE010000090.1:0-3079 GCA_035635355.1 Binatia bacterium | reverse complement strand
ATAGTAGTCGTCCCAGAAATATCCAAGGCCGAGGTTTGGAAGGTTGAGGATGACGATGAGTAGAACCGGGAAAAGAGTGATCCAGCCAGCGGTGACTTTGGCTTTCGATGGGGTCGACGCGCCCTTCCCTCGCCGCTTTTGAGTCATTTCAGGGCATTATACAGACCAGCCTTCTGGAGCGAAGAGCAACTGAACGCGCCGAAACCCTACTCCGCGAGCGCCCGATGAACCAGCGCAACGGCGGTCGATCCCTCCCCCACCGCGGACGCAACGCGCTTCAAGTTCCCGCTCCGGACGTCTCCGATCGCGAACACTCGCGGCAGGCTGGTCTCGAGCAGGAACGGCATCCTGGTCAGGGGCCAGTGCGCCAGCGCGAGATCCTCCTGAGTCAGATCCGCGCCGGTCTTGATGAAGCCTTTTCCGTCCAGGGTGACGCACCCCTCGAGCCACCGGGTGTTGGGCACGGCGCCTGCCATGACGAAAACGTGCCGGATCCCCTGGGTTTCGGATTCGCCCGTGCGCGTGTCGCGCCACGTCACGCGCTCCAGGTGCCCCTTCCCCTCGAGGCCCACGATCTCGGTGGAACGGCGAAGGACGATGGACGGATTCTGCTCGATGCGCAGGATCAGGTACCGGGACATGCTGGCCGCCAAGTCATTCGACCGAACCAGCAAGTGGACACGCTTGGCGGTCTCCGCCAGGAACACCGCCGCCTGGCCCGCCGAGTTGCCCCCGCCCACGATGATCACTTCCTCGCCCCGGCAGAGCTGTGATTCCATGGGGGTCGCGCTGTAGTACACGCCCGCGCCCTCGAAGGACGCCAGGTTGCCGATCCCGAGCTTCCGATACTCGGCGCCCGTGGCGATGATGATCGCGCGCGTCGATACGAGGAGCTCCCCGTCGATCCCCACGGTGTAGGGCTTCTTGGCGCACCCTAGCCGCGTCGCGGCCCTCGCGACCATCAACTGAGCCCCGAACTTCTGGACCTGGGCGTGCGCGGCGGCCGCGAGGTCGTGCCCGGAAATGCCCATCGGGAAGCCCAGGTAGTTTTCGATCTTCGAGCTCGCGCCCGCCTGCCCGCCGGGAGCGCTCGCCTCCACCACGAGAACGTCCAGACCCTCCGAGGCCCCGTACACCCCGGCGGCAAGCCCGGACGGGCCCGCGCCGACGATCACGAGATCGCGCGCTTTCGTCGTGTCGACCGCTTTGTTGAAGCCGAGGCAATCGGCGATCTGCTGGTTGCTGGGGTTGCGCAGGACCACCTGGCCCCGGCAGATGAGAACCGGGACGTCCGCGAGGGAGACGTTGAAGCGGCCCAGCAGCTCCTCGACATGGGTATCGCGATCCAGGTCGATCACCGAGTAGGGATGGTTGTTCCGAGTCAGGAATTCCCGAATCCGCAACGTGCCGGCGCAGTGATCGGACCCCACGAGCACCGCGTCCCCGAGGCCGCGGGCGATCAGCTCCACCCGGCGGAGAAGGTACGCACGCATCAATAGGTCGCTCAGGGCGGAGTCTGTTTGAACGATGGAGAGCAGACGATCACGATCGATTTCGATCACTTCCGTCGGGACGACGGCGTGAATCCGAACGAAGGCGGGTTGCCCCGCGAGCGTGCTCACCTCGCCCGTGAACTGGCCGGGCCCCAGCTCCCTGACGAAGTCCTGCTTTCCGCCGTAGGGGCGAACGATCCCCAACCGTCCCTTCGTGACGATGAAGATTCGAAGGGCCTGCTCCCCGACGTCGAGCAGCACCTCGCCCTTGTCGATGGAGCGTTTCCGGCCAGACCCGGCCATACGGTCCAACTGTTCCGGCGTCAGGACCGGGAACATGTCCTGGTCCCGGGAGTCCGGAGCGTGGAGAATGGGATCGGCTGGAGCGCGGGTGGCCATCGCCCTGCGAGGCTACCAGGACGCGCGGGGCAAAGCATGTACCAAAACAGGAGGCAACACCGATGGCCCAGGGTGAGCCTACGTACGGCAACGGGAAGATCTGCAACAAATAGCGCGAACCCTACCGGGCGAACACCAGGGTCGCGGGGGTCGGCGTCGGCACGATCTCCACCGATGTGAATCCGGCCTCGCCGAGCCAATTCTTGTAATCCGCCTGCCGATAGGCCGAGCCTGCCTTGGTCATCAGGAGCATCTGCGACGAGAACATCATCGCGAAAGGATGGCCGGCCCGATCATCGGTGAGCACGAAGTCGTTCACCACCAGCGTCCCGCCCGGTTTCAGCGCCTTCTTGAATTTCCGGAAGATGGCGAGGTTCTCGGCCGGTGACTCCTGGTGCGCGATGTGACCATAGATCGCGAGGTCGTACTTCGCGGTCCCGAAGTCCGTCGTGTGAAAATCGCCGTCAATGGTCTCGAAGCGATCCGCGACCCCGAACTTCGCGGCGAACCCCTTCGCGATCCGATTGACCTTGGGCCAGTCCAGCTGGACCCCGAGCGCCTGCTGGTTGGCGCTCAGCCAGGTCGCCGACCAGATCCCCGAGCCTCCCCCGACATCGAGCCAGGATATCGCTCCCGCCTTGGCAATCCCCAGCCGCTCGGCCGCGATCTGGGCGACCGGAGCCGACAAGGCGGCGATCGCGGGCACCAGTTTCTCCCAGAATGGGTTCTCCACCTCGTCGGCGGTGTTGGGCGCCTGGGGATCTCCGGTTTGCACCGCCTCAGGGAGCTTGGCCCACACGGGCAGCTCGCTCAAGAAGACTTCGGCCATGCCGCCGAGATAGGCGGGCTTCCCCTGGACGAGGTAGAACGATGCCTCGGGGCCGTTCTGGTAGTTCGCCCCGGCTCGATTCAGGAGCCCCAATCCCGCGAGCCCGTCCAGGAGCGCTTGAGCGCCCCGCGGCGAGATGTTCGCCTTCTTGGCAAGGCCCGCGGCGTTGTCCCCCACGGGCTCGAGGTGCGTGAAGACGTTGTGCCGGGCAGCGGCGCCGAGAATGCTGCAGGCCCAGCCGGCGGAAATGACCTGCATGACTTTTTCGGGCGATGGTGCCTTCATGGTCTCCATGGTTCCTCCTCCGGGAAGCGTATAATTTAGCATGGCGACCCGGCGATGCAGGGATCATTCGGAA
>DASQBE010000089.1:0-13329 GCA_035635355.1 Binatia bacterium | reverse complement strand
GAAGCGCGCCGCGGCCCGGTCGTAGCCGTAAGTTGCGAACCACGTCATGAGAAAGCGGGCCGCGTCCACGTCGTCATCCTCGATTCCGAACGCGGCGAGCCCCGCGGCATCCCAGTCGCGTCCCGGAGGCCATTCCGCGAGCGCGCCGCAGAGAGCGCTCAGGCCATCCTCTCGGCTCATGGCCGGCACGTGCGCGAGAAGCTCCTTCGCCGGAACGTCGTTCCCGTCCGCCAGCAGAAACATCGCGGCGAGCCGCGCGTCCAGGCCCCACACGATCGCGTTGGGTTCCTGCATACGAACGAGGATCTGAGCCGCTCGCACCGACTGCCCCGAGCCCGCCATGCCGAAGGCATAGGCGCGCAGCGCCTTTTGGTAGCGCGCGTACTCGGGTCGCGCCCCGCTCGAGCGCGAACGCAGCGTCGCAAGGTCGATCTCGTTGATGTCCAGATTGGGCTCGATCCAGAACAGGTAGTCCCGGTTGGATCCGGCCCTCCGCATCTGTGGCTTCGCCGTGAGCAGCGTGGGGTCGTGATACCACTCCCGCAGGGCCTGGAACCGGTACATGTGCGCGTAGACGCCCTCGATCCCGCGAACTTGAGCCGAGACATACACCGTGGAGCCCGGCGCCAGGGACGGGTACAGCCGCTTGAACCCCGCTTCGACGAGCCCCAGGGAGCGGCTCGTTCGTTCGAAGGCCGTCTCGGAGGTGATCGAAGGCTCGAGCTCGGCCGCGCGCGCCAGCACTCCGAGCGTCATGAATCCGATCAGGAACGCCGAGACGGCCCCCGCGCCCCGGTCTCTCAGCAAGACCGCGGCCGCGAGCGAGGTGCCGAGAGCCGGCATGCACGCGTAATAGGGGGCCCACTGGCGCACCAGCGCCACCGTGAGGATGAGGGGCGATAGAGCGAGGAGCGTCGCCAGCACGAGGACACGGCCCGTGGGGACCGGCCCGGGATCCCGATCTTCGGCAGCCCCTTCGCCGACACGGGAGAGACCGATCCAGGCGAGGGCGCAGCCGAGAGCCCATGCGATCCAGCGGAGCCCGATCGCGCGGATCGCCACGTTGGCCACGGGCACGTTTGCGAGTGTCAACACGCTTCTCACGATGGCGGCCGTCCGGTCCGGCTGATCCAGCCCGAGATAACCTCCCGCTCCCGATTCGAACCGCCTCCGGAGGAGGATGTGAACACCCGGGTGGATCAGGATCCAGGAGAGCAGAAGTATGGCGTACGGGAGGACGTCCGATTTCCAGAGGATACGGCGACGCTCGAGCAGCCACCCGAGCGTCACGAGCACCGGGATCACCGCCACCGCGGTTTCCTTGCAGAGGATCGCGGCGGTCGCGGCAAGAACGGCGAGGGCGTTCCTCCCGGCGAGCCGCAGGAGCATCGCGGCCAGCACCAGATCGACCGCCAGAAGATCCTGAGCCCCCGCCGCCCAGCCGGTCAGAATCGGAATCGATCCCAAGCCGGCCAGGGTGAATCCCGCGATCAGAGACGCGCGCCGCCCCAGGAGCCGGTGGGCGAGCGACGTGAGCCCGATCACCGCCAGCGCGAGCAGAAGTGCGTTGAGCGCGTGGAACACCCAGGGCCGATCCAGGTGGAGCAGGCTCAACGCGGCGAACCAGACCTCGCGCGAAAGGGGGCGGTAGAACAGCGAGCGAGGATCCGGCAAGAGCATCCCGGGGCGGAGAGAACGCGCGGCGGAGAGAAAGTCGAAATCATCGTACAGGAAGGAATACCCGAGGCAGGGCGCCGCGAGGATCACCGCGGCCAACGCGGGCAGGGCGCCGCGTCGGAGGAGCGGGTGCGGGTTCGCGGTCGCCATGAGGCGCTACAGCTGCAGCGCGGGGACCTTCACCTCGGGAAACGCGGCCAGCACGTCGTAGACCTCGCGCGCGATCGCCTGAAGCCGTTCCTTGCTCACGGCCTCGAAGCGGACCACCAGAACGGGCTGGGTGTTCGAGGCGCGGATCAAGGCCCAGCCGTCGCCGAACTGAACCCGCGCCCCGTCGATGTCGATGACGTCGTAGCGGGCCGCGAAGTGCTTCCGGACCTCCTCGACGATGGCGAACTTGCGCTCGTCGGTGCAGTCCAGACGAAGCTCGGGCGTGGACACGTAGCGCGACTGCGGCAGCTCGTCCACGCGGGAGGACAGGGTCCGCTTCTCCTCCGCGAGCAGGCGCAGGAGCCGCCCCGCCGCGTAGAGCGCGTCGTCGTACCCATAGAACTCGTCGGCGAAGAACATGTGCCCCGACATCTCGCCGCCCAGCGGCGCCTTCGTTTCCCGCATCTTGGCCTTGATGAGGGAATGCCCCGCCTTCCACATCACGGGCTGGCCGCCCTTCGCCTGCACCCACTCGACCAGCCCCTGCGAGCACTTCACCTCGAAGATGATCGGCTCGCCGGGATGCGCCTTCAGGACATCGGCGGCGTAGAGCGCGAGAAGCTGATCCCCGTAGAGGAGCCGGCCCTTCTCGTCCACGGCGCCGATCCGGTCGGCGTCGCCGTCGAACCCGATTCCCAGGTCCGCCTTGGTCTCGCGCACCCTTTCTTGCAGCGAGCGCATCAGCTCGGGGACGGTCGGATCCGGGAGGTGGTTCGGGAAGCGCCCGTCCGGCTCGGCGAAGATCGCGTCCACCTCGCAGCCGGTCGCGCGAAGGAACGCGGGCCCGAGGATGCTGGCGGCGCCGTTCCCCGGATCCACCACGACCCGCAGGGGGCGCGCGAGCTTGATGCGCGATCCGAGGTCCTTGAGGTACTCCGCGTCGATCGACTTCGTTTCGACCGTGCCCCGATCCGGGAGCGCCCCCACCGTGGCCAGCCGGTCGCGCAGGTTCTGGATGTCGGGACCGTGGAGCGAGGAGACCCCGTCCGAGAGCTTGATTCCGTTGTACTCGATGGGATTGTGGCTCCCCGTCACCATGGCCCCGCCGTCCGCCTTGAAGTGGAGGATGGCGAAGTAGAGCGCCGGGGTGGGCACCTGGCCCACGTCGATCACGCGCGCGCCCTGGTCCAGAAGCCCCTCGACAAGAGCGCCCCGGATGCGGGGCGAGGAGAGCCGGACGTCGCGGCCGACCGCGATCACGCGCTTGCCGTTCTCCCTCATGCGCTGGGCAAAGGCCCGGCCGATCGCGCGCACCGGCTCGTCGGTCAGCTCGCGGTCGGCGAGCCCACGGATGTCGTACTCACGGAAGATCTGCGGGTTCACGGGGCTCACTTGGTCTCCTTCAGTCTCAGGTAGGCGTCGATGAAGGGATCCAGATCCCCGTCCATGACGCGCTGGACGTCGCGAATTTCAAGGTCGGTGCGGTGGTCCTTGACCAGCGTATAGGGATGGAAGACGTACGAGCGGATCTGGCTCCCCCAGGCGATGTCCTTCTTTCCACCCGTCAGGGTCTCCCGCTTCTTCATGTCTTCCTCGATCTTGAGCGCATAGAGACGCGCCTTGAGAATCTTCATCGCGGAGTCCCGGTTCCGATGCTGGGAGCGCTCGTTCTGGCACGTGACGACGATTCCGCTGGGCACGTGCGTGATCCGGATCGCCGATTCCGTCTTGTTCACGTGCTGCCCTCCCGCCCCGCTCGCCCGGTAGGTGTCGATGCGCAGATCGCCCTCGGGGATCTGCAGATCGCCGTTCCCCTCGGCCAGCGGATAGACGAACACCGACGCGAAGGAGGTGTGGCGGCGATGATTCGCGTCATAGGGAGAGATGCGCACCAGGCGATGCACCCCGCGCTCGGCCTTGAGGTACCCGTACGCGAAGGGAGCGTCCACCTCGACCGTGGCGTCCTTGATCCCGGCCTCCTCGCCCGGCTGGAGGTCGAGCACCTGCGAGGGGAACCCCCGCCGCTCGAGGAACCGGGTGTACATGCGGAAGAGCATCTGGGCCCAGTCCTGGGATTCGGTGCCGCCCGCGCCCGGATGGATGGTCACGATCGCGCCGTGCTGGTCGGTCTCCTCCGAGAGGAGGCTCTGCAGCTCCAGCGCCTGGATCTTGGGCAGGAGATCCTTCGACTGGCGATCCAGCTCCGAGGCCAGCGATTCGTCGGGCTCCTGCTCGACCAGCGCGATCAGACCCTCGGCCTCCTGGACCTCCTTCTCCAGCGCGCGGTAGGGCTCGTAGACCCGGCGCTGGGACTTCAGCTCGGTGACCACCCTCTGCGCGGACTCGGCATCGCTCCAGAAGTCCGCCGCGCCCATCTTCGCCTCCAGCTCCCGCGCGCGCTGCTCGCGTTGATCGACGTCAAAGATAGCTCCGGAGTTCCGCCAGGATCTGGCGTCCGTCTTCGAGCCGTTTCTTCGTGGTGAGCAAGTCCATCGAGACAATCCTCCTGGAATGATTCTATCCGCTTCGGGCCTCGGATCGAAGCCGCTCGATCTCGCCCCAGACTTCGTCCGCCCGCTTCAGAAGCTGCGTGCGCGTTCCCGCGTTCTCGATGCGCCAGAGCCGCCGCGCGCCGCGCAGCGGCGGGAGCCTCTGCCCCTCCACCCGCTCGCGCGCCTCGGCCTCGGGAAATCCCTTGAAGGCCGCGAGCCTCGCGATCCGCGTCTCCGCCGGGGCGGCCACGTCCACGACCCCGTCCAGCTCGGGCGCCAGATTCCACGCGCCGAGGAGTGCTGCGTCCAGGACAAGGACCCCTTCCCCCCGGGCCGAGTCCAGCGCGTCGCGCACGCGGCGCAGAAGACGCGGTTGGACCAGCGCGTTGAGGCGGTTCAGCTCCGAAGCGTCCCCGAACACGATTCGTCCCAGGGCGCGCCGGTCCACGCTCCCGTCCGCCCCGAGGACCGAGCGCCCGAACAGGGCGGCCACCCGCTCGCGCACCTCCGGCTCCCGGAGCACCTCCCAACCCAGCGCGTCCCCCTCGATCAGCGCGGCGCCCCGCTCCTCGAAGCGGCGCGCGACGTCGGATTTGCCCGAGGCCATGGGACCGGTCACTCCGATGCGGAGCATCCGGTCAACCTAACTCACCCGTGCGCGTCCGCCCACGTCTTTCCGTGGCCCACGTGCACTTCCAGAGGAACGCGGAGCGGGATGGCCTGCTCCATCACGCCCCGGACGAGGCTCTGGAGCGGCTCGAGCTCCTCCTGCGTGGTCTCGAACAGGAGCTCGTCATGTACTTGCAAGATCAGACGCGATTTCATCGAGGGCCGGTCGCGGAGCAGGGCGTCGATTCGCACCATGGCCACCTTGATGAGATCCGCGGCCGATCCCTGGATGGGCATGTTGACGGCCACGCGCTCGGCTTCCGCCCGCCGCGAGCCCTCCTCGTGGAGCGCGGGGAGCGGCCAGCGGCGTTTCAAGATCGTCTCGGCGTAGCCACGCTGACGCGCGAGCACGAGCATCTGGTCCAGGTACGAGGCCACGCCGGACAGCGTGCGCCGGTACTCCTCGATGAACGCCGAGGCCAGCGCGCGCGAGAGGTTGAGCTCGCGCGCGAGGCGCACGGGGCCCATCCCGTACAGGATGCCGAAGTTCACGATCTTGGCCTGCCCCCGCTGCGCGGGGGTGACCTCCTCGGGGGCGACCCCGAAGAGACGGGCCGCCGTGGTCCGGTGCACGTCGCCCCCGGTGCGGAACGCCTCGGTCAGCACCGGGTCGCCCGAGAGATGGGCCATCAGCCGGAGCTCGATCTGCGAATAATCGAACGAGACGAGGAGGCCTTCCTCCCCCTCCGCGATGAAGGCCCTGCGGATCGCGCGGCCCTCCTCGGATCGGATGGGAATGTTCTGAAGATTGGGATCGCTCGCGCTCAGACGGCCGGTGGAGGCCACCGTCTGATGGAAGGTGGCGTGCACGCGGCCGGTCTCGGGGTTCACGAACTTGGGAAGGGCGTCCAGGTACGTGCTCTTCAGCTTCTGGTACTGGCGGTGCTCCAGCAGGAGCCGGGGCAGCGGATGGTGGGGGGCCAGACCCTCCAGCACCTCCACGTCGGTGGAGTAGCCGTCCTTGGTCCGCCGTCCCCTCGGCAGCTTCAGCCGATCGAACATGATTTCAGCCACTTGCCGGGGCGAATTCACGTTGAACGGAACCCCGGCGGCCTCCTGGATCTCGGCCTCGAGCTCCAGGCACCGCTCCCCCATCTCGCGCGACATGGCCTCGAGCTGAGGGACGTCGATCTTCACCCCCGCGCGCTCCATCCGCGCCAGCACGCCGAGCATGGGCATCTCCACGTCCCGGAGGAGCGGCAGAAGGCCCATGCGGTCCAGCTGCTGCGCGAGGAGCGGGGTGAGCCTGAGGCACACGTCGGAATCCTCGCAGCAGTACTCGGCGATCCGGTCGATCGAGACCGCGGCCATGGTGATCTGGTCGCGCCCCGCTCCAAGGAGCGACTGCGTCGGGATCTTCTCGAGGCCCAAGTGCGTGCGCGCCAGGTAGTCGATGTTCTTGGGCTGGAGCGGCTCGACCAGCGAGGCCGCGAGCATCGTGTCCAGGGTCACCTCGTGAACCGGGATCCCGAAGCGATGGAGCACGTGCCAGTCGAATTTCGCGTTCTGCGCCACCCGCTTCCCGGACGGATCCGCGAAGAAGGGCCGAAGCGCCGCGCGGACGAGATCCCCGTCCATGTTGCCGCCGCCCTCGTGACCGATCGGGATGTAGAACGCGCTCCCGGGCGCGAGCGCGATGGAGAGGCCCACCAGATCCGCCTCGAGGGGGCTCAGCCGCGTCGTCTCGGTGTCGAACGCCACATAGTCGCGGGTCTCGCCGAGCGCGCGGGCCAGCGCCTCGAGCGCCTCGGCGGTCTGCACCACCTTGTACTCGCCGAGCGGCGGCCGGTCCGGCCGTGCGGCGATCGGGGGCGCCACGGCCGCTTCCGGGTACGTCACGAACTCCGGAAAGAGCTCGCTCGGCTCCCGCGCCTCGAGCTCCGTCGCGAATCGCTTCCGGAGCGCGCGGAACTCCAGCTCATCCAGAACCCGGATCAGCTCCGGAAGATCCGCGGGAGTCCGCTCCAGCTCCTGCCAGTGGAAATCCAGCGGCAGGTCGGTGCGGATGGTGACCAGCTTTTTCGAGAGGCGCGCCTTCCCCTCGTTCATCCGGAGCTTCTCGCGGAGCGATTCCTTGGGCACCTGATCGAGCGAGCGATAGAGCTCGTCCAGGGAGCCGTGGGTCGCGATGAGCGAGGCCGCGGTCTTTTCCCCGACCCCCGGCACCCCGGGCACGTTGTCCACGGCGTCCCCCATGAGGGCCAGGAGATCGACCATCCGCTCGGGGTCCACGCCGAACCGCGCGCGCACGCCCGCGCGATCGATCGTCTCCACCGATTCACCGCGCGCGCGGGGAGAAAACATCTGGATTCTGTCGGAGACGATCTGGAAGAAATCCTTGTCGCCCGTGAGGATCTTGACGTCGGCGCCGGCCCGGGCCGCCTCGACCGCGAGGGTGCCCAGGATGTCGTCCGCCTCCACTCCATCCTGCTCCACGATCGGGACGCCGAGGAGCCCCAGCACCTGGCGGATCTTGGGGATTTGCCGCGCCAGGTCCTCCGGCATCGGAGGGCGATGGGCCTTGTACGCCGCATACTCCCGGTGGCGGAACGTGGGCGCCTTCGTGTCGAACACGACGGCGACGTAACGGCGGCGCCCTTCCTCCAGGAGCGGAAGCAGCGTGTTCAGGTAGCCGTAGACCGCGCTCGTGACCTCCCCCTTCGAATTTCGCAGCGGGTTTCTGGCGAAGGCGAAGTGGGACCGGTACAGAAGCGCCGATCCGTCGACGAGGAGGAGCTCCCTAGCGCCGCCGGGTTCCGGTGCCGTAGAGGCCATGGCGGGTCATGTAGCCGAGAACGAGGTCGGGGATCCAATAGCGGACCGGGAGCCCGCGCCGGAACCGGCGGCGGATCTCCGTCGAGCTGATCCCGATGCGGGGCGGCTTCACATAGAGGACGCGGCGGCGCAGGGACGGAGGAAGCGAGGGCATGTCCCCCTCGCCGCGGGGGAACACCACGAGGCGGGCCATCTCGAGAATGCGGTCCGGATCGCGCCAGCGCGCGAAGTCCGCGAGGCTGTCCTGCCCCATGAGGAAGAAGAGGTCGCCGCGGATGGAGGTGCGAAGCGTCTCGAGCGTGTTCACGGTATACGAGAATCCGCCCCGGTCCGCTTCGACCCGCGACACCTCGAAGGAGCGGTTCCCGCGGGTCGCGAGACGCAGCATGGCGATCCGGTGCTCGACGTCGGCCAGGTCGGGGGCGCGCTTGTGGGAGGGCCGGTTGGCGGCCACGAAGAGCATCCGGTCCAGCTTCAGCCGGACCACCGCTTCCTGAGCCATGATGAGGTGCCCGTTGTGGACGGGGTCGAACGTTCCGCCGAAGACTCCGACGCGGCTCACCCGGGCGCCTCGGACGCCTGGAGCCGGGAAGGTTGGTCCGGTTTGGGCTTCGGCTCCTGGCCGGACGCGGGCGGGGCGCTCTTCCCCATTTCCTGCCCCTCCGCTTTCTTACCCTGGCGCGCGAGCACCACGCCGAGAAGGCGGGTCGCCTCGGCGGCCCACTTCGAGTCGGCATAGTCCGCGAGGAGTTTTCTCAGGTAGAACTCCGCGGCCTTCTCCCGGTGGAGCTTGTTGTAGAGGCGTCCGCTCCGGAGCAGCTTCTCGGCCAGGCGGTCGCGGAGCACGACGATGCGCGTCTTGGCTTCTCCGATCCGGGCGTGCTCCGGGTACTGCTCCACGAACTGGTTGTAGCGGGTCAGGGCCTGCTGGGTCTCCGTCTGATCCAGCGCCGCCGGATGGCTCTGCAGATCGTCGCATCGCGCCAGCTCGAGCAGGGCGTCCGCCTGTAGGGGCGAGGTCGGAAAATCGCGGAGGAGCCGGTCGAACTGAGCCGACGCGAGCGCGTAATCCTTTTCCTGGATGTAGCACCGCCCGAGGTAGTAGAGCGCGTCGTCGGTCTTGTCGGTGCCGGGGAACTGTTCGATGTAGGCCTTGAAGTCCGGAATCGCGTCCAGGTAGTTGGCCTGGTCGAACTCGGCCTTGGCCTTGGGAAAGTCGGGAGATCCTTCGCGCTTTCCCTCCTGGAGCGTGCCGCCGCAGCCCATCAGGGAGAGGAGCGGGAGGAGCATCAGCCCTCGGGTGATCCAGCGGGTCATCGGGAGCGGGTTTCCTCGGTGGAGGCTTCCCGCTCGAGCATGTCCAGGTAGGCCCGCGCCCGGACGTTCTCCGGATCGAGCGTGAGGGTCTTCTCCCACTCCTCGCGGGCCCGGCTCTTCCGGCCCGAGGCCAGGAGCACGACGCCCAGCGTCACGCGCGCGGCGACGTAGCGCGGATTCACCGCGAGGGCTTCCTCCAGCTCCGTCTCGGCGTCCTGGAAGAGGCCCATCTCGCAGTACGTGGCGCCGAGCTTGTTCTTGATGTCCAGGTACTGCGGGGAGAGCTTGAGCGCCTTCCGGTACTCCTGCGACGCATCCACGAGGACCCCGACGTTCCGGTAGGTGTCGCCGAGCATCATGTGGGATTCGGCAAGATAGGACCGGACCTCGGGCGAGAGATTCCCCTGCTCGTGATCGCGCAGCCGCTCCACGCTGAACTCGCGCAGCGCGTCTTCGTACTGTCCCATCTCGTTGAACACGATCGCCAGATTCAGCCGCGCCTCCACGTAGTTGGGATTCAGCTCGAGGGCGCGCCGGAATTCCTCGGCCGCATCGCGCCGGTCCCCGTTCATGGTGAGCGCCAGGCCCAGCTGATTGTGGAGATCCGGAAAGTTCGGATTGAGCTTCACCGCCTCGAGCAGCTCTCGAATGGCGTCCTGATAGAACCCTCGTTCGAAGAAATCCCTTCCGAGCAGCATGTGGCGCTTTGCCGCGATGCTCATTCCCTTCCCCCCAGCCGGCCAGAGCCTATGGCCTGTTCCAGCTTCTCCCGCCCCACTAGTTCCGATTCGAATAGAAGAGAACCACCAGACCGGCGACCACGCCCACCACGATCAAAGGCTCCAGGAGGCGCGTGCCGCCTCCCGCGCGCGGCAGGGCGGGATTGAGCCCGCCCGATCCGCTCTGCGCGTAGCTCAGGTCCCCGCGCCGCACCTCGTCCATCGCCCGCGCCGACGCCGATCGCGCCCACAGGACCTCGCGGGTGGAACAATCCACGAGGCTCGCGCCGACCTGCATCGAGGCGAGCCTCTGATACCCACGCACGCCGAACGGGAACTTGCGGACGGCCCGGACGTAGGCGACGCCCGCGCTCCGAATCTCGAGATGCAGGTCCACGTCGGTGGAATCCACCCGCGCGTGGGAGGGCGGATCATCGGCCATCGCCGTCTCGGCGGGCGAATGGTGGGACATGAGGCGCACTTCCGTTCCGGACGCCCGGAGCTGCTCCACCAGGTGCTGCGCCAGGAATCCCAGCGTGTCGCCCGCGACCGGCGCCGTCACGCGCACGGCGCGTCCGGCCGGGATCGTCGCGCCGCGGAGCAGGTTCGCGGCCACCATGCCGGCCACCGAGTCGAGCATGGCGCCGTGGGTCTTCGGCAGAGCGTCCCCCGCGGAGGCGCACGGAGCGATCGCCGGACCCGAGAGGAGCATGCATCCGAGCACCACGACCCAGACCCGACCCCTCACGCGACCACCTCCCCGTCGAGATCATACTGGCGGGCCCGCACGATGCGGGCCGAAGTCAGGAACCCCTGGCGCGGCTCGGGCGTCCCGGCCGCCGCGCGCACGTACGTCACGCCGTCCACCTCGTACCCCTGCTGCTCGACGCGCCCGGCCCACACCCCGGGCCGTCCGGGAACCGGCGCGTCCACGCGCACGGGAACCGTCCGTCCCACCCAGCGCCCCCAGATCGACGAGGCGACCTCGCGCTGCGCCGCCATGAGGGCGCGGCGGCGCGCGAGCTTCACGCGCTCGGGAACCTGCTCCTTCATGCGCCCGGCCGGCGTGCCGTCCTCGCGCGAGTAGGCGAAACACCCGACGTGATCCAGCGCGGCCCGGCGGACGTACTCCAGCAGCTGGTCGAAATCCTCCTCGGTCTCCCCCGGGAAGCCCACGATGAAGTGGGTTCGGATCGCGACCCCGGGGATGCGGGTCCGGAGCCGCTCGATCAGCCGCTCCATGTCGTCCCGGTGAACCTCGCGCCGCATCCGGCGCAGCATGGGGTCCGTGACATGTTGCAAGGGAATGTCCACATACTTGCAGACCTTCGGCTCTTGTTCAAACACCTGGATCAGGGCTTCGCTCCAGGTCTTCGGGTGCGTGTAGTGGACCCGGATCCATTCGATGCCCTGGATGGACGCCAGCTCGCGGAGGAGCTGGGGCAGCCGGGCCTCGCCGTACAGGTCGTCGCCGAAGGAGGTCGAGTCCTGGGCGATGAGGAGGAGCTCCTTGGTACCCGACTCCGCCAGGCGGCGCGCCTCGGCCACCACCGACTCGAGAGGCCGGCTCCGGAGGTCCCCCCGCAGCTTGGGGATGATGCAGAAGGTGCATCGGAAGTCGCAGCCGTCCGCGATGCGCAGATAGGCCACGTGGCGCGGGGTGGAGACGGCCCGGTGCGCGGCCAGATCCACCGCCGTCCCGGGAGGTCCGACCTCGAGGATGCGCTCGTTCCCCGGGCGGAGCGCGCGATTCAGGACTCGGACGATCGCGTCCACCTGCCCGGTGCCCACGACCGCGTCCACCTCGGGAATCTCGTGCAAGAGCTCGGCCTGATAGCGCTGCGCGAGGCACCCCGCCACGACCACCGCGCGGAGCTTCCCCTCCCGCTTAAGAGCGGCCATCTCGAGAATCCTGTCGATCGATTCCTTCTGCGAGGGCCCGATGAAAGCGCACGTGTTCACCAGCGCGACGTCCGCGGCGCCGGGGTCTTGGGCGGTCACGAACCCGCCCGTCGCGAGCAGGCCCGCCATGATCTCCGAGTCGACCAGGTTCTTCGCGCAGCCCAGCGTGACCAGCGCCACGCGCGCCGGCGCCATCGAACGCGAGGGCGCGATCACGCGTTCACGCCCGGTGGAGGCTCGTGCTGGCGGTCGGCCAGCTCCTGCTCGGTCACCAGAACCTCGCGCCCCTTGGCTCCCTCGGACGGGCCCACCACGCCGCGCTCCTCGAGAAGATCGAGGAGCCTCGCGGCGCGCGAGTAGCCCACCTTGAGGCGGCGCTGGAGCATGGAGGTCGAGGCCTGCTGATGGAGCACCACGAGGCGCATCGCCTCGTCGTAGAGCTCGTCGTCCGAGTCATCGGCGTCCGAGATCCGGACCTGCTCCAGCGCGGAGTCGTCCGCGACGACCGGGCGACCCTGCGATTTCAGGAAGCTCACGACGCGCTCGATCTCCTCGCCGGAGACGAAGGCGCCGTGAATGCGGTAGGGCTCCGGCTTCCCGGCGGGGAGATAGAGGCTGTCGCCGTGGCCCAGGAGGCTCTCGGCGCCGTTCATGTCGAGGATCACGCGGGAATCGGTGCGGCTGGCCACCTGGAACGCGATCCGCGAGGGAAAGTTCGCCTTGATCATGCCGGTGATGACGTCCACCGAGGGACGCTGGGTGGCCAGGACGAGATGGATCCCCACCGCCCGGGCCATCTGCGCCAGCCGCTGGATCGGCTCCTCGATCTCCGTGGGAAGGAGCGCCATGAGGTCGGCCAGCTCGTCGACCACCACGACGAGATACGGAAGCTTGGGCTCCTCCGTGGTCGAGGGATCGAGGTTCATCCGGTTGTAGCCCTCGATGTTCCTCGCTCCGTGCTTCGCCAGCATCTGATAGCGGCGCTCCATCTCCTTGACGGAGAAGCGGAGCGCCTGCGCCGCCTTCTTGGGGTCGGTCACGACGGGCATGCGCAGATGTGGAATCCCGTTGTAGGGCGTGAGCTCCAGCATCTTCGGATCGATCAGGATGAACCTGAGCTCGGCGGGCGTCTTGGTGTAGAGAAGGCTCATGATGAGCGTGTTGATGCAGACGCTCTTCCCCGAGCCGGTCGCGCCCGCGATCAGGAGATGCGGCATGCGCTCGAGGGACGTGGCGAAAGGCACGCCGGCCACGTCCTTCCCGAGCGCCAGCGGCAGCGCGTCGGTCGAATCCTGAAACGCCGGCGAGGCCAGAATCTCGCGGAGGGATACGGTGGCCTTGATCCGGTTGGGGATCTCGATCCCGACCGCCGCCTTTCCGGGAATCGGGGCCACGATGCGGATCCGCTGCGCCTTGAGCGCCAGGGCCAGGTCGTCCTGGCGATTCAGGATCTGGCTGACCTTCATTCCCGGCGCGGGCTCGAACTCGAAGAGCGTGATGACGGGGCCGGGGTGCACCTCGGATACCTTGCCCTCGACGTCGAAGTCGGCGAGGGTCCGCTCGAGCACGCGCGAGAGCTCGAGCAGCTCCCTTTCGTCGATCGCCTGACGCTTCGATTCGTGCTGGTC
>DASQBE010000088.1:0-8495 GCA_035635355.1 Binatia bacterium | reverse complement strand
AATATCTACGACTGGGCGACTAAGATCCTTCGAGACGTGCGGCGTCTGCATCTCGTTCCGGGCCCCGGCCGCCCTGGCTCGACTCGTTGACGCGGCCGTTCTTCGCGCCCCGCACGTGGGCCCGCGCGCGCGCGGCCCTCGAGGCGCCGGAGCTCCCGTTGCTCGTCGTGCTCGACCTGGATGGGACGATCGCGCCGATCGCGAAGCGGCCGGACCTGGCAAGAGTGCCGTCCTCGACCCTCCGCTGGATCGGGCGCGCCGTCCGCGGGGCGAAGACCCGGATCGCGATCCTGAGCGCGCGGCCGGGGCCGGACTTGGCGCGGCTCGTTCCGGTGCGCGGCGTGGTGCGGATCGGCCAGTACGGCCTGGATGGTCCGCTCGCCCCGCCGGGCCGCGTGCGCGCGCAGCTCCGACGGCGGTGCGAACGCGTGGCGGCGGCGCTCCGGCCGCTGGTCCGCGCGGTTCCGGGCGCGCTCCTCGAGGCGAAGGGGCTGACCGTGGCCGTGCACAGCCGGGGCGTGAGGGGCGAGGAGAGGAGAAGGCGCCTTTCGGCGGACCTCCTCTCGGTCGCCTCGGGAGAAGCGAGGCGGCAGGGATTCACATCGGTGCCGGGAGCCCTCGTCGTGGATTTCGTCCCGCGCGGGCACGACAAGGGCCGGGCGCTCACGGGGCTCCGGGCGCGGATCAAGCCCCGCGCGATCTTCTATTTCGGCGACAGCGACGGGGACGAGCCCGCGTTCTCGGCGCTCACGAAGCGCGACTTCCCCGTGCGGGTCGGCAGGGAGAGGACCCGCGCGCGGTACCGGGTGATGGGGATCGGAGGCGTTGCCCGTTTTCTCGAGGCCGTGGCGGCCAGCCGGGCCGGCACGCCGTGATCGAAGGAGGTGGCAGATGAGCTCCATCATTCCGCCCGATTTCGGGGCCCAGCTTCAGTCGACGCTGACGAGTGTGTCGGAAGGTCTGATCCTGTTCCTCATCTCGGCCGGCGTATTCCTCCTGGGCTGGATTCTCGCGACGCTCCTGTCGCGGCTCGTCCAGGGGCTCTTCGCCCTGATCGGGGTGGACGCCTCCTACGCCCGGATGCGGCAGCGGGGCGGGCTCGCTCCCGAGCTCTCGCCGAGCCGGTTCGCGGGCTACCTCCTCTTCTGGGCCATCATTCTCGCCACCCTCCTGGTCTCGCTCCGCGTGGTGGGCATGGATCTCGCCCACTCGATCACGGCCCGGCTCCAGGACGTGGTGCCGCGCGTCCTGACCTCGGCGCTGGTGCTCCTGCTCGGGGTGCCGATCGCGGTGGCCGCCGGAAAGATCATCGCGACCATGCTGGCCTCGACGGGGGTCCGCATCGGGAAGCTCCGGTCGCAGGTCATCGTGAGCGTGCTCATCGTGTTCATGGTGCTGTTGGCGCTCGAGCAGCTGGGCCTGGCGGCGCAGCTGGTCATGGCCGTCGGAATCGCGGTCGTCGGCGCGGCCGGCCTCGCGCTGGCGCTCGCCTTCGGGCTGGGGTGCCGGGATCTCGCGCGTGACCTGGTGGTGGAGTACCTGAGAGCCGCGGATCAGGAGTCGTCCTCCGATCGCCCATGACAGCCTCCTTCCCGTTCTCCACCGTGGCGCACCTCGAGTATCCGGCGGGTCGATCCGCGTCCGACTTGAACTCTCTTCGGGAGGGCATCGCCCTGGTCCCCCCGGAATCCCTGTTCTTCCACATCACTCGGGTCTCCGTGCGCCACCCGAGGGCGCGGGATCTCCCGCCGAATGATTTCGCCAACTGGGCCGCGAGCGCGCTGCAAGAGCCCGAGATCGCGGAGCGCCTCGCGTTCGCGGGAGCCCAGCCGCTGCTGAATCTCGAGGAGCTGCGCGCTTCCCTGCTCCGGATCCTCGAGGAAGCCTCGAGCCGGAAACGGGCGGAGACGGCGCCCCAGGGCGCCTCGTTTCACTTCATCAGCGCGCGAAGCGTGAGGGCGGGCCTGGGGCTCACGGCCGAGGAGCCGGAGCAGGTGGTGCCTCTATGGCCCCGCATCGATTTCGCGTCCGCCTTCTACCACCTGGTGGAAGCCAGAATCCTGGGGCCCGCCGAGGACGACCTCGTGGCGTGGCTCCGGAGCCGCGGGGCGGCGAAGCTCGCGGAATCCGCCGAGACCCTGACCATGGGAGGGATGCCGCTGATGCGCCTCCACCGCGAGATCGGCGCGCGCTGGCGGCGGTCCCTCATCCCGTCGCGCCTTCTCCGGCGCACGGAGGAACCCGACGCCGCGCGGCGCCAGGAAGCCCGCGCCGTGGTCGCGCGCTTCGCGGGAAGACTCCGAAGGCCGAAGGGACCGAGCGAGTGAGCGAGACCCTGGTCGGCGCCCCTCCGCCCGACCCGTTGCGCGCGGCGCCCGATCCACCGGCGGGGAGCTGGCTCGAGCGCTATGCCCAGGTCGTCGGACCGGGCACGTTGCGCGCGCTCGAGGCGCTCGCCCGCAAGCTCCGCGGCCATCGCCTGGTCATGGTCAACACGACCAAGACCGGCGGAGGCGTCGCGGAGATCCTCCACCGGGTCGTGCTCATCCTGAACGAGCTCGGCGTCCCCACGACCTGGGAGGTCATGGAGGGGGACGAGCGGTTCTTCGGCGTCACGAAGAAGATGCACAACGCGCTCCACGGCCACGGCGAGAAGCTCACGGACTCAGACCGCGCGATCTACGCCGAGAGGACCCGGGAGGAAGCGGAGCGACTCGCCCTGGACGGCGATCTGATCCTGATCCATGACCCCCAGCCCGCGGGGCTCGTCTCGCTCCGAAGGTCCAAGGGACAGCGCTGGGTGTGGCGCTGCCACATCGATCTCTCCTCGCGGGACCCCGACCACTGGGAATTCCTGCGCCCTTCCGTCTCCCAGTACGACGCCTCGATCTTCTCGGCCATCGAATTCGTTCCTCCCCTTCCCATTCCGACGTACCTCGTTCCGCCGTCCATCGACCCGTTCTCCGAGAAGAACCGGGAAATGGAGACGGAGGAGATCCTGGCGATCCTGGACCGCCTCGACCTGGCGAGGCGGGGACCCTGGATCACACAGATCAGCCGCTTCGACCGGATCAAGGATCCCCTCGGGGTCATCGAGGCGTTCCGCATGGTGCGGTCCCGCCGGCGCGCCCGTCTCCTGCTGGCGGGGGGCGGCGCGAGCGACGATCCGGAGGGCGCGGAAGTCTTGGCGGAGGTGAGGGAGCGCGCGGCGAAAGCGAAGGACGTGACCGTGCTCGAGCTCGCCCCCGGCTCCGATATCGAGATCAACGCCCTCCAGAGGGCCTCGACCGTGGTGATGCAGAAATCCCTGCGCGAGGGGTTCGCGCTCACGGTGTCCGAGGCCCTTTGGAAGCGGCGCGCGGTGGTCGCGAGCGCGGTGGGGGGCATCCCGCTCCAGATCCTGCACGAGCGGACGGGCCTCTTGAGCCGCTCCATCGAGGGCGCCGCGCTCCAGACGGTCCGCCTGCTCGACAACGCCGAGTTGAGGCACGATCTCGGCGAGGAGGGACGCGCCCACGTCCGGGAGAATTTCCTCCATACGCGCGAGGTGCGCGACTACCTCGCGGTGATGTGCTCGCTGCTGTAACAAGAGCCCGGAGGGTTCCTCTCCCCCGGGCTCTCGCGTTCGATTCTCGGGAACGGATTACTTCATGCGATCGTAGGTGATCTCCATCTCCTTGTGCTCCTTGCCGCCCTTCATGTTCATCATCGACATCATGTACTGATTCTCGTCCATCACCTTCGTGACCATCTTGTACGGGACGGGCTTCCCGGACTGCGGATCGTTCATCATGGTCATCATGGTGAAGACCTTGCCGGAGGGATCCGCCTTGCCGTCGCTCATCGCGATTCCGGTTCCCATGTTGTCGGCCCACATGCTCACGAATTCCTTCTTCTGGTTGTCGTAGCCCATGAGACCCCAGCCCTCGAACGGCATCCCCCCCATGTCCCCCTTGTACGTGCTCTGGAGGTAGCGGTTCCCCAGGATCCAGGCGCTCTCGCAGGTCCCCTCGCTCACCTTGGGATCGCCCTCCCCCATCCAGCTCTTGGCGGTCGTCTTCCAGTTCCCGACCATCGGCTTCATGAGGTCGTGCATGGGACCGGGCATGGACGCCTTCATCATCATCTCCATCATCTGCTGGTGCTGGGCGTCCGAGTCCATGGGCTTGGCGGCTTTGTCCGCGCCGATTGCCGCGCCGGAGACGAGACCGAGCGCGAGCAGGACCAGGAGCGCAACCCGTGCGATACGACGTTCCATGCGGTTTTCCTCCCTCGAGGTACGGTGGAATGCGAAGGACGGGATTCTGAGGCGGGAACCTAGCACAAAAGGACGACGGGGACTACGGTCCCGTGCCGGACGGCTTCGTCGCGATCCCGAGCCACTCTCTCGCCTGGGCGTGGGACGGATTGTCGCGCAGCGCGGTCCTCCACTCCTCCGCGGCCGCCTCGGTCTTCCCGAGAGACCAGAGGATGGCGCCGCGGTTGAAATGGAGCTCCGCCTCGAGCGTGAGGTCGCGTCCCTTGCGGCCCTGGATCTCGAGCGCCTTGTCGGTCTCCCGCATGGCCTCCTCGAAGCGGCCGGTGGTGTAATAGAGCACGCCGAGGCTCTGGTGGGAGGTCACGTTCTCGGCCACGGCTCCCTTGCGGAGCAGACGCTCGGCTTCACCCCAGCGCTTCTGCTCCGTGCGAATCTGCGCCAGGTTGTTGAACACGCGATAATCCCGGCTCTTCGTCATGGCGAAGGTCCAGAGCGCCTCCGAGTCTTTCCAGACCCGCGAATACTGAATCGTCCGCACGGTGAATCCGACGAGAACGATCAGGGCCAGGGAGGCCGAGACCACGGTCCGGGCGCCCGGCGCCCCACGCTGGGGATCGCCGGCGCGGGACGGCGACGCCACGCCCACCACGGCGGCTGCCAGCGCCCAGCAGAACCCGAGGGACGGGGCGTAGAGATAGCGGTCCGCCATGTAGGTCACGAGCGGGAAGAGGAGCGCGGGCAGCAGCGCGAGAAACGCCCAGGAGACTCCCAGGAAAGGAAGCCTTTTCTTCGCGCGAAGGAGCAGCCAGGCCACGGCCGGCAGCGCGATCAGCCCGGCGAGCTGGAAGAGCGTTTCCAGGGGATGAACTCCGACCTTGGGCAGATCGTAATCCGGGCTTCCCCCGAAGCCGAAGAGGAGAGAGACGTAATTCCACACCGCGTGCCCCTTCACGAGTAGATACCGGAAGGGATCGTGGGCGTAGGCCGCCTGGGCCGTTACCTGGGCGCGGGCGTTGACGAGGACCAGGGCAACGCCCGCGATCGCGTACGGGATCTTGGTCGCGACCGCCCACGTGAGAGAGGGGCGGGACCGCGCGCCTCTCGGCTCCGGCATCCCGTCCAGGAGGAGGAGGAAGCCGGGCAGCACCACGACGCTCACCTTGGTGAGCATCCCGAGAAGGAACGCGAGGACCGAGGCGACGAAGGGAATCGGCCGGAAGCTCCCCGCGTCCCGGCTCCCGAGATAGAACAGAAGGGAGAGAAGCATGAAGGTCGTGGAGAGGACATCCTTCCGGCTCGAGACCCACGCCACCGCCTCCACGTGGCACGGGTGGACCGCGAAGAGGAGCCCCGCCAGGGCGGCCACGGTCCTGCTCCCGCCCATGCGACGGACGACCGCGAGGCAGAGCACGCTGTTCACGGCGTGAAACACGACCGAGCTCAAGTGGTAGCCGCTGGCCTCGAGTCCCCACAGCGCGTGATCGAGCATGTACGAGAGGAGATGGAGCGGGAGGTAGTTCTGAAAGTACGGATGCGTGAAGACGCCGCGCACGTTCGCCCACGTGAAGGCGCGAATCCAGGGATTCTGGAGGATGTAGACGGGGTCGTCCCAGTTCAGGAAGGAATAGCCCACGGTGGGCCAGAACACCGCGGCCGCGGCGGCGAAAACCAAGACACCGGCCAGAAGGTCGGCTCCCGGCGATGCGGGGGGCGCGCCGGAAGGAGGAGCCGCGGCGCGGCGGGCCCGGCGCTTGGTCACGCCGCGGGGGGATCCGCGCGGCGGGCGACAACCTCCAGCGTCCCGCCGCTGCCGAAGAGACCCTCGAGCGCGGCGAAGAGGAGGGCCGCCGGGGAGAGGAGCAGAAGCACCAGGGCCTCGACGGGCAGCCTGGGCCTCGCGGTGATCGGCCGGTTCCCTTTCAAGACCTCGTAGAACTCATCCCGCGGAAACCCGAGCGCGTTCAACGCGCTTTGCAGAATCCCGTACACGTTCTGTTCCCAGGAGAGCGTGCGCACCCGCTCGACCCGGAACCCCGCCTGGGCGAGCGCCGCGACGAGAGAGCGTCCGTTGAAATGATACAGGTGCCGGGGCGGATCGAGATGAAACCAGGAGCCCCCGAAGAGCCTGGCCTGCCACGAATCCACGTTCGGGACGGCCAGGAGAAGAGCGCCCCCCTCGCGTAGCCACCCATGGCAAAGGCGAAGCACGGAGTCCGGATCGGGCAAATGCTCGAGGACGTGCCAGATGGAGATGAGGTCGAAGAAGCCCGGGGGATACGTCTCCGGCGCGAGCGCGCCGAACTGGAGCTCGAGCCCGGGGATCCTGGCCGCGCGCGCCCCGGTCTCGGCCGACAGCTCCGTGCCGTGGCACTCGTGACCCATGCACTCCAGCCTCGCGAGGAACTGACCGCTCCCGCACCCGATGTCGAGCACGCGGGCCGAGGCGGTGGCACCCCCCGCCCGGAGGAGCCGCGCGGCCAGGATCGCCCGGCGATCCCGGAAGGCGTCCACGAAGCGCTCGATCGCCGGAACGAACTTCCGGGCGCCCGCGCCGTAGTACTCCTCGTCGTACGCTTCCTGGATCATGCCGGGGCCAGGGCGCGGGTCGAGGAGCATCCGGCGGCACGTCCCGCATCGCCGAAGACCGAACCGCTCGCCTCCGAACACGAACGCGCGCGAGGGCGGACCGAGCTCGCGCGAGCCGCACGGGCAGGCGCCCACGGGGACCGGCCGGCCCGCGCTCACCGTGGGATGCGCGAGGGGTCCGGGGCCAGCCTCCGCCCGCCCGGCTCGAAGAGTCGAGACCTCCGGAGGCCCCACCGGTGCAGGCGGTACTCGGCGCATACGCGTAGAACGCCCAGGCCGTACCGCACCGCCCGGAGAAACGAGATGCTCGAGGCCTCCCCGAAATAGAGCGTGGGGCAGCTCACCTCGCCGATCTTGAAATCGAAGGCCACGATCTGAGCGAGCATCTCGTTGTCGAAGACGAAATCGTTGGAGTTCTCCTCGAGCGGAAGGGATTCCAGGACGCGCCTGCTGAACGCGCGGTAGCCGGTGTGGTATTCGGAGAGCTTCCGTTGCAGGGCGATGTTCTCGACCAGGGTCAGGATGCGGTTCGCCACGTACTTGTAGCGGGGCATGCCACCCTTCAAGGCGCTCGTGCCGAGCATGCGTGAGCCGAGCACGGTGTCGTAGATGCCCTTCGCCACCATCGACGCCATCGCGGTCACGAGGGCCGGGGTGTACTGGTAATCCGGGTGCACCATGATCACGACGTCGGCGCCCGCGCGGAGCGCCTCGCGATAGCAGGTCTTCTGGTTCCCGCCGTATCCCAGATTCCTGGGATGCGCGAACGTCTCGATGCCGAGCTGCCGCGCAAGCTCCGTGGTCTCGTCCTGGCTCGCGTCGTCCACCAGGATGACGTGGTCCACGATCTCGTGCGGCAGCTCCTCGTAGGTCTGTCGCAGCGTCTTGGCCGCGTTGTACGCGGGCAGCACGACCGCGATTCGCTTTCCGTGGATCACGGCGCCTTCCTCCCCAGCCGCTCGAGCGCCAGGGCGCGGTTCCCCAGGGCGTCCGCGCTGGACGGAGCCAACCGGAGGGCTTCCTCGGCCGCGCGCAGCGCGTCTTCGTTCCGATTCAACGAGAGATACGCCGCGGACAGATTGCTCCAGGTCGTCGCCCGCGCCAGATCCTCCCCCCACCACTGCCGCCTGGCCGCCAGCTCGAGGGTATCGGCGGCATCGGCCCAGCGTCTCTCTTGCAGCGCGATGTACCCGAAGAGCGCCATGGGCTGCGCCAGATCCGGATAGGTCGCCGCCGCCTGTCGCGCGATCTCGCGCGCCTCCCCGACACGTCCGAGCTGGATCATCGCCTGCGAAGCTTGGTCCATGATCTCCGCGTTCGTGGGGTCGCCCGCCATCGCCCTCGCGAAGGCGCGCCGCGCGTCCGCCGTGGTCGCGTCCGGCGGGCGGAGCAGCGCCTGCGCGGCCGCGATACCCCCCAGGTTGGAATAGTAATAGCTGTTCTGCGGCTCCACCGCGATGGCCGATCGCTCGGCCAAGGCGGCGCGCCGGAGCAGGTCTCGCCCGCGGTCCGGGTCACGCCGCGCCTGGGCCAGGAGGGAGGCGCCGAGAAGGTTCGGGTAGCGGGAATCCCACGGCGCCAGGCCTGCTGCGCGCCCGAGCGCCTCCGCGCGCTCCACGCTCCCCTCGGCGGCCCGGAGGGCGACCTTCTC
>DASQBE010000087.1:0-7940 GCA_035635355.1 Binatia bacterium | reverse complement strand
CGGCCGCTTTGATACACCGTCGCGGTGTCCGGCATCGAGGCGACCCTCTTCAGCTTCAAGATCTCTTCATAGAAGCGCTCCGCCGCCTTCAGATCCTTGACGGGGAGCATCGTCTGAACCTCCGCGTTTTCGAACATGCCGTCCTCCTCCTGGCGCACCCGCGGCGGTCACCCGCCACGACGGGGCGCGCACTCAATCTTAACGCGAATCCAGTTGTGTGATGCTCCTGAACGTAGGCGCTGGTCGAAGACAACCAACCCCGTCGTACTACGTAAAGATTCGCGAGCCCTCGATTCCCCCTACTTGAAATAGAGAACCTTCCGATAACTCAGAGGCGCAACCAGCAGGCGGACGGCCCAGGACCACGGACGTCTCGACACATCCCCGCACGACCCAGCTTCGGAGGCATCATGGCCGACACCAAGGGATATTCATCGGATCCGCCGCGGGCGCGGATTCTGGTAGTCGAGGAAAAGGAAGGCCTGGCCCGGGTTCTCAAGGGCAACCTGGAACGAGCAGGGCACGAGGTTCACGTGGAGACGGAGGGGAAGCGCGCCCTCGTGTTCGCCGCGGAGCACACGACGGACCTCGTGGTCCTGGACATCGCGCTCCCCGACATGAGCGGATGGGACGTGTGCCTGGAGCTTCGACGCCTCTATCGCCCGTGGAATCTGCCGGTCGTCATGCTCACCGCGGCGAACGAGCCGAAACACCAGCTCCTCGGCTTCCGCCACGGCGCCGACGCCAATCTCACCAAACCCGTCCATTCGAACGATCTGGTGGGCACGGTCGCGGAAATGCTGCACCGGGCCGAGGGACGCGGGTAGACGGAGCAAGCTGCAACATCCATCCGGGGGGTCCCAACCGCGCACGCGAGGCAACACGTGTGCGCTTTGAGAGGAGGCAGCACATGAAGGTAATTCCCGGTGTCTTCCTGGGCAGCGCCTTGATCCTGGCTTCGGTCGGGGTGGCGCTGGGCCAACAGGCGGATCCGAGCGCTTCGGGAACCACGTCCTCGAATCAGAGCTCGACCGGGATGGTCGATGTCCAGGGTCCGATCGACGCGCAGGGCAACATGCAGGCGGCGACGAGCACGGACGCGGGCGCGAATTCGGATGCGTCTCTGAACCCGATCCGCGAGCGGGCGAAGAAGGCTTCGGCCAAGACGTGCACCATGGTCCAGAAGCAGCTCGGCGAGATCTCCCGTCAGATCGACGCCGAGGTGAACGAGAAGGGCGATGTGGTCGTCGCGGGACGCGTGGCCCCCGAATTCGGAATGACCCCTGAAGCCCTGACCGCCGAGCAGACCCAATTCGACGCGGGGATGGGCGAGATCCTGATCGCCCACACGCTGATGGCGAATTCCAAGACCTCGGTCACGGCGGAGCAGCTGTTCCAGCTCCACAAGGAAGGGTTGGGGTGGGGCCAGATCGCCCACGGTCTGAATCTCAAGCTCGGCGATCTCAGCACCGCCATGACCAGTGAGCTGAACGTCGCCTCGGGCCGGGCGAAGGCCGACGGCAAGGCGGCCATGATCCACAGCGACACCCGTGTCGCCACGTCCACGAAGGCCGGGGCGAAGGCCGGAGTCCAGGCGGGATCGGGCCACGTCGGCACCGCGAGCAGCGCGGGGGTGGGCCTCAAGGTAGGAAACTAAGCTGGGGGGCCCCCAACCTCCGGTGTCACCGCAACGCGCCGCCCCGCGGTATTTCCAACGCCGCGGGGCGGCTTTTGGTTTATGGTGCCCCGGAGCTGAAGCGCTCCGGTACCCACGTCCAGGGAGGGCATGACCGTGGCATCCATGTTTCGGCGGATGGCTGGTGCGGCGAGACTCGAGGTCGCCACCTACGAGGAAGTCGAGGCCGACAAGAGCGCGACGGGGCAGGCGGTGGTCATCGCCGTCGTCTCGTCACTCGCGATCACGATCGGCGATTTCCATCCCGGCGATACCGATATCCTCCCGCGATTCGTGGCCGGGCTCGCGGGTTGGATCGTCTGGCTCTTCTTCATCTGGCTCGTGGGCGTGAAGATGATCCCGGAGCCGGAGACGCGCTCGGACCTGGGGGAGCTGATCCGCACGACCGGGTTCGGTTCGACGCCGGGGATTTTCAGGATTTTGGGTCTCATCCCGGTCGTCGGATGGCTGATCGTGATCGCGGCCTGGCTCTGGACCCTGGCCTCGATGGTGGTGGCGGTGCGCCAGGCGCTCGACTACAAGAGCCTGGGGCGGGCGATCCTCGTGTGCGTGGTGGGCTTCATCGGCCAGCTGGCGGTGATGTACCTGGAGGTCTGGCTCCTCCGGGCCGCGACCACGTAGGCGCGGTCACGCGGATTTCGTACCCGCCCGGCCCCGCTCCGCGACCTCCTCCAGGCCGCTGCTCCGCAACCATACCTCGGCCAGGGATTCCGCGATCCCGTCGGCCACCCTTCCGTTGTTCCAGTATCCGACGTGCGAGAGCGGATTCCAGCGGGTGAAGATGGAGCCCACGTCGACCGGACGGTCCTCGGTCACGGCGGCGCGGTAGGAGGCATTCAACGCCTGGAGCGGGTACCCGATCACATCGTCGGGGTCGTAGACATTGATCCATGCGGGCTCGAGGCTGGGATGATGGCGCGAGAGGTCGGCCCTCGGAAACCGGATGGGCTCGCCGAAGCGCGGAAAGCGCAAGCTCCAGAGGGCGATGGGGCTTCCCATCGAATAGAAGAGCGCGAAGGTTTCCCCGCCCTCGAGCGGCGTGCCGTTCAGGACCGCGCGCACGCTCGAACCCATGAAGGAACGTTCCCCCTTCATGAGGTCATAGAGGTAGTTGCTGGCGATCACGGTGCCCAGGCTGTGCGCGATCACGCAGAGCGGCGCCCTCGGCCCGGCCCGCTCCGCGAGACGCGCCAGGCGCCCCGCCACCACCCGGTGGACCGCGTCGTAGGCCGTGCGATCCGAGGGCGCGGGCTGGTAGGCGATGGCGTCGGCCGCGAAGTCGACCATGAACCGGCGCAGGCTCTTGTAGCGCATGGGGCCATCCGGGAGGAGGCGCTGCCAGAGACGGTCCTCGCGGGACTGCAGCGCCGCGCTCCAGTTCACCTCTTCGAACAGGAGCTGGGGCGAGGAGGCCGGGCCCACGAGACGGGCGAACCGGCGCGTGAGCGCGCGCTCCATCCAGGCCGAGTAACCGGGAGCGGTTCGGCCGATGCCGTGAAGGAACGCGATGGCGAGCGGATGCGGCATGACGGGGTCCCCTGTCCCGGATCATCGGAACAGGGGATCCCCCGCTTGAGTCGAAAACTAGGCTATCGCACCGTTCCCGTGAACCGGAACGAGCGCTCCGGCGAGCTGGACGCCCACTTCCGGCGGTACTCCATCCGCACCAGCTGCTGCCCCGGCTTCGTGGCGCGGAAGTGCCAGGTCTCGGTGCCCGCGCCGCTCTTGCCCTTGGCCACCGCGTAACTGGGACTACCGTCCCGCACGATGACGCTGCCGGAGGGTTCGACCAGGTTCCAACTCAGCCCGGACGCCCGATTGGAATCGAGCACGACGGTGATGAGCTGCCCCTGCCGAAAATTGAATTCCATCTCGTTGTCGGCTTCGGTGAGGGTGCCCGATTTCATAACGGCCGGCCCGGGGCTCGTCTTCTTCGCGGCCTCCGTCTTCTTGTGCTTCGCGGCCTCCGTCTTCTCGTGCTTCGCGGCTTCCGTCTTCTCGTGCTTCGCGTTCGTATGAGCCGCTTGCTTGGAGCCGCTCTTCGCGCTGTTCCTGCCGGATTTCGCGCTCGAGTTGGCGCCCTTCGAGTCGGCCTTGGCCGACTCGGACATGTCCGGCGTCCCGGAGCTTGCGTTCGTGTTCCCCTTCTGGCAGCCGCACAGCGCCAGAACCAAGACGCCGACCACTGCGAAAACGCGGAACCTCAAGCTCATCCCACCCTCCTCTCCATCGACTTTCCAGCCGCCCACGTCCAACAGCGGCATGCCGGGGAAGATACGGCGGGCGCCCACGGGAAGCAACGAATCGGTTATGGTCCAGGCCTAGCGCGCACCCATGGGGAGGAGCACCGTGACTTCAAAGAATCCAGCCGATATTCGCACTTCCGCGCGAAAGCTCTCGGCCGCGGACGATCCCGGAACCATCCGCTCGTTCTATCCCTTCTGGGACTCGATGTACCGCCCGTTTCTCCTCGGCGCCGTGGAAGCCCTCCCCGCGAGCCGGTTCGACTGGAAGCCGCGCCCGGAAATGTTCACGGCGCAGCAGATCATCGTGCACATCGCGGAGTGCGAGCGTGGATGGATCCACAACACGGTGGAGGGCGGGACCTACGAGGAGTGGGTGGTGCCCCACCGCGATCCGGCGCAGGGCTGGGTCACGGTTCCCCACGCGCCCGATCACGCGTCGCTCCTGGCCATGCTGGCGGAGTGGCACCGCCACACCCAGAGCTGGCTGGACAAGCCGGTGTCCGAGCTGAGCCGCCTCTTCACGAGCCAGAATCCCGGGCGCCCCGAGCGGAGCTACACGCTCCACTGGATCCTGGATACGCTCCAGCAGCACGAGATCCACCACCGCGCCCAGCTCATCCTCTACATGCGCTTGATGGGGCTGGAACCGCCGCCTTCGATGTGACTTAGGAAGAATCTGCTCGCTGCGGGGATTTTTCGCTAGGCGCGGCCCCCTCGGGCCGGGCTACCATCGATGGGCTCAACCCATACGCTTTCAGCCTGCGGCATTCGACCGGATCACAGAAGGCCTCTCGGAGAACCTCCCATGCGACCCATCCTGCCCTGCCTGCTTTTCGCCAGCGCTCTGCTTCTGCCAGCCGCGATGCCCAACGAGCCTGTCCTTGCTCCCGCGCCGGCCTCCGCCCCGGAAGGGCCGCGCCCGCCGGCGCCCGCCGCCCAGATCGGATCCGCCTCCTTCTACCATCCGATCCTGGATGGCCGCATGACCGCGAGCGGACAGACGTTCAGCAGCAGCTTGATGACGGCCGCTCATCGCACGCTGGAATTCGGAACCCGGGTGCGGGTCACCAACCTCGAGAACCTGAGAAGCGTGATCGTGACCATCAACGATCGAGGGCCCTACGTGCGCGGCCGGATCATCGATCTCTCCCGTCGTGCCGCGGCGGCGCTGGGCTTTGTCCGCGATGGGGTGACCCGGGTCCGGGTCGAGCCGCTTTCCCCGCGTTCGACGTCCTAGAGGCGCGCTTCCACCTGCCGCTGCACCTGCTTTCGGAATTCCAGCGGCTGGTCGATCCGGTCGAACGGCTCCGGGGTGCCGCCGGTTCCGCGCAGGATGACGGTTCCATACCCGAGCATCCGGCCCAGCGGGGTCTCGTTCACGCCGATGCTCTCGATCCTGGAGAGCAGGAGCTCCAGCGTTCTCCGGTTCACCATTCCGGTCTTGATCAGGACGCGCCGGTTGGTCACGGCGATCTCCGTGGCGTTCCGCCTCGCGATGCCGGCGCCGATCAGAAGGACCCCGCCCAGGAAGAGGAGGAATCCGACGACCCCCATGGCGCCCGAGAATCCGTTCGATCGCGCCGCGTGGTAGACGCCTCCCACCAGAAAGCCGATGCCCAGGAACGCGATCACCCCGCCGAGAAGGGCCGGCCAGAGGAGCACGATCCAGTGGAGCCGGGCCTTGTAGAGGACGGTCTCGCCTTCGATGAGGCTCTTGTCGATGTAGCTCAAGGGGCCGAGAATCGCCGATCCGGGATGGAGTCGCAATCCCCTTGTGGTCTATGATGGGGCCCATGAGCACACCCACCGAGCCGGTGCGCGCCGACGAGAGTCTGTGGAGCGCGGTCGACCGCTACATCACGGAGACGGTCACGCCGGCGGACCCCGCCTTGAAGGCGGCGCTCGACGCGAGCACGGCCGCGGGCCTCCCCGAGATCCAGGTCGCGCCCAACCAGGGGAAGCTCCTCCACATGCTCGCGCGCGTCCAGGGCGCCCGCGCCATCCTCGAGATCGGCACGCTCGGCGGTTACAGCACGATCTGGCTCGCCCGGGCGCTGCCCCAGGGCGGGCGTCTCATCACGCTCGAAGCCGACCCCAAGCACGCCGACGTCGCGCGAGCCAACATCGCCCGCGCCGGACTCTCGGGCGTGGTGGATCTTCGCCTGGGCCTGGCGCTCGACACCCTGCCCAAGATCGCGGCCGAGGGACGCGGGCCCTTCGATCTCATCTTCATCGACGCCGACAAGGCCAACATCCCCGACTACTTCACCTGGGCGCTCCGGCTCACCCGCCCCGGGAGCCTGATCCTCGTGGACAACGTGGTGCGCGGCGGGGCCGTGATCGAGCCCAAGAGCGAGGATGGGAGCGTTCAGGGAGTCCGGAAGTTCTTCGCCATGCTCGCGGCCGAGCCGCGGGTGACCGCGACTGCGATTCAGACCGTCGGGATGAAGGGCTATGACGGGATCGCGATCGCGCTCGTGACCTCGTAGCCGCCGCCTAGGAAGCCTCGGCGCGCCCCAGCAGCAAACGCCGCTCCCGCTCGTTTCGGGTGAGCGAGGCCGCGCGCCTGAACTCCCCGCGCGCCTCCTCGATTCGGCCCAGCTTGGTGAGAAGATCCCCGCGCACGCTGGGGAGAAGATGGTACCCCTGGAGGGACGGCTCCGAGGTGAGCGCGTCCACCAGCGTGAGGCCCGCCGCCGGCCCGAAGGCCATCCCGTGCGCGACCGCCCGGTTCAGCTCCACGATGGGCGACGGCGCGATCCGGCCGAGCGTGTCGTAGAGCGCGGCAATGCGCGGCCAATCTGTCTCCGCGGCCGTCCTGGCCCGCGCGTGGCACGCGGCGATCGCGGCCTGCAGCGCGTACGGGCCGTGCGCACCCCCCAGGCCCTCGGCGCGCTCGAGCGCCCGGAGCCCACGGCCCACGAGGACGTGATCCCACCGCGCGCGGTCCTGGTCCAGCAACAAGATGGGCTCTCCGGACGGGCCGACCCGGGCGCGTACGCGCGAGCCCTGGAGCTCCATGAGGGCGACCAGAGCGTGGACTTCCGATTCTCGCGGGGTCAGCTCGGCCAGGATGCGGCCGAGGCGGAGCGCGTCCTCACAGAGGGCCGGCCGCACCCAGTCCTCGCCGGCCGTCGCCGCGTAGCCCTCGTTGAACACGAGGTAGATCACCTCCAGCACCGAGGAGATGCGGGCGGTGAGCTCGGCGCCCCGCGGCGCCTCGAAGGGAACCCGCGCCTCCGCGAGCGCGCGCTTGGCCCGAACGATCCGCTGCGCGATGGTCGGCTCGGGAACGAGGAAGGCGCGAGCGATCTCCTCGGTGGTGAGGCCTCCGAGAAGACGGAGGGTCAGCGCCGCGCGCGCCTCGGTGGACAGGATGGGGTGGCAGGAGAGGAACATGAGGCGGAGAAGATCGTCCCCCACCCCGTCGTCGATGGCGTCGTCCAGCGCCTCCAAATCCGGCCGCCGCTGGGCCTCGATCTCGCGCCCCAGCTCCTCGTGCTTGCGCGAGCCGAGCTTGTCCCGCCGCAGGCGATCGATCCCGCGACGCTTCGCGGTGGCCATGAGCCAGGCGCCCGGGTTCTCCGGGATCCCCGACACGGGCCACCGCTCCAGCGCCACGACGAGGGCGTCCTGTGCCAAATCCTCGGCGACGCCCACGTCGCGCACCAACCGCGTGAGACCGGCGATGAGCCTCGCCGACTCGATCCTCCAGACCGCCTCGATCGCCCGATGTGGATCGGTAGCCTTCACGGCTACCGATCACACCATCTTCAATCCCTCAGCGCAAGGCCCGGCGGCTAACGCTTCCCGGCCACTTGCGCGCGAATACGCTCCTCCTGCTCCCTCATCTCGGGGGTGAGCTCGGCGCCGAAGTCCTCGGTCTCGAACACCTGGCGAATCTCCACCTCGGTGCCGCCGTCGAAGGGAGCGCGCTTCAGCCACTCGATCGCCTCTTCCTTCGACTTCACCTGCCACAGCCAGAAGCCCGCGATCAG
>DASQBE010000086.1:0-9728 GCA_035635355.1 Binatia bacterium | reverse complement strand
GCTTCCTGGACAAATCGGGCGGATTCCTTGATCCGTTCCGAAATGATCGGCATGTCCCAACCACTCCATGAATAGGACGTGGTCTCCGGTTCGGTAATTCTAATCGCTTGCCCCGCAGAGGCTTGGGTCGTGCCCGGGGGGCCGAGGAACTGGAGGTCCGCGCCGGAGACGCGCGAGGGTCCGCCGGCGCGCGCGGGGCCGAGCGAGTCGGCGCGGAAGACCGGCGCCTTCGTGGCCCACGCCAGAAGCCCGATTCCGGACGTGGGCGTGACCTCGATCGCGCTCGTGCCCCGTTTGTCGTCGAGCACGGATCGGCTCGAGGGATCGCCCACATTGAGGAGGCCCCACGGGATCGCGACCTCGATGGACCGCCGCGTCTCGGAGATGGCCCATTCGGCGTGCGGGTCGTAGGCGTACCCGGGCTCCGCTCCCGGCCAGGCGGCCGCGCGCGCCGGCTCGCGGCCGAGCTCGAGGCGGCCCCAGTCCAGGTGCTGCGCCGGATACACCACGCCGCTGCGCGAGACCCGCTCCCGATTCGTCTCGATGAGAAGCGGAATGTAGCGGCCGTCCTCGTTCGCCACCGGGCGCAGGGGCGCCTCGTCCGCCTCGGGGGCTCCGTTCACGAAGATTCGCGACCACCGGGAGTAGTTCATCGCACGATCGATGAAGAGCTCGGCTCCGGGAGGGCGCTTCTTCGCGCCGCGGCCGTCGGCAGCGCCCGGATCGACCAGCAGCACGAACTCGGCGCCGCGCGACCAGGTCGCGTTCAGCGGCCGGGGGAGTCTATGGTCGCCGCGCGCCGGATCGAGCACGTCGAGCGCGACACCCACCGTCGGACTCGATCCCGGCGCGAGATCGATCCGGAGATAGAAGCGATTCTGGTCCGACGTCACGTAGAGCCCGCGCAAGAGTGCTCCGCCCGGTGCCGACGCGTAGGGCGCGATCTTGGACCAGTCCTCCACGTTCCCGTCCACGTGGATCGCCGGGGGAGGATCGAAGCCCAGCAGGCCGTAGTTCTCCTCGGGATCGAGCAGGTTGTGCCACAGGGGATCGCGCTCGCGGGGCTGCTCGTTTCGCGCCACCAGCCAGTTCACCTTGAACCACTCGTCGTAGAGCGCGAACAGGAGCCCGCCGGCGCATCCGGTCTCCTGGATGTCCTCCAGGAGGCGGACGTCGTCTTTCCCCTGCTGTTCCTCCGACATCCCGCCGTGGTCGATCCCCTGCGGCTGCTGGTGGGCGATTCCGCGGCTCGTCGGCACGCCGAACTCCCCGATCAGAAGCGGAAGCCCGCGCGTGTGCGCCTTCAGATCCGTGAGGTACCCGGCGTAGTTGCACACCCCATGCTTGTCCCGATGGGCCGAGTAGCCCGGGTCGAGGTTCATGAAATCGGGGTAATAGGGATAGACGTGATAGTTCGCGAAGTAGCCGAGCGTCCTCGCGAGCGGGGAGGCGGTCTTGAGCGGCCGGATGGTCCTGGGGTCGACCGAGAAGGCATCCTCATCGTGCTCCACCTGCTGCCCGCCGCGCTCGTACTCGGTGGGATGGCGCATCACGTCCAGCGTCGGCCAATTCACGAAGGACACCGCGCGGGCCAGGCCGTAGCGCTCCGCTTCGTACGAGGCGGCCAGGTCCAGCTCCCGCCCCAGCCAGCATTCCATCGCCGTGCCGGCTTCGACCCCGAAGAAGGTTCCGTGAAAGGACTTCATGGCGGGATGCCGCTGCTGCGTGACGCGCACCGCGTAGGGCTCCCATTCGCGTCCCAGGAGCCACCCCGCGAGGTAGGGGCTGACGTCGGCCGTGTAGCGCCCGGCCGCGTGCCCCGGCCGGGGCGCCAAGAGCGCGTTCCCGTGGATCGCATCCACCGCGGTGCGTATCTCCGATTCGAAGCCCCCCATGAAGGCCGGGTCCCAGAAGTCGTTTCCGTCGGGCAGCTCGGTCCACACTTCCTGGAAGAGCCAGATGGGGTCGCCGGGGTGCGTGTCGTTTTCCTCCTTCAGCGCCTGATAGAGCTCGGGCGGATGGAGCGCGTAGACGCGGATGGCGTTGGCGTGGAGGTTTCGCGCGAAGCGGAGCCAGCGGCGATAGTCGGCCTTGGTGATCGCGAACTCGCCCGGGAAGTGACCCGGGGGCGCGGCCCCCAGATTCACCCCGCGGATGAACATGGGGCGCGCGACCTGGCCGGTCACGACCTGGAAGCGGTCGCCGATCGCGCGCACGTAGCGCACGGGTGAGGGCGTGCCGGGAGCCGTCGCTCCGAGGAGGCCCAGGAGGAGGAGAAGCATGGGAAGCTCACGGCGCGCGCCTGCGATCGGACCGGCCCTCCGTCCTGGCCCTTGACCCCGGGCGCATAGTCCCGTACTTCCGGGGCAAAGGCGATACATGGTTCTACGTAGATTCGCGGCCCCGCTCGGGGGCGCTAGGAACAGATGGCCTGGAGGGTGCCTTCGACGTCCGCGAAGGATTCCAGAAGGATGTCCGGTTTCGCGTCGAGAAGCTCTTCCCGCGAAACCAGTCCCGTCGCCACGATGACGGCGCGCGCGCCGATCGCGCGGGCGCAGGCGACATCGCGGGGCGTGTCGCCGATCACGGTCGCTTCGTCGCCGCGGACCGGCCGTCCCACGATGCGCTCCGCTTTCTCGAGCGCGATCCGGGCCAGCTCGCCGCGGTCCTCGTGCTCGTCGCCGAAGGCGCCGAAGCGGAAGTAGTCCCCGAGCTTGAAGCGGTCCAGCTTGAGCATGGCGCCGCGACGAACGTTTCCGGTCAGGAGACCGACCAGCACGTCTTCGCGCCCGCTGAGTCGCGCCAGGAGCTCCTTCACGCCCGGAAAGATCTTCGCGCCATGGTGGTTTCGCATCTCGACCGTGAGGTGCTCCACGTAGCGGTCCAGGCAGGCTTCCCGGCGCTCGAGGATCACCTCGTCCGCGATGCCGGCCATCCGCATGATCTCGGCCACGCACTGCGGATCCGTCATCCCCGCGAATCGGAACGCGCTGATCGGCCCGGTGGTATCGAAGGTCTCCCGGAGCGCGCGCGCGAAGGCCAGCTTGGGCGCGATGCCCTCGCGGAGCAGCGTTCCATCGATGTCGAAGAGCGCGAGACGCATCGAACGTTCCCGGGGGGACGGCGATCTAGTTGGCGGTGGGCTCGATCAGGTATCCCTTCGAGCCACGCCTCATCATAATCGGTACGTCGGCGACGTCATAGCCGCGCTTTCCGAACTTTGCGGAGAACTTGAGGCACGGGACCATGATCTGCCCGATCCCGGCGGGGTAGACGTCCTCGATGGAATAGGCTGCGACGCGCGTCTGTTGCGAGGTCCAGGTCCTCAGGGATTGTTCCGCCACGTCGAGCGCCTGGCTCGAGTGGAGCCGCGCCGCGCTCTTGACCACTTCGTCGGAATCCCAGTGCATCACATTCGTGGTCTTGAGCGCCGCGCAGACGTTGGCGCCCGCTTTTCCCGTGAACGTGAGCATCTCATCGCGGCTCTGGACCACCTTGCCCTGACGATCCGCGAAGAGGAGATAGACCGAGACGCGGAAGCGCCCATCCGTCTGCCTCTCGATGGCTCCGTCGGGGAAATCGAACGCCACCAGAGTCTGTCCGGGCTCGCCGGCCAGCGTATTGGGGTCCACCTTGACCGCTCCCGTGATCAAGCGGCGCGCCGCGGGCAGCTTGGACCGGTCGAGGCTCGCGCTCTGCCGGGCCGACATGAACCGCTCGACGGCGCGCACCTGGGCCGGATCGGCCTGAGGCGCGGGCGGAGAAGACTTGCCCAGGCGGATCTCGGCCGGGGCCGGACCGGCGGTCGCGGACGCGCCGGAGGCGACGAGCGCGAGAAGAACCACCGCGGGGAGGCTTCGGATCAACGCAGGCATGGGTCTCATCCCTCCTTGTTCGGGCCTCAGGCCCGCGCCGCCGTGGCGGCGCGCGTGGCCGGGTTGTTCGGGGCGCCCGGGGTCGGCGCGGCCGAGCCCTCGAAGAGGCGCGGATTCGTGGTGCGCTTCAGGGCTTCCTCGCGTGTGATCCGTCCCGACGTCACGAGGTCCTTGAGCGCCTGGTCGAGCGTCTGCATTCCGTGCTGCGTTCCCACCTGCATGATGCTCAGGATCTGGGCCGTCTTGTCCTCGCGGATCAGGTTCCGGAGCGCCGGGATCGCGGTCAGGATCTCGAGCACCGCCACGCGCGACTTGCCGTCGGCGGTCGGGATCAGGGTCTGCGCGATCACGCCCTCCAGGGACTCGCTCAGCATCGTGCGGACCTGGGCCTGGCGGTCCCCCGGAAACACGTCGATGAGCCGGTCGACCGTCTTCGCCGCGGAATTCGTGTGCAGGGTGCCGAACACGAGATGCCCGGTCTCGGCGGCCGTGATCGCGAGGGAGGTGGTCTCGAGATCGCGGAGCTCGCCGACCAGGAGGCAATCGGGGTCCTCGCGCAGGGCGCTCCGGAGCGCGGTGGCGAAATCCTTCGTATGGGACCCCACCTCACGCTGATTGATGAGGCACTTCTTGCTCTCGTGAACGAACTCGATGGGGTCCTCGATGGTGATGATGTGCCCCTGCTTGTTCGCGTTCACGAAGTCGATCATCGCGGCGAGGGTGGTGGACTTGCCGCTCCCGGTGGGGCCGGTCACCAGCACCAGCCCGCGCTCCTTCATGGCCATCTCGCGGAGCACCGGGGGACAGCCCAGCTCCTCCAGCGTGCGGATCTTGGTGGGGATGACGCGGAACACGGCGCCCGGGCCGCGGCGTTGCATGAAGACGTTGGCGCGGAATCTCGCGACGTCGGGGATCTCGAACCCGAAGTCCACCTCGTGCTCGCGCTCGAACCACGCGCGCTGCTCGGGGGTCATGATCTCGTACAGGATCGTGAGGGCCTCTTCGGCGCTCAGGGGCGGGAGATTGGCGCGGACGATCTCCCCGCGCTGGCGGATGATCGGCGGCATCCCCGAGGAGATGTGAAGATCCGACGCTCCCGCCTCACGCGTCGACGTGAGAAGGGCCGTGATGGTCTGGGGCATCAGGGCCTCTTCTCGTTCACGATCGCGTCGCGATCCTCGTCCGTCAGGATGGTGGCCGAGAGGCCGCCCGCGCGGTCCTCGTTGAAGCTCCACACCCGCGATCCCTCGCGGCGGGCCATCGGCAGGCCCAGCAGGGCGAACGGGCGGTCCGCGAGCACGGCCCGGCCGTGGCGCGTGCTCGCCAAGTACGAAAGCAAGGACTTGCCGTCCAGCCAGTCGGTGCGCGCGAACACCAGGCGCCCGACGGAGGCGCTGGAGAGGATCTCCGAGATCGACTCTCCGAGGAGGAAACCATCCAGAATGGCGACGTCGGCGCCCTGGCCGACCACGATCTCGCGCCAGCTCGAGAGCGCGTCCTCACGCTTCCCGTATACCACGCGCGTGACCTGCTCCGGGTACAGGGTCGATCCGGTCGGCTCGATGGCGATCATGCGCCGCTCCGGACGCTTGGCCAGCTCGGCCAGCGAGGCCAGCACCAGAGTGCCTCCCGCGCGCGGCGGCCCGTGCACGATCACGATGCCCTCGGGGCCGTCCACCATGTCGCGGATCTCCGCCTCGGCGATCGGGGATACGCCGAGCGCGTTCAGCTCCGGGACCGCGACGGTGCGCGGGGCCAGGCGGATCACCGTGGTCACGCCCCCCGAAGCGCGGCAATGCGATACGTTCAGCACCATGCGGTCGGGGCCGACATCGACCTCGATCGAGCCGTGCGCCACCACGTCGGCGGTGCCTTCCAGGTCGAAGACGCCGAGCACCCCGAGCCGGGCTCTCAGGTAGAGCGCCGCCTCCGGCCGTTCCGGCGCTTGAGCCTCGAGACCCGAGTCGGTGCGGTAATGAATCGCGAGCACTCCGTCCATCGGAGTAAAATGAATCTCGGAGGCGTTCTTCTTCCGAGCGCTGTGCAGGTGAAAGAGGAGGAAGTTGGTGCCGGCCCGGTCCCAGACCACGTCGCGTGGCGCGGACTCCCCGCCGGCGTCTCTCGCGGGGGCGTTGGTCTCCGTCTTGGCGCTGGTCGGAACCCGGCGGCTGGGGCCGTAGACGGCGTCGATGGCACGCCTCAGGGATCCCGGCGAGCCGATGACCAGCGAGAGCGCGCCTCCGACGATCTGTTTCAGCTCCTGGATCGCGTCCGGGTCCGTGGGGTCCGCCATGGCCACGGTCAGCTCGCTCCGTGAGCCGAAGAGCGGCACGGCCTGCACGCGTCGGAGCGTTTGCTCCGGAAAGCGGCGGACCTGGTCCGGGTCGATCGCGTCGGGGCGCACGTCCACATAGGGAATGCCGAGCTGCTTCGACAACGCCCAGCCGATGTTCTCTTCGGACGTGAACCCGAGCTCGACGATCGTCTCACCGATCATGCTGCCGGTCTCACGCTGGCGGGCGAGCGCCTGCTCGACCTGGGACTCGGTGACGATTCCGGCCTCGACGAGGATCGAGGTCAGCGTTCTCGTCGGGCTCTTGGGCCTGGTCACGTCTCACACCTCGCATGGAGTGGTCAGAATGGGCTCGGCGGTGAGACAGATCGCAAGGCATGTGCCACAGGCGGACCGGACATCGTCTCGCGGAGGTCAACTGACACGATGATGCCGAGTTCAGAGGGTCGCGCGATCGGCGGGCGCCGCGGCCGGGTAGCAAATAGGTAGCCGCCGACATGAAGAAGCGAGTAGATTCTCGGCGGTTGAGAACGAGTCGCCCTCGCCCGAACACAAGGGAGGCCATGGCTAAGCGACAGCTCGAACTAATCGCACGAGAACCGACGGAGCGCCCCACGAAGAATAAAGCGGCCCCCAAGGCGGCTTCCCGGGCCTCCTCCAAGCGCGCTTCCAAAGCAGCCCCCAGGACCGCAGCACCCAAGCCGTCTCCAAAATCCATCGTCCGACTCACCGCGACCGACATGGCGGCGCGCCAGCGCGAGATCTCGGTCAGCGAGTTCTTCACGAAGAACCGCCACCTCCTCGGATTCGACAGCCCCGCGAAGGCCCTGCTCACGACGGTCAAGGAAGCGGTGGACAACTCGCTCGACGCCTGCGAGGAAGCGGGCATCCTTCCGGATCTCACGATCGTGATCTCCGAGATCACCGAGACCCGCTACCGCGTGGTGGTCCAGGACAACGGTCCCGGCATCGTCAAGGCACAGATTCCCCGGATCTTCGGACAGCTCCTCTACGGCTCCAAGTTCCACACGCTGCGCCAGGCGCGCGGACAGCAGGGGATCGGGATCTCGGCGGCCGGGATGTACGGGCAGCTCACCACCGGGAAGCCGATCCGGATCGCCTCTCACACGGATGCCAAGAAACCGGGCCATGAGTACGAGATCCAGATCGACACCAAGCGAAACCAGCCGGTCATCGTGTCCGAACGGGAGCTGGACAGGAAGGCGCCCCCGTCCAGCGACGAGAAGCGCGCTGTGGAGAGGCACATGGAGCACGGGACGCGCGTGGAGCTGGAGATCGAGGCGACCTACAAGAAAGGCCGCCACTCGGTGGACGGCTTCATCGAGCAGACCGCCATGGCCAACCCGCACGCCGCGATCACCTATGTGGCCCCGGATGGGGAGCGCCACGAATACGCCCGCGTGGCGCAGGATCTCCCCAAGGCCCCGCTGGAGATCAAGCCGCACCCGCACGGCGTGGAGCTGGGGATCCTCCTCAAGATGCTGCACGAGACCAAGGCCCGGAACATCGCCGGGTTCCTCCACCACGATTTCTCGCGCGTCAGCGGTCCCGTGGCGGAGGAAATCGCGCGGGCCGCGAGCCTCGCACCCTCGATGTCACCCGGGAAGGCCGCCCGCGAGCAGGCCGAGGCGCTCTACAAGGCGATCCAGGCCACGAAGCTCATGGCCCCCCAATCGAACGTGCTCTCGCCGATCGGCGAGGAGCTCCTGCTCGAGGGGCTGAAGAAGCAGGTCGCCGCGGATTTCTACGCGGCCACGTCGCGCAGCCCGGCGGTCTATCGCGGCAACCCGTTCCTGGTCGAGGCGGCGCTGGCGTACGGCGGAGGCCACCTCCCCGGGGACGAGCTGGCCACGATGATCCGCTTCGCCAACCGCGTGCCGCTTCTCTACCAGCAGTCCGCCTGCGCCATCACGAAGTCGGTCGTGCAGACCACATGGAAGACCTACGGCATCCAGCAATCCCGGGGAGCCATGCCGACGGCGCCGATGGTTCTGATGGTCCACATCGCGTCGGTCTGGGTGCCCTTCACCTCCGAGAGCAAGGAAGCGGTCGCGTCCTATCCGGAGATCATGAAAGAGATCCGCCTCGCATTACAAGATACGGGTCGGAAGCTGGGGCTCTACATCCGGCGCGGGTTGCGCGAGGCGGACGCGGAGAAGAAGCGCTCGTACATCGAGAAGTACATCCCGCACATCGGAATTGCGCTGCAGGAAATCCTCGGCATCGACGACAAGCGCAAGGAGAAGGTCTGCGCGACCTTGAAAGACACCCTGGAACGGAGCCGGAAGAATGAGTAAGAACGTGGTCCCCAAGATCCAGAAGGAAGCGAAGGGCATCGAGGAATCGATCCTGAAGCGGAAGAAGCCCTCCCTTCGTTTTCCCATCCGCTCGCTGGCCAACGTCCGGTATCTCGAGAAGGAAGGGTACTTCGAGATTCGCGGCCGGAAGAAGGAGCGGACCCTGACGGTGAACACGGTGAAGACCTTCGCGCAGACGCTTCGCATGATGGCGCTCTCCAAGACGCTGGTGGAGACGGACGACATCGCGACCAAGCGGGAGGCGTACTACGTCTCCAAGAACTGGGACGATGCGCGCTTCCTGGAGCAGACCGAATCGGACACGGTGATGGACGACGTGGAGGCGCTCTTCGAGGTGAACCGCGAGCAGCTGGGATTCGTGCCCGAGGAGAAGGGCGGCGACGTCGCGGGCAACCTGATCGTGATCGACAAGGACCCCGACAGCGGGAAGGCGATCCGGATCGACTGCACCAAGTTCGGCTCGGGCGCCTACTCGATCCCGATCTCGGTCGAGGATCTGAAGTTCGAGACCAAGGCCAAGTTCATTCTCGTGATCGAGACGGCGGGCATGTTCCAGCGGCTGGTGAAGCACGGGTACTGGAAGAAGGCGAACTGCATCCTGGTCTCGATGGGAGGCGTTCCGACGCGCGCGTGCCGGCGCTTCATCCGGAGGCTCGCGGATTTGCAGAAGATCCCGGTCTACGTGTTCGTGGACGGCGATCCCTACGGGATCAGCAACATCTACCGGACGTTCAAGGTGGGCTCGGGGAACGCGGCCCATATCAACGAGTTCTTCTGCGTGCCGCAGGCGCGGTTCTTAGGAATCACGCCTCAAGATATCCTCGACTACAAGCTGCCCACGCATCCCCTGAAGGAAGTGGACGTGAAGCGGGCCAAGGACGCGCTCAAGAACGACCCCTTCTTCCTGCACCACAAGGAGTGGTCCAAGGCGATCGAGCATCTCGTCTCGATGGGTGTCCGCGCCGAGCAGCAGGCATTGGCGGCGCACGGGCTGAACTACGTCATCGACACGTACCTCCCCGAGAAGATCGCGCACCCGGAGAAGTTCCTGCCTTAGGGCGGACTTCCTACTTCTTCACATCCAGCCAGACGTAGATGGTGGCGCCGTCCTCGTGGAGCGCGAGCTTCTCACCCTTGGGAAGGCGCTCGACCTGGGACCGGATCTGGTTCAGGTACACCTTGTGGTGGTCGGTGCTGATCACGCTCTTCATGCCGAAGGCG
>DASQBE010000085.1:0-7853 GCA_035635355.1 Binatia bacterium | reverse complement strand
AGGGAGCCGGCGCCGAATCGGATTCGACGGAGGGCTGGCAGGTGCTCCGTACGGAGCCGCTCGACGTCGACCTCCTCACGCTTCGAAACGGGGTCTTCACCACCCTGGCGGTTGCCCAGGTCCCGGCCGGACACTACACGCAGATCCGGCTCAAGCTGGCCCCGGGCTCGAATGTGGTGGTCGATGGGGTGACCCACCCCCTGACAGTCCCGAGCGGCCTTCAGAGTGGATACAAGCTAGTGGGTGAATTCGACGTTCCCGCCGGCGGCCTGATCGCGCTCACGCTGGATTTCGATGCCGCGCGCTCCATCGTGCTGACGGGCTCGGGCACCTACTTGCTGAAGCCGACCGCGCGCGTGATCGCCGCCAGCACGGCGGGCTCCATCACGGGCCACGTGCTTCCGGACAGCGTCTCGACGGCGGTCTATGCGATCCAGGCGGCCGATACGGTGGGAAGCGCGCAGACGTCGGGCGGCGACTTCACGGTCAGCGCGCTCCCGTCCGGAACGTACTCGCTCGCGTTTCATCCCGCGACGGCGTACCGGGACACCACGCTCGCCGGCGTCATCGTGAACCCCGGCGCCCCGACCAACGTGGGGGCGGTTCAGCTCACGCCGCAGTAGGACTGTCCTCGTGGTCATGGGCGTGCCGCAGGGCCGCGATGTCGATCTTGGTCATCTGAAGCATCGCCTTCATGACCCGGTTCGACCGCTCGGGGTCCTTGTCCGCCATCATCTCGCCCAGGGCCGTGGGAACGATCTGCCACGACAGGCCGAACTTGTCGGTGAGCCAGCCACATTGGTTCGTGGCGCCGCCCGCCGACAGCTTCTCCCAGTACTCGTCCACCTCTTCCTGCGTCTTGCAGTTCACCACGAAGGAGATCGCCGGCGAGAAGGTGAACGTCGGGCCGCCGTTCAGCGCGATGAAGGCCTGCCCGTCGAGCTGGAACTTGGCGACCATGACGGATCCCTTGGGCCCGGGCCCCGCGTCCCCGTAGCGGCTGATGCTGACCGTCTTGGAATTCTTGAAGATCGAGACATAGAAATTCATGGCGTCTTCGGCCTTGTCGTTGAACCACAGGAAGGGCGTGATCTTTTGCATCGTCATGCTCCTGGCAAGAGGTGGCAGGGTGTGCTCATGGACCGATTGTACGCGAGCCGGGTCATGAAAGGCTCGTGTGTCTCGTGCGCGTCTTGGTGGTGTCTATCCGAACGTCTCGTTCGTGTCTCTCTTGGCGTCTCATGAACGTCTCGCCAGCGTCTGGGGCCCGTCGAGCAGGTGCCCCGCCCGGATCGCCCGCTCCAACCCCTTGGTCTCGTCATCCGGACCGATCCCGAGCTCCTGACGGAGCGCGGAGCAACATCGGTCGTACTGGCGGAGGGCCGAGGCGCGGTCCCCCGCGAGGCAGTAGAGCCGCATGAGGCTTCGATGGGTGCACTCGCGGGCGGAGTCCGTGTGCAGGGCCAGCGCCGCGTAGGCGACGCCCGCCTTGACGTCCCGATCGGCCTCGCATTGGGCGACCAATGCGTCCAGCGACTCGAGATAGATCTGGCGAAGCCTCTCGCGCTCCTCCAGGCACCAGCCCTGGAACCATCCCTCCAGGAACTCGCCGCGATAGATCTCGACCACCTCGGCGAGGGGCGCCGACGCGACCCGCTCGAATTCCGCGACGTCCAGCCAGACTCGATCATCCAGGAGGAGGTGAACCCAGTCGCCCTCCACCCTGAGGATCCGTTCCGCCCCCGGGCACTCCGCCAGGTTGGCCCGAAGCTGCCAGAGCGCCTGGCGTATGGCCTTTCGGGACTTCTCCGCCGAGGACCCGTGCGCGAGAAGGGTCGCCAGCGACTCCCTGAGAACCGGGCCGCGCCGGTTCACGGCGAGATAACCCAGGATCTCCCTCGCCCTGCTCGAGGAGCGCAGGAGGAGCTCCTGATCCTCGCAATGAACGGAGAACTTCCCGAAGAGGCGCATCGTGATCAGGGGCTTCATGTGTCGGCCTCCCGGTCGGGCAGGAATGCTACCGCGCCCTGCTATGGTCCGAATCTCGAGGGCAAACCCGGGAGGAGAACAGACCGGAGTTCGCCGTGCCATGCCACGAGGCGAACTGAACGGCCCGAAATGCGGAACCGCTACGTGTGGTGACTTCCTGCGCCCAACGCGCTCGAGGGGCGAACCAGAGCGCGTAGCTTCCGGGGGCGACAGAGCGATGGTGCTACCGCGTTCCGGCGCCCGTCAACAGCATTTGCAAGAATATCTACGTAGGTTCGGGAGGCGGTGAAGGAGGGAACGCGGCAGGAGGGGCGTCTCCTGCCGCGTCTCGGCAGCGTCTTCTCGAGATTGCTCCCTACCCCGCGCGCTCCACCGTCAAGGTGGCCGTATAGCGGTTGTGGGCCCCGGCCAGCGCCTCGAACTTGAGGGCTCCCGTCCAGGGCTTCCCGTCCCGGCCGCGGAATTTCCAATGGCGCTCCGTCGCTCCCGCGGTCGAGCTGGCCGCTCCCGTCTGCACGGGCGTCCACTTTCCCCCGGTCTCGAAGGACGACCCGATGTAGTCCATCACATCGGCGACGCTGCGGTCCGCGGTCCAGTGGAACACCATCTCCCAGCGGTTCGTGTCACCCTCGGTACGGACCATCTGCCACCCTCCATGTCCGTCCAGATTGACATCGGGAATCTGCCGGTCCGCGAGCGCGGCGCGCGCGTAGGTGTCGTGGGGACGCCAGTTGTACTCCTCCTCCAGAGCGACCTCCTCCGCCTTTCCGGGGCTCTCCAGCTTGGAGATGACGTGGAGCGCCCCATCGATCCCGGCGGAGAGCCCGCCCGTCGTGATGATCTTGCCGTTGTCCACGAAGCGTTGATTCTCCACCACCCGCGTCTTCGGGAACGCGGACCTCATGCGATCGATGTTGGACCATGTCGTCGTGGCCGTGAGCCCATCCAGAAGCCCCGCGCTCCCGAGGATGAAGGAGCCGTTGCACACCGACATGGTGTATTTCGCACGCGCGGAGACCTCCCGAATCCACCGGAGGGTGGGCGCGCTGTCTCGGGCCGGCTTCACGCCGCCGCCCGGAACCACGAGAACGTCAGGCCGCGGCGCGTCCGCGAACGTGTGCTTGGGAACCACCGTCATTCCCATGGCCGTCGTGATGGGCTGCTCGGTCTGGGCGACGGTGTAGACGTCGTAGCCCGCGTCCCCGAACATCTCGTACGGACCGGTGTAGTCGATGATCTCCACGCCGTTGAAGATGAGGATGGCCACTTTCGTCCGCAACGATGTGTCGGCGTGCACGGACCCCTGGTCGACCAGCGCCATGCCGCACTGCGGGCACACCCCCGGCTTGTCGAAGACCAAGGTGTCGCACGGAGCGCCGCAGGGCGGACAGACATAGTGCTTCGCGTGGGCCGCTCCGGCGCTTGCCGGGGAGACGCCGAGGAGAAGGCAGAGACAGAGCGCCAGAGAATGAACGAGGGAGGCGAAGTCTTTCATGGGACTCTCCTGGTTTAGGTGCCGACCCGACGGTTGAAACGCTCGCGGTACTGTCCCGGCGGAATGCCCACGATCCGCACGAAGGCGCGGCGCATGGATTCGAGGGTCCCGAGACCGCTTCGGGAGCAAATGGATTCCAGACTCTCCGAGGACTCTTCCAGCAGCCGCCTCGCGGTCTCGACCCGGGCGGAGACGACGAAGCGCGCGGGCGTGATCCCGATGTCGCGGAGGAACACGCGCGCGAAATGACGCGGGCTCATGGAGACACGGCCGGCGAGAATCTCGACGGTCAGGTCCGCGTCCGGGTGATCCAGGATGTAGGCTTGAAGCTCTTGCAGCGGCTCCTGCGTCGCGAGCTGCACGGCGAGCTGCGCGCTGAACTGGGATTGGCCGCCGGGGCGCTTGAGGAAGACCACCAGCTCGCGCGCCACCGCCAGGGCCACGTCGCGCCCCTGATCCTCCTCCACCATCGCCAGGGCCAGGTCCATGCCCGCGGTGACGCCGGCGGAGGTGTAGATCGAGCCCTCCCGGACGAAGATCGTGTCCGGCTCCACCGACACGCGGGGGTAACGCTTGGCGAGCGCATCGCACGCGCCCCAGTGCGTCGTGGCCCGGCGTCCCTCGAGGAGGCCCGCCTCGGCCAGGAAAAAAGCGCCGGTGCAGACCGAGGCCAGGCGCCGCACCGAAGCGGCCTGCTTCCGGATCCAGGAGAGGAGGGGCTTGTGAGCGTAATAGCGCCCGGTGCCCACGCCGCCCGCGATGAGGAGCGTATCGATCCCGGAACGCACCTCGTCGAAGCGGCGATCGGCGTAGAGGCGGAGTCCGGACGAGACCCGGAACCCCCCTCGCTTCATCCCGACGATCTCGACGGCGTACGCCTCGTCCGCGCGCTTCCTGTGGTCCTTGAGCCAGCGCGAGGTCCGCGAAAACACCTCGAGCGGCCCGACCACGTCGAGGATCTGGGCCCCCGGATAGGCCAGCATGGCAATACGACGGGTTCGGCTTGGCGAGCGCGTTCTCATGGGAGAGAGAATGCGCCCAGCGGCTCATGGCAACAATGACAATGTTCCCACGTTTTCTGCCATGAGGGCCAAAGGCGAGATCGGCCTCCGGTTCGAGCGGACGATCCCGTTTCCAGGCGACGCGGAGGAGAATCCCCTGTACGCCTACCCGCCCGTGGACGCCAGCGTGGGATGAGGCTGGCCCGCCGCGCGGTCGCGGTAGGCGAGATGGACGTACTCCTGAAGCATGCGCTGCGTGTTGAAGAACGAGCCAGTGAACGCGATCGTGCTGCGCATCATCTCGGTCCATGCGTCCGGATCGCGGTAGTAGAGCGGCAGGATCTTCGTCCCGAGCGCGACCATGAGGCCGCCCGCGTCCTCCTCGTCGGAGCGCCGCGCCGCCGCCTCCATGTCCGTGGAGCCCACGGACCAGCCGGTGACCCCTTCGATGTGCCCTTCGAGCCACCACCCGTCCAGAACGCTCAGGCTCGGCACCCCGTTCATGGCGGCCTTCATGCCGCTCGTTCCGGAGGCTTCCGCCGGGGGGCGCGGGTTGTTGACCCACACGTCCACCCCCGCGGTGATCCGCGCGCCCAGCTCGAGGTCGTAGTTCGGCAGGAAGGCGATCTTCACGCCGGGCTTGGGCTCGGCCTGCCAGCGGAGGATCTCCTGGATCATGGCCTTCCCCTCGTCGTCGCGCGGATGCGTCTTCCCCGCGAAGACGATCTGGATCGCGCCGTGCTCGCGCGCGACCGCTTCCAGAGCCGCCGGGTCGCGGAGGAGCAGCGTCGGCCGTTTGTAGGCCGTCATCCGGCGTGCGAAACCCAGGGTGATGGTCTCCAGATCGAATCCCGCATTCGTCTCCTCGTTGACGCGGTCGATCAGCGCGGCCTTGGCGCCCTGGTGGGCCGCGCGGATCTCGTCCCGCGGGATGACCAGGGCCCCCCGAAGCAGAAAGCTATCCGCGCGCCAGTCGGGAAGGTGCCGGTCGAAGAGGTCGCGAAACGTCGGCGAGGTCCAGGTGACCGCGTGGACCCCGTTCGTGATCGCCCCCACGGGGTAGCCCGGGAACATCAGGCGCGATTCCTCGCTGTGGCGCTTCGTGACCCCGTTCACGTAATGGCTGAGCTGGAATCCGATGAGGGTCATGTTCAGGACGTCCTCGCAACAGCCCATCGCCCGGAGCGCGCCCACGGGCCCGGACCCCAGCACGTTCCACGCGAGATCGATGGGAAACCGGTCGTGCCCCGCCGGCACGGGCGTGTGGGTGGTGAAGACACAGCGCCGCTTGGTACGCTCCAGCGCCTCCGCCCGATCTCCGCCCTTCTCCAGCTCCTCGGCGAACACTTCGACGGCCAGAAGGGTGGAATGACCCTCGTTCATGTGGTAGCGCGCCGGGGACGGCACGCCGAGGGTCCGCAACATCCGCACGCCACCGATCCCCAGCACGACCTCCTGGCAAAGCCGGTAGCGCGCGTCCCCGCCATAGAGATGGTCCGTGAGGGTCCGGTCGAACGGGTCGTTTCCTTCGAGATCGGTATCGAGGAGGAGGACCGGCACGTCCTGGCCGGTCACACCGGTCACGCGGTAGCGCCAGGCTCGAACCGTCACCCTGCGCCCCTCGATCTCCACCACGGCCCGCGCATCGAGGGGCTCGAGATGATCGTGGATGGGCCACGCGACATCCTCTTCTCGCTGCCGGCCCTCGGGATCGAGCCTCTGGAAGAGGTACCCCTTGCGGTGCACCAGGGTGACGCCGATCATCGGGAGACCCCGGTCGGCGGCGGAGCGAAGCATGTCTCCCGCAAGAACACCCAGCCCGCCCGCGTAGGTGGGGATGGCGTTCTCCAGGGCTACTTCCATGGAAAAGTACGCGATGGATGAGGTGTCGTCCGTCACCGAGGCTTCGCGCTCTGCAAGTCCCCTCCTCCCCCCTGCGGTCCCTTCGAAAAGACAATCGAGCGCGAAACAATACCACGAGCGCGGAGGGCTAGGGGCTGGTGGAAGGACGCAGGGCGGCCGAAAGCTTGGCCGCCAGCCACTCCGCCATCGTTCGCAGGAGGTCCGGCGAGGTACGAAATCCCGGGAGCGAAGGCCATCCGGAGTTGAGCCCGTTCGGGTCCGGAAGCAACGAGTGGCTCACCCCGGGGAAGATCCGCACGGTGACATCGCGGTTCCCTCCCGCGCGCATGGCGGCGGCCAGACGCTCCGCGGAGCGCATGGGCACGTGGAGGTCCGCGCCCCCCTGGATGATGAGGGCGGGACAGCGAACGGCCCGCGCGTAGGGACGCCAGTCGATCGTGAGGTACGTCTGCTCCCTTGGAGTCAGTCCCTCGGTGAGCTGCTTCTGGATCTCGGCCTCGCGCTGGGCGGCCGGTATCGTGGAATCCGCCAGGACGGCGGCCTCGATCTGGTACCGCCCGACCTCGACGCCGGTGACGCCGGGTCCGGCCAGGGTCACGATGGCGGCCAGTGCGGAGTCCCGCGCCGCCACCATCGGCGCGATGAGCCCGCCCTCGCTGTACCCCGCGAGCGCGATGCGCCTGCCGTCGATCCCGGGCCGCGAGCGCAGGTATTGAACCTCGGTCGCGACGTCGTTCGCCTCGTCGAAGGTGGTCGACGGCTTGTGATCCCCGGTGGATCCCCCCACGCCACGGTCATCGACGCGGAGCACCGCGATGCCATGGCGCGAGAGCGCGTCCGCGATGTCACGGAGCGGCATCCAGGGTGGATCACCGCCGTTTCGCTCGCTCGGAGAGAGCCCCGTGATCAGGACGGCGGCCGGGAACGGCCCGCGGCCCACGGGGGTCGTGAGCGTCCCGGCGAGCACATGGCCCTGAGGCGCCGGAATGCGAACTTCGCTCGCGCGGTAGGCCCCGTCGGGTGCCGCCGCATAGGGCGGCCAGAGTGGAAACTGATCGGGACGGAACCCCGATCGCCTCTCGATCACCACACCGAATTCCGGCAGGGTAGCGGAGAGCATGGAGCCGTTCTCGTCGGTCAGCACCTCGTATCGCTTGTGGTTGTAGCGCACGACCCAGTCGGTCGAATCCACCTGTTCCACTTCGACGTCGCCGCGCTTGTCGTGATAGAGGTTCGCCGCCGGGACTCGAACGCTGGCTCCGCCCAGAACGCGGGCCCGGCGCACGGCCTGCTCGACCGAGCTCGGGATCATGTCGGACCAGTAGATGGCCCCCTCGCCGATCTCGCGCAGCGTCGTCTTGCCCGGCTCCCGGCCCGGGACGGTGACCACCACCGAGTCGCGGACCGCGGTCTCGTCGGCACGCAGCTCGATCGTCGCGTCGATCACGATGGACTGGGTGAGGACGCTGCGCGTGTGGAGGCGCGAGCCCGTTCGCTCGATCCAA
>DASQBE010000084.1:0-15590 GCA_035635355.1 Binatia bacterium | reverse complement strand
GAGGAAGCGCCCCGCGGACCCGATCCGCTGCCGCATCCATCACGTGGATCCGTCCCGCGGCCGTTTCCACTATTTGGTCGCCGCGTGTGCGAGGAAAATCGTCGTAGCGGCGCCGGAGACGATACCCACAATCGTCGCAATGTCCTTCAGCGTTTCCTTCTTCTGCTCAAGTGGCTTGGCCGGAACGATGATAAGTGCACCGGGCTCGGGCGCGGGATCCCACCACATGTGCCGGGCGGACTTCACCTTCCCGTTGGGCTGGATGAATCGAACGCGGCCCTTGTCCGACTTGTCGGTGTAGCCCCCGGCCTGGTCGATGTAGTCGCCGAGGGAGCGCCCCTTCTCGTAGAGGACGCTCGAGGGCAATCCGACCTCGCCGACTACCTTCACGGACTTGGGCTCCCGGGGTATGGCGATGCTATCGCCGTCCTCGAGCACGAGATCATAGCGACTCCCATGCTTCCGTGCGACCGTCTCCACATCTACGGCGAGACGCCCAGCATTGTCCTTCTTTCGCGTGAAAGTCGCCGCACGTGGGTAGGCCGATGACTTGAGACCGCCAGCCCGCTGTAGAAGTGAGGAGAGCCGCTCGTCCTTCTTCTTCAACGAATAGACGCCGGGGTAGACGACCTCACCCGTTATCTTCACGTTTTGTTGAAGCTCCCAATCGGGTATCTCGCGGACGAATACTTGGTCGTACTTCGCGAGTACGAACGAAGAGTCCGGAGAATGAAGCGCAAAGTCCGGTGAAATGGCGACGCGGTAAACCTCTGCCGCCTTGGTCGAGGCGATGGATGCGGAGTCCACCCTCGAGACCTCCGCCTGCATGGGGTATGCGGACTCTTTCAAACCCCCGGCACGGAAAATGAGATCCATTACGGTCATGCCGTCCAGGTACTCATAGGTACCGGGCTTTCGCACGCTGCCGGAGACAATAACAGTGTGTCTGTCGCGGATGTCCCATACGGACGAAACCGCGACGGAGTCCAACTCATGGAGCTCGAAATTGTCATACTCCTCGCCCAACATCGCCTTGGCTAGGCTGAACGAGAACATGCTGCGGGAGAGATCGGGGTTGGTCCGGAACACCTGGGCGCGATCCATGTAGACGTCCTTCGTAAGGCCACCAGCACGGCCAACAAGGTCGGCCACGTGCATTCCGGAATGCCATTGAAAGACCCCTGGATGCATCACCACCGTACCCGTCAGCGCCACCGTGTTCTTCCGCGTATCCCCGATCCGAAAGATCTGCACGATGTCCCGGTCCATGACCGGAGGGTCGTTCGTGGAATCGGCGAGGACCGGCCGCAGCGGGACGTCGAGCGCGACGCGATCCTGACCGCTCATCGAGTCGCGCTGGGCGAACGGCACGATGCGATCGATGAGGGCCCGATCCACGACCGCCGTGGTCAGCACACCGCCCGAGAGACTCAGCAGGTCTTGTAATCCCTCGCCCGGCGCCAGCTCGTAGATGGCGGGACGGTGGACCTCGCCCACGATCGCGGCGGTTTTCCCGATCGGCGGCACGAACACCACGTCGCCGCTCTGCAACCGCACGTCTTCCGCCCGGCTCCCGGTGAGGATGTAGCCGTAGAGGTCGACCTGACGATAGACCGCGTCGTGTCGCATGATGCGCACCCGGCGCATGGACCCGCGCGCGGTGGGGCCTCCCGCGTTGTAGAGCGCGTTCAGGACCGTGGAGACCGAGGAGATGGTGTAGCCGCCGGGACGAACGACGTCGCCCAGGATGAAGACCTGAATCGTGCGCAGCTTCCCGAGCGTGACGTCGACGAACGTGCTGGGCCGGCGGGCCCGAATTCCGGAGTAGACCATGGCCAGCCGGTCCGTGATCAGGCGCTTCGCTTGGGCCAGGGTGAGCCCGTTCAAGATGACCTGGCCGATGTCGGGCACCGAGATCGTGGCTTCGCGATTGACGACCGCCGAGTGGGTGTACTGGTTGTCGCCCCAGACCTGGATGATGACCTCGTCGCCCGGGCCGATGGGATAGTCGGGGTCGACTGGCCCGGACGCCAGCGGCTCGAACGTGGTCGGGGCGTAGCCGAAGATCTCGTAGCCGAAGGGCAGGACCGGCTCGGTCGACTTGATCCTCTTGGCGATTTCCTTCGAGAACTCCGGCAGGTCTTCCGGTCGGGCCCTGCGCCTGGCTCTGGGCTCCGTGAGCGTCGTCGGGTTGGTGGGCGCAACCAGGGCGTTGCTCGGGCGCTGGAGGCCCGTTCCGGTCGAATCCTCGAACTCCGCAGAGCCGGGGCCTTCTTTCCCACCCGGAAGATACTCGTTCAACGCGTCGGAATCGTAGCCCGCTGCTTTCAAAGCCTCGCGGATCTCATCGGGCGACATCCCGGTCTCGTCGATCCGTTCCCGGACCTCGTCCTCGGTGTGCCCGGTCTCTTGAATCTTCTTCTTCACTTCGGAGGTGGATTGCCCGAACGCGGAGGAGCTGAATGGGGACAGCAGAAGAATCGCGAAAGCGACGCGAAGGCAGCGCGTAGTGCAGTTAGATTCGTGCTTCGTCTTACGCTCCGTCCCTGGTCCCACCACAGCCCATCCCATGTTTCGGCGCAAGCTGGCAAGAATCGCCCGAGGTGCTACTGCCGGGATGAATACCACGACCCGCGGTCGAGGTCAACCAGGTCCGGCACGAATTTGGCCACTCTCGATGCTTTCCCTCGTCGAACCCCTCCGCCCGACTCGCCACCCCGGCCCCGCCTTTGTGCTACCTTCCGGTCGTGCCGGGCCCGATCCCGTTCCACAGACCCTCCATGACGCAGGCCGAGATCGACGCGGTCTCGGCGGTGCTCCGCTCCGGCTGGCTCACCACCGGACCCAAAGCCCGAGAGCTGGAGTCGGCTGTCATCAAATGCGTTGGGGGCAACTCGGGCCCCGACCTCCATGCGGTGGCGCTCTCCTCCTGCACCGCTGCGCTCCACCTCGCGCTCATCGCCGCCGGCGTGGGACCCGGCGACGAGGTCGTCACCACCCCGTACACCTTCGTGAGCACGGGCGAGACGATCCTCTACCTCGGGGCCAAGCCGATTTTCGTCGACGTCGAGCCTTCGACGAAGAATATGGACCCCGTGAAGCTCGGATCCGCCCTGACCCGGAAGACCAAGGCGATCGTCGCCGTATCGATGGCGGGGCATCCCTGCCGCGCCGCCGAGATCGCCGCGCTCGCGCGCGAGCGGAGCCTCCCCTTCATCGAGGATGCGGCCCATTCGCTCACGGCCCGCATCGGCGACACGCCCGTCGGCACGCAAGCCGACATCACGTGCTTCTCGTTCTACGCGACGAAAGGGGTGACCGCCGGCGAGGGAGGCATGGCGGTCACGGCGCGCCAGGACTGGGCCGAGCGCATCCGGCGCCTCTCCCTTCACGGGCTCTCCGACGCGGCGTGGTCACGCTACGGAAAGGGCGGCTGGTGGGAATACGACGTGACCGAGCTGGGCTACAAATACAACCTGACCGACATCCAGGCCGCGCTCGCGCTGGCGCAGATGGGGCGCGCCGAGGAAATGCGCGGGAGCCGCGATTCGATCGCGCGACGCTACACCGAGGGGCTTCGCGAGGTGGCGGGAGTCACGACGCCCGAGGTGGCACCCGGCGTGCGCCACGCCTGGCACCTCTACCAGATCGCGGTGACCGACCGGGATCGCCTTGCCCTGGCCCTTCGCGAGGACGGGATCGGCACCAGCGTCCACTTCAAGCCGCTCCATCTGTTCCCGTACTACCAAGACTTGCTGGGCGTGCGCCCGGGCCAATTCCCGAAGGCGGAGCGGTGCTTTCAGGAAACCCTCTCGCTCCCCATCTTTCCCGACCTCACCGATTCCGATGTCGCGTGGATCACGGAGCGGATCCGGCACCACATGAAGTGACGGCCGCATCGAATATTACTTCCCCTCGACCGGCCCGGAATCACTTATCATTTCATTCGTTAGCTCTATGGCGCTTGCGCAACACGGGGGAAGCATGGCCAGCGACGACGCAGACGATCAGCAGCGCGAGAAACTCCGCTCGGCTCTCGGGAGCGGTGGCGCGGACCGGGTCGTCGCGTTCATTCAAGGAACGGCCGATCCCGAGCTTCGGCGCAGGCTCTACACGCTGGCGCGGCACGTCCTCCCCGACCGGGAGAAGAGCGACCGGCGATTCGACGACGTGATCCGGATCGCGCGCGCCGGGATCGTCGAGGCGCTGAGACAGGCGGAGCTGGCGCGCGGCCGGTCGGACGCCAACGAGGCGCGCGAGTGCATCGACTTCGCCAACAAGCTCTCCTACAACCTCTCCGCGGACCTCGCCGACTGTTGGCCCGGGGACCTGGCACCCCGGGAGCGGCGGCACTTCGAGGCCGGCCTGCGGGCGGCGTACGATTGCGTGGTCTGGCGCGAGGAGCTGGGCAAGCCGCCCGAGCGGCGGGCCATGGCGCACTGGGCCGCCGGCATGCATCAGCTTTCCCTGGGGAATGTCGTCGAGGCGCTCTGCGCGTTCGAGGCCGCGTTCGGCCTGGCGCTCGATGCGGCCGCGGCCTCGGCGCCCGATGGCGGTGAGGATGCGAAGCCCGAGGACTACGTGAAGCCGAACGGCGACTTCGGCGTCATCCTCTACTACGGCTACGCCGGCATCGCGCGGCACCTCCTGGGGGATGAGACGGGGACGCGCCAGCTCGAGCAGGCCTGCGCCGCGTTCACGGAGACGATCAAGGCCCCCAAGGACAAGGAAGCCGCGGAGGACGCCTCGTTCGGAATGGATCAGCTGCGGTGGGTGGAGCAGAAATTCTCCGGCGCGGGCGCGCCGGTCCCGGCTCAGCGGTAGACCTTCCCTAACGCCTCATAGCCCCAGGACCCCAAGAATCCGTTCCACGATGCGCCGGGCGGCTCTCCCGTCGCCGTAGGGATTCACCGCGCGCGCCATGGCGGCGTACGCTTCCTTGGAATCCAGCAAGTGTGCCGCCGCGGCCACGATCGCCTCCCGGTGCGGCCCCACCAGCTTCACGGTTCCGGCTTCCACCGCCTCGGGACGCTCGGTCTCGTCCCGCAGCACGAGGACGGGCTTCCCCAGCGAAGGCGCTTCCTCCTGGATCCCGCCGGAATCGGTGAGGATGAGGCAGGACTCCGCCATGAGATCCACGAAGGCCTTGTACTCCAGCGGATCGATGAGGTGGACGCCGCGCACCGAGCCCAGCTCCTTTCGCACCGGCTGGTCCACGTTCGGGTTCCGATGCACGGGGTAGACCAGGTCCACGTCCGGGTAGCGTTCCGCCAGCTCGCGGATCGCGGCCAGGATCTCGAGGAGCGGCGCACCAAAGTTCTCCCGCCGGTGCGCCGTCACGAGGATGAGCCTCCCCCCGCGCAGGGAAAGCTTCGGCGCGCGCCTGGGCTTCATCGCGGCCACTTCGAGGAGGGCATCGATCACCGTGTTCCCCGTCACGAGGATCGAGTCCTCCACCACGCCCTCCCCCATGAGATTTCGCCGCGCGCGCTCGGTCGGCGCGAAGTGGTGGCGGGCCAGCACGGAGGTGATGCGGCGGTTGGCTTCCTCCGGGTAGGGGTAATCCAGGTCCCCGGTGCGAAGCCCCGCCTCCACGTGCCCGACCGGGACCCGCGCATAGAAGGCCGCGAGCGAGGCCGCCATGGTCGTGGTGGTGTCCCCCTGCACGAGCAGGAGGTCGGGCTTCAGGCGTTGGAAGGACGCCGAGAGCTCGGTGAGCGCGCGGGTGGTGATCTCCTCGAGGGTCTGCCCTTCGCGCATCAGGTCCAGATCCTCGTCCGGGACGATGGAGAAGAGGCCCAGCACCTGGTCGAGCATCTCGCGGTGCTGCGCCGTCACGCAGACGAGCGAGCGGAGGCCCTTCTCGCGGGCCAGGATTTTCAAGATGGGGGCCATCTTGATCGCTTCGGGGCGGGTCCCGAAGACGCTGAGGACGGTCTTCACGCGGGGCAGAATAGCACGCGGAAGCGAACGCGAGGCAGGGGTGGTTAGGTCTTCGACTCCGAGGTCAGGTCCTCGCTTCCATCCTCGGAGCTCTCGCGGAGCCTGGGAATGGAAAAGGAGAAGGTCGAGCCCTTGCCCAGGCCGGACTCGACCCAGATCTTCCCACCGTGCTGCTCCACGATGCCCTTGGAGATCACGAGCCCCAGCCCGGTCCCGCCGGCCTTGCGCGTCGTGGACGAGTCCAGCTGCGCGAAGCGCTGGAAGAGCCGGCTCAGATCGCGCTGCGAGATCCCCTTCCCGTAGTCCTTGATCGCGACCGACACCTCCTCCTCCGACCCGCGTGCCCAGACCTCGATCTTCCCGTTCTCCGGGGAGAACTTGATCGCGTTCCCGAGGAGGTTCGTGATCACCTGAGCCAAACGCATGGGATCGGCCTCGATGACGCCGGCCGTCCCCTCCATGTGGATGTCGATCGTGATCCCCTTGATGCCGGCCAGGTTCTTGATGTGGTCCACCGCCTCCGGCACGATCCGCCCTACCTCCACGCTCTCGAAGTTGAGGGAGAGCTTGGAGGACTCGAGCTTGGAGAAGTCCAGGATGTCGTTGATCAGGGTGATCAGCCGCTCGGTGTTCGCCTGACAGATGCTCAGGAGCTCCTTCTGGGGCGGCGGAAGGAGGTGGAAGCGCTCGTCCCCCAGGAGCTCGAGGGAGCCCTTGATCGACGTGAGCGGCGTGCGGACCTCGTGCGAGACGACCGCCACGAACTCCGACTTCATGCGGTCCAGCTCCTTGGTCCGCTCGTAGAGGTTCGCGTTGGTGACCGCGATCGAGGCCTGGCTCGCGAACATCGTGAGCAGCTCCTGGTCGTCCGGCGTGAACCCGCGGCCGCTCCGGCGCAACGCCGTGATCGTCCCCAGGACGTTCTCGTTCGTGAGGAGCGGCACCACGAGGGCCGACTGGGCCGTGAGCTCGGTGAGGAACCCCTCCACCCCGATGGTGTCCGCGAGGGTCGCGTACCGGACGGGAGAGGCGTTTCGCACCGACTGGCCGTGGAGCCCGACCCCGTTGCCGAAGCGATAGGTCTTGAGCTTCTCCAGGGGAACCCCGACGCCCGCTTCGGCGACGTACTCGCCGGCGTCCGTGTCGTAGAGGAAGACCAGACTTGCCTCGGCCCCGACGAGCTTGGCGACGTGGTTCACGATCACTTCCAGCGTGGCCTGGCGGCTCAGGCTGGTGCTGATCTCCTTGCCCGCCTCGTACAGGGCCGTGATCCGCTGGGTGGCTTCCTTCACCATGCGGCTCAGGATCTGCTCGTGCTGCTGGAGCTCCCGATTCGCGTCCTCGAGGCTGGTGACGAGACGGCGGTTCTCGATGACCAGGAACCGGCTCTCCAGCCCGCGCTCGATGGCCTTGGCCGTTTCCCAGAGGTCGAAGGGCTTCGTGATGTAGTCGTAGGCGCCCTGCCGGAGCGCGTCGATCGCGGTCGTGGTCGAGGCGTATCCGGTGATCAGGATGACGCAGGTGTCCTTGTCGGCGGCCTTCGCCGCCCGCACCACCTCGAGGCCATCCACGCCGGGCAGGTTGATGTCCGTCAGGACCAGGTCGAAGCTCCCGGTGGTCACCTTGACGATGGCATCGTCCCCGTTGCTGCTGGAATCCACTTCGTAGCCCCGCTGGGCCAGCAGGTCCTGGAAGATCTGGACCACGTGCGGCTCGTCGTCCACCACGAGGATCCGCGGCTGCGGGCGCGACGACTCCGGCGACGGAGCGCCGGGAACGGCCGGACGCGCCGCCTCGGGCGGGCCGGCGCCGGGCGTGTCGGGACCTTGGGTCTGTGAGGGCTTCTGGCTCATGTCGTGGGTCGATCGGGCCTCAGTTGATGACGCTGGACTCCGGGTCGAACGTCACCACGGGCACCACGGCCGCCTTCGGCGTGACGTGCCGCGACTGATCGAGCGATTGGTCCGCGCGGACGAGGAGCGCCGTCGAGTCGTTCGCGTCCGCCGGGAACGTGGCGATCCCCACGCTCACCGTGAGCCGCTTCCGCCGCGGGAAGGAATGGGATTCCACCACCGTGCGGAGCCGGTCCGCGGCGCAACGCGCCTCGGGAGCGTCCGTGTGCGGCAGGAGAATCATGAACTCCTCCCCGGAGTAGCGGGCCACGCAATCGGTCCCCCGCGCGAACTTCTTCAGCAGCTTCCCGAAGTCGGACAGGACCTCGTTTCCGACCGGCTGGCCGTGGCGCTCGCTCAGGGCCTTGAAATTGTCGATGTCCAGCACCAGGACCGAGAGCTTGTGGCCGTAGCGCTTGGCCTTCTCGATCTCGGCGTCCAGGCTCTTGTCGAAATGCCGCTTGTTGTAGAGCGTCGTGATGTCGTCGGTCGTCTGGAGCCGCTCCATCTCGCGGCGCAGGATGACCCGGTTCACGACTCCGGCGATCTGGTGTCCCATGAGGGAGAGGAGCTTCTGGCTCTCCTCGTCGAAGGCCTCCGGCCGGGAGTGGCTCAGGTTGATGACCCCCATCGACTCCCCCTGGAGGACGATCGGAACGGAGAGGAAGGAGCGCACCGACGGCGCGTCGGTTCCGCCTTCGCGGTGAAGGTCGTTCAGGAGAACCGGCTTCCGCTGCTGCGCGACCCAGGAGGAGAAGCCCCGGCCGCGGTCGAATTTCACGTGTCCGATCAGGTCGATCGGCTCGCCCACCGTCGCGACCGCCTCGAGCTTCCCGGTGGCGCGCTCCGTCACGAAGAGGGTGGCGTTCTCGAAGGGGATGCCTTCGCGCATCCGCATCAGCATCTGGCGGAGCGCCTCGGAGGGCTCCTCGATGCTCTGCACGACACGGCTCATCTCGTAGAGCACGTCGATCGCGGAGACCTTCACCGCGCGCGCGCCGGACTTCGAGCCCGCGAGGACGCCCATGAGCTTCTTGTTGATCGCGATCGCGCTCCCGAAGACGTCCGAGGAGCGCTTCTTGGAAGCGGAGAGATCCAGGTCCTTGGCGAAGTGCTCGCAATCCGCCTTGCGTAGGATGCGGCGGCTGAAGAGCACTTCCAGGAGCTTCTGCTCGGAACGGATGAACCGGTGGGTGGCCTCCACGAGACGCTTCGACCCGGCTCCATTGCGCTGCTTCATGTCCCCCTCCTTGAACGTCTCGATCGGGCCCCGCGTCTGCTAGGCCGCTTCGAACCCCGGAACCACCGCCGAATCGACCGTGGTGACGGCCGACGAACCCTCCTGGGCGCGGTCGCCCACGCGCGCGAGCACGAGGGGAGGACCGAGCTGCTTCACGTAGACCGGAAATGTCTCGCCCGGCTTCCATTCCGGCGAGCCGTGCGCCATCAGGGTGTACCCGTGGTAGCGGAGCAAGGTGCGTCCCCGTCCGAGCGTGCGCGCCACCGTCAGGGGCGCCACCTCGCCGGACTTGAGCGAGGCGTAGAGCGAAGCGCCCAGCCCCGGCTCGAACCGCACGCGAATCTCGAAGTTCCGCTCCCGATGCTTTGCCGCTGCGACCGTCATGACCCAGCCTCCTGAGAACCACGGAAGTGCTGGAAGAGCTCCTGCTCGCGCCGAACGGCGCGCTGGATGAACGGAACGAGATCCGAGAGCAGCGTTTCGCGCTCGATCTCGCCCGCCTCGACGCACTCCCAAGCGAAAGGTGAAACCGACCCGGGCTTCGCCTCGGCGGGCCAGGAATGCCCGGTCCGTCCGGCGAGCCAGTCGGCGATGTGCACGAGCGACGTCAGCTCGGGATTGAGCCGCGCCTGCTCGGGCCGGTGGTGACAGGCGATGGCCTCGACCAGATCGCCGGGCAGTCCCCAGCGCTCCGCGAGCCAGCCTCCCACTTCGGCATGGTCCGAACCCAGTACACCGCGCTCCGCTGCCTCCATCGGAATGCCCTGCTCCCGAACCAGCGCCAGCGCGGCCTCGAAGCGCTCGGGGTAGGTCTGGCGAAGGGCCACCTTGCCGATGTCGTGGAGCATCCCCGCCGCGAACGCCCCGGCGTCGAGCCGGTAGCCGCACCGGTCCGCCATGGCGCGCGCCGCGACGCCGCACGCGAGCGAATGACTCCAGAGGCCCGTGAGCGTGATCCACGTCGGATCGAGCGTCTGGAACACGGCGGCGCTCAGAACCAGGTCGCGGATCGTGTCCGGACCCAGCACCACGACCGCCAGGTCCACGGTGCCGACCTTGCGGGGAAAGCCATAGAACTCGGAGTTCGCGAGCTTGAGGGTCCGGGCGGTCAGCGCGGGATCCAGCGCGATCAGGGCGCCGATCTCCTCGGAGGTGGCCGAATCGGGATCGGCGATGGATTCCAGGAGCCGGGACGCCACCAGAGGGAGCGTCGGCAGGGCGACCATGGCCTCGGTGACCTTCTTGAGATGGACGCGGTCCATCGAGGTCAGGGACGCGCTCTTCATCGCCTAGAGAACCCGGCCGAGGCGCGCCTTGAGGGTCTTCACGGCGCGGGTGTGGATCTGCGAGACCCGCGACTCGGAGATGTGCAGCGCCTCTCCGATCTCCTTGAGCGTCATCTCTTCGTAGTAGTAGAGCGCCACCACCAGGCGTTGCTGCTCGGGCAGATGATCGATCGTCTCGAGCAGGACTTCGCGCGATTCCTCGGTCTCCATGACCTCCAGCGCGTCCTTGTGCGCCGGGTCGTCCACGATGTCCTCGAGCTGGATGAAGTCCTGGTCCTCGTCCCCCGTCACCGACTTGGAGAGCGAGAGGAGCGCCGTGCCGTGGACCTCGTCCATGAGCCGCGACAGCTCGGTGGGGCTCAGGTTGAGCGCGTCCGCGACCTCTTCCTCGGTCGCGGCCCGTCCCAGACGCTGGCCCAGATCGCGGGCGACCTCCTCCACGTTCCGCGCCTTCCGGCGTATCGAGCGCGAGGCCCAGTCGAGCGAGCGGAGCTCGTCCAGGATCGCCCCACGGATTCGCCAGATGGCGTAGGTCTCGAACTTGGTCCCCTTCGTGGAGTCGTACTTCTCGAGGGCGTCGAAGAGCCCGATGATCGCGGCCGAGATCAGGTCGTCCCGCTCCACCGACTTCGGCAGATGGAGCGCCAGCCGGTCGACGACGTACTTCACGAGCGGCGCGTACTTGCTGAGCGCGAGTTCCTTCTTGCGCTCTTTCCGGTTCTTGGAGCGCGGAGCATGGCTCTGGAGCCGATGCAGCACCGAGGAGCTGGATGACATGGTCGTGGGGCCTCCCGCCCTAGCGTTCCGACCGCGGCCGGTTGTCGGCCTGGGCCATCCGCCACTGTTCGTAATGACGCCGCAGCGCCGTGCGCATGAGAACGAAGCCGGCGAGACGCCCGGCCAGTACGACGATCGCGCACGCGATCAGCGCGCGGAACGCGACCAGCGGCCCGCGTGTTCCGGCCGCGGTGTCCATCGAGGCCACCAGCACCGTCACGGCGACCGCCAGGATGGCGGTCCAGGTCGCGATCAGATGGCGCACGGGTTAGACCCCCTCCGGGATTTCGTCGGGGGTCACGAGACGATACGGACCCGCCTCGGGCGGTCCCTTCTTGTCCGGGACCGGGCTCTGGCCCAGCACCTTGCGGGCGAGCCGGATGATGCAGCTCGACGCCGGCGAGTAGGGGTAGGTCGAAAGGAACGGCTCCTGGCGCACGACCGACTTGGGCACCGATTCGTCGGCCAGGACGAAGCCCCAGTACGGAATCTCGAGGTTCAAGAACCGCTTCGCGACCGATTGGACGCGGCGCGAGACCTCCAGCGCCTCGTTCTCCGAATTCGCCTGGTTCACGAGGAGCGCGGGCGTGCACTTGAGCGGGCGCTGCGAGAGCACCTTGATCATCGCGTACGCGTCGGAGAAGGAGGTCGGCTCGGGCGTGGTGACCACCACGATCTCGTCCGCCGCCTGGGACAGGGCCACCGCGTGCATGCCGATTCCGGACGGGGCGTCGATCAGGATGATGTCCACGTCCTCCTCGACGCTCGTGAGGGAGCGAATCAGACACTCGGTGCGATACTCGTCCAGGTTCGCCAGCTCCTCGACGCCGCTGCTCGCCGGCACCACGCGGATCCCCTCCGGCCCCTCGAGCACGATGTCCTCGATGCTCCGGTCGCCCAAGATGGCGTCCTGGAGGTCGTACTGGGGTGCGATGCCCAGGAGGAGGTCCACGTTCGCGAGACCCAGGTCGCCGTCCAGCACCAGCACGCGAGCGCCTTGCCGCGCGAGCGCGATCGCGAGATTCGTGACGATGTTGGTCTTGCCGACGCCCCCCTTCCCGCTCGTCACCGCCAGCACCCTGCGGCGCGGACGTGACTCGGGAGGAGCTTCGGCCTGACGCCGCGCGGCCGCGGCGCGTTGCGACTTCCCCGCACGCGCGGTCTTTCCGCCGCGTCCGCGGCGCTTCGCGACACCATTCACTCGATCGTTCGTCATGAGCCTGAGATCCTCGAATTCGCGTGGCATGATCGCTCTGTCGTGCAATCGGTGTGCCGTGGAGATAACTTGTTAAGTCCGTTCGGATTGACCTGCTTCGAGCATCTTCCGTCGCGGCCAGAAGCGCGGCATTGACCGTACGAGTGCCCAGATTCCATCCGGCCGCCCTCCCGGCCGGGGTGAAGCGACATCAAGACCCTTTGCGTCCGCGACGCAGCCGGTCGGCCATGAACGCCCGATTCAGCTCCGCGTCGATGACGGAGATCGAGCCGGGATTCGGACCGGCCGCGACACGGCCCAGGTCGGCGAGCGCGGTCCACTGCCCGCGCGTCACGCCCAGCAAGATCCGGCGTCCTTCGAACCGGACGACCACCAGCGAGCCGCCGAGCCCGATCGGCGTGCGGCTCAAGACTTCGAGGCGCGATTCTTCCGCTTCCGCGTCCGCACCCTGCGCGCGCTGTCCGAAGAAGCGGATGGCGCCGTAGAGCGTGGCCGCGGCGGCCAGCGCCGCGACGGCATACACCAGGGCGGCATTCATCGATCCCCCACCTTCGGGCTCTCCTGCACGTGGCCTGTGACGCACACGCGCAGCCGCCCGTGTTCGAGGACGAGACGGCCATAAGCCACGGTCGCCCCGTCCACCACCACGTCCACCGGGTCTCCGACCCGAATCTGCTCGGTCGGGGCGTGCACGATCGGCCCGCCCTCGAGCAGCGCTTCGATCTCCTCTGGAGTCAGGAGTCTCGACATCTTCGTTCCTCTAGCGCGCGAGGCGCGCGGCGGCGCCGTTCACGATCGCGCGTACGAACGCGAGGTAGCGACGGTTCTTGATCTCTTCCATGACCCGCGCCTCGCGCGGCTCTGCCGACTGCCGGCGGCTCTTCTCGGACTGCTTGCGTCGTGGCTTGATTCGCGACATGAGCGGCCTCCTTTCGTCCTCCCCTCGACATCCCCGAAACCCTCACGTTCGCCGCCCTCACGCCCGCGGCGGGACGCGCCTTCCCACAGGCAAAAGGCAACGCTCGTGCCTACCGAACAGCCGGTCGGGGGTGCGGCCCGTAAGTGCATTGGCCGCGTCTACATGGAGTTGGATTCGAGGCTCGTGACGGGGGGCGGTTCCATCGGCAGGTCCGGCTGAAACTTGAGCGAAATGCGAAGCACCGTGCAGAACGAAATCAGCCGCTAGAGGACGAGCATCGCGTCCCCGTAGGAGTAGAAGCGGTATCCCGCGGCCACGGCGCATTCGTAGGCGCGCAGCACGCGCTCGCGCCCGGCCAGCGCGGAGACGAGCATGAGGAGGCTGGTGCGGGGAAGGTGGAAGTTGGTGACCATCCCCCGCACCACCTTGAACTCATAAGGGGGGAGCACGAAGAGCGCGGTGTCGCGCCACGCCCCTCCGGCGGGCTCGCCGTCCCGGGCCCAGGATTCGAGCGCGCGCACCGACGTGGTGCCCACCGCGATCACGCGCCCTCCCCGCTCCCGCGCGCGGCGGAGCGCCGCCACGGTCTCGTCGGGCACCCGGTAGGGCTCGGGATCCAGCGCGTGCTCCTCGGGGTGCTCGCCCGGGACGGGGCGGAAGGTCCCGGGCCCGACGTGGAGGGTCAGGAAGGCGATCTCGACCCCGCGCGTCCGGAGCGCCTGGAGGGTCGCGTCCGTGAAGTGGAGCGCCGCCGTGGGGGCCGCGACCGATCCGGGATCGCGCGCGAAGATGGTCTGGTAGCGCTCGCGGTCCGAGGGCTCGTCGGGGCGATCGATGTAGGGGGGAAGAGGCACGTGTCCCACGCGCGCGAGCCAGGCGTCGAAAGGTGGCGCCCCCGGGGCGCCCGCGCGGAACGAGACGTGGCGCACGCCGCGCGCACCCCAGCCGAGCACCTCGCCGCGGTAGGCGGGGTCGTGAAAGGAGAGCGCGAGGCCGGGCTTCAGCGCTCTCGCGGGCCTCGCGAGCGCCGACCAGATCTGCTCCTCGGCCGCGGAGGGCTCACGGCGGAGCAGCAGGACCTCCACCTCGCGCCCCCCCGCGCTCGCGAAGAGCCGCGCCGGCAGGACGCGCGTGTCGTTCGCGACCAGGAGATCGCCCGGCGTGAGGAGCGAAGGCAGCTCGTGGAAGGTGTGATGGGCGGTAGCGCCCGTCGCGCGGTCGAGGGTCAGGAGCCGGGCGTGGTCCCGCGAGGGGGCGGGGTGCTGTGCGATCCGGTCGTTCGGAAGCGCGTAATCGAAATCGGAAGTCGTGACGCGGGCCTGCGGCACGGGAGGGATCGCGTTCCCTAGAAGAGCGTGCTCTGCGGCGATTCCGGATCGGCGGCGGCGCGCTTGGGGGCCGGAAGGCCCAAGTGGGTGAACGCGAGGTCGGTCGCCTCGCGCCCCCGCGGGGTGCGCTTCAGGAACCCTTCCTGGATCAGGTAGGGCTCGTAGACGTCCTCGAGGGTGTCCGGCTCCTCTCCGACCACCACCGCGATGGTGGAAAGCCCCACGGGACCGCCGCCGTACTTCACCACGATGGCCTCGAGCATGCGCCGGTCCATGTCGTCCAGCCCGCGCTCGTCCACCTCGAGGAGCTTGAGCGCGTCGCGCGCCACTTTCTCGGTGATCTTTCCCTTGGCGCGCGTCTCGGCGAAATCGCGCACGCGGCGCAGGAGCCGGTTCCCCACGCGCGGCGTTCCGCGCGAGCGGGAGGCGAGCTCGCGCGCGCCCGCCTCGTCGATCGGCACCCCGAGGAGGCTCGCGGAGCGCGTGATGATCCGGCCGAGCTCGGCGGTCGAGTAGTAGTCCAGCCGGGCGGTCATCCCGAAGCGCCCTCGCAGCGGCGCGCTCAGGAGCCCCGTGCGCGTGGTCGCGCCGATCAGGGAGAACCGCCGGAGGTCGATGCGCACCGACCTCGCGCTCGGGCCCCGGTCGATCATGATGTCGAGGCGGAAATCCTCGATGGCCGGATAGAGGTACTCCTCGACCACGGGGTTCATGCGATGGATCTCGTCGATGAAGAGCACCGCGCGCTCCTCGAGATTCGTGAGGAGTCCGGCCAGGTCGGCCGCCCGCTCGAGGACCGGACCCGACGTCTGGACCATGGAGACGCCCATCTCGTGCGCGAGGATCGAGGCCAGGGTGGTCTTCCCGAGACCGGGCGGGCCGTGGAAGAGAAGATGGTCGAGGGGCTCGCCGCGTCCGCGCGCGGCTTCGACCGCGATCCGGAGCTGCTCGCGAAGCGATTCCTGGCCCACGAACTCGTCCAGCGATTG
>DASQBE010000083.1:0-5959 GCA_035635355.1 Binatia bacterium | reverse complement strand
CGTAGTACGCGATGACCGGGCCGTTGTTGATTGTGGTCGGGTCCAGCGCCAGGCTGTTGTACCGGCCGCGGCCGGGCGTGGGATCGGCGAAGGCGGGCACCCAGGAGGACCCTGTCGCGTCGGCGAACTTGAGCCGGTCGGAGGAAACCGAGCCGTTGGGAGAGCGCCAGTAGTAGTAGCTGATGTGGGGCCTCCCGTTCACGTCCACCTGGATGGAGTTGAAGTAGCCCATCCCGCCCTGGCCGGTCTCGGAGTCGATGACCTGGATCGAGCCCTGCCCTCCGTTGTTCCGGTAATACTTGATCTGGAGCGCGTCCTGGTCGACGTAGCCGACGTGCACGATCCCGGCCGCGTCCACGGCGAGCGAGGTGTACTCCCCGCCCGCGTCGATCCGGCGCAGGTTCCACACGAAGGTCTGACGATCCAGCGCGGCGTATTTGAGGTTCCGGGGCGCGCCGAAGTAGGCGATCACCGGGAAGCCCTGCACGATCCCGAGGGAGGTGGACGTCCCGCTGCTCGAGCCCACGTCCACGGCTTGGATGGCCCACGTCGTGGCGCCGCCGGCCGCGGGAGGTCCCGCGAGCGAAGCCAGAATCAGGATTCGAACGATCGAAGCGCGCACCCCCATGCGGCTAGGGTAGGCATCGCGGGCGGTCGCGTCAATCATCCCCGCAACCGCCGGAGCGCGCCGAGCAGCCGCTTCCCCAGAATCGCCCTGGAGAGGAAGCGCCAGGCGGCCCGGTTTCCGGGCCGGAACCGGATCGCGCGCCACGACTCCTCGCGAGCCACGTCGATCCGGCCGCGCTGGAGCGCCTCCTCCGCGATGCGCGTGTGCGCCTGGCTCAGCGCCTCCTTCCGGTAGGGCGCGAGGAGCGCCGCGCTCTCGGGATCCCGGTACAGTCCCCGGAAGAGGCCCAGCGTGTTCGCGCGAAAGGAATCGAAGTCGAGGCGGCTCAGGCTGCCCGGGGTGTCGCGGAAGTGGACCAGCACCTCCGGAACGAAATCCGTCTCGCATCGCGCGGCGATCCGGATCCAGTAATTCCAGTCCTCCCCGAATTGAAGATCCTCGTACATCGTTCCCGCCTCGAGCGCGAGGCGCTTCCGGACCACGACCGTGGGCGTGGGCATCATGTTCCGGCGGATCATCGCGAGCGCGGCCCGCCCGCGGAAGTCGGGGGTGGGCACCCGGCTCCCGCTCGTGGCCCCGTGGTCGTCCACCTTGGCGCTGCCGCAGAACACGAACCCGACCGCGGGGTTCCGGTCGAAGAGCTGGATCTGGTATTCCAGCTTGCGCGGGAGCCAGAGGTCGTCGCTGTCGAGGAAGGCGATCAGCTCGCCCCGCGCGGCGCGCAGGCCCGCGTTCCGCGCCGAGGAGCTGCCGCGGTTCTCCTGATGGAGCGCCACCACCCGACCGTCCGTGGCGCGCCCCTCGAGCCAGGAGCGCGTGTCGTCCGTCGAGCCGTCGTCCACGACGACGATCTCGTAGTCGGTGTACGTCTGGGCCAGGACGCTCGCGATCGCCTCCTCGAGATGCCGGCGGCGGTTCCACGTCGGGATGACGACGCTGACGCGGGGCAGAGCCACGCTACGGCTCCGCGAGCTCTCCGCCGCGTGCGATGCGGCGGATGCCGGCCGGGAGTCCCCGGATCCCATGGATCCCCTCGGCGGCGAAGAATCCTGTGTAGATGAGCGCGATCGGATAGGCGAGCAACGCCAGGGCGCGCAGGAGGTACCCCTGGGGCGTGAAGGGCTGGAACAGGCGGTCCGCGGTCCAGGCGACCGCATAGCAGAGCCCGGCCAGCCCGATCACCCGCCCGATCCTTCTCAGGTCGTACGGAACGCGGACCAGCCGCTGCGACTCGAAGTAGGTCCACACCATCATGAACGTGAAGGAGATGAGCGTCGCCAGGGCGGCGCCGATGGCGCCGTGGGCCTTGATGAGGATCACGTAGAGCACCAGGGTCAGGACTCCGGTTCCCGTCATGATCGTCGCGATGACCTTGGTCCGCCGCGTGAGGAGCATGCCGAGGCGGAAGTACTGCGCCCAGCCGTTGAACACGTACGCCAGCGCCACGATGGGGACGATCCGGTACGCGGAGGCGTACTCCGGGCTCGCCATCACGAGGAGGATGTCCTTGATGAAGATCGAGACCGCGAGGACCGCGAGCAGGAGGAGGGCGGCGAAGTATTCGAAGATGCGGGCGTAGACCAGGCCCGCGTTCGGCTCCTTCTCCACGACGAACATCTGCGCCTCCCACATCTGGAGGAACGGCGCCACGGTCAGCATGTTCAGCATGAACCCGAACTTGTACCCCAGCGCGTAGATTCCGACCTGGCTCAGGCCGGCGTAGACGTTCAGAAAATAGCGGTCCGCGAAATTCAGGATGAAGCTTCCGATCCCGGTGAGCACGAACGGAGCGCCGTAGCCGAGCATCTGGCGCGTCTTCGGGAGGGAGACCGAGAATCCTGTATCGGCGACCGTGTGGATCAGGAGCGCGACGCTCGAGAGGACGTTCGTGATGAGCGAGCTCCACAGGAAGCCCATCACGCCCAGGTGCCGGAACGCGATGAAGTAGATGTTGAGGCCCAGCCCGACCACGAGCTGGATCAGGGCGGCCACCACGAAGACGGCGGAGCGTTGCCGGACGCGGAGGTAGTTCCGGCAGGTCTCCGCCACGGTCCCGATCCAGAAGGAGAGGATGGCGATGCGGAGGTAGGAGGAGAGGCCCGGGGCGCGGAAGATCAGCTCCGAGGCGCGATCCGCCCCGAGCACGATCGCCAGCCCGAACAGCCCCGCGATCAGCGTGCTGAAGAGAAGCGCCGACCCGACCACGTCGCGCCGCTCCTCGGCGGACTCGGTGGCATAGTAGAAGCGGAAGATCGCGCTTCCCATCCCCATGCCCGCGACCATCCCCAGCAAGATAATGGTGAGATCGAGCATGTCCAGGATGCCGTATTCGCGGGGGGACAGGAAATGGGTGTAGATCGGGATCATGATGAGCCCGACCGCCTTGGTGGCGATGCTGCCGACCGTGTAGATGGAGGTGTGCTTGAAGCTGTCGCGAAGGGTTCGGAGCATCAGGCTCCAGCCGGGGCGGGCAGACGGCCCAGGACCGGGACCGGTGCGGCCTCGGGAGCGGTCTCGCGCGCCTTGCGGCGCTCGTCCCAGTACACCACGTCCAGAAGGACTCCCGCGATGATGATGAAGTAGTAGAGGTCGAAATAGGCGACCGTGAGGAAGGCGCCCCCGATGGCGTAGCCGATGATCGAGCACTGCAGCATCTCCGCCAGGTCCCGCACCCATTTGTATTCGGGCTGTCCCCGGGTCAGCTTCCGGAGCCGCTGCATCCGGTACAGGGACACGAGCATGAGCCCCAGGTAGATCGCGATGCCCGGGAAGCCCTGGTCGCCCAGGACCTGGAAGTAGATGCTGTGCGCATCATGGTAGTTGTAGGGATCCGGGGCGTATCGGAGGAACAGCCCCCGGGTGAAGACCCGGAATCCCCCGCCCATGGGCCGGTCCGTCGCCAGATTCCACGCGAAGTGCCACGCGTTGATCCGTCCCATGGCCGAAGGATCCTGCTTGTAGGTCTCGATCGTGTGCATCCGATCCATCCACGCTTTGGGCGCGAAGAACACCAGGAGGCCGCACGCGACCGCCCCGGCGGCGATGGCGCGGAAGCGGTACTTCGAGCGCCACGCCAGGAGCATGACGACCGCGAACACCGCGAGGATGTCACCCCGCGAGTACGAGCAGATCACGGCGATTCCATTGAGCACGAACAGCGCCTGGAGCCCCAGCCGCGGCCATCGCCGCTTCTCCTGGCGGATGAAATAGAGGATCAGCGGCATGACCATCAACATGGCGAGCCCCAGCTCGTTGTTCCCCTCGATGAAGGAGCCGTAGGGTCCGTACACCATGTAGTTCCCTCTCGTGATGATCGAGAAGATGCCGCCCTTGAGGCCGAAGAAGGCGATCGAGCCCATGATCGTGAGGATGAGGTGATGGAGGCGGTTCTTGGCCTGGAGGAGCATCCCCACGATGATGGTCATGAGAAGGATCTTGCTGAAATTGTCCCACGCGACCCAGGCGCCGTCGGGATTCAGGGCCACCATGGTGGTCACGGTGGTGTACACGAACCAGACCAGGATCAGGATCGTCTCGGCGCGCACCGGGAACCGCCCGAGCTTCCGGGTGATCACCATGCCCGCCAGCGTCGCGCCGCCGAACGCGAGCGCGACGGGAAAATTCGAGAGCTTGTAGACGTAGCGGTGAGGGTTCATGAGCCCGACCCAGACGTAGGCCAGGACGCCGAAGTAGGGGTTGAAGAGGGCGACCGGGATGCACGGGAGGATGACCGCCATGAGGAGGAGATCTCTCACTCAGGGCTTGTTCCCGTCTCGAACCCGGCGCTGCCACAGCTCGAGCACCATGAGGTTCCAGAGCACCGTGCCGTAGAACGGCTCCTCCTCCACCCGGTGGTCCGCGACGAGGCGCTCCAGCGCCTCCTTGCGGAAGAAGCCGCGCGCGAGGCTCCGCGGGGCGAGCACGAGGTCGTGCATCATGGCGTTCAGGGTGGGGTCGGTGCGGAGCCAGATGGCGATCGGAAGCCCGAAGCCGTGCTTCGTCTTCGTGGTGACCTCGGGGGGGAGAAGGTCTCGATAGGCGCGCTTGAAGAACACACGGAGCTTCCGGCCCCGCATCTTGAGCGCCGCCGGGACCCGGGCCGCCGCCTCGGCGAGCCCGCCGTCCAGGAAGGGATAGCGGACGGCCACGCCCGCGCGCTCCGTCATCCGGCTCACCTTGTAGAGATCGTTGTCCCCGATGGCCAGCTTGAGATCGAGGTAGAGCTGGCGGTCCAGATCCGTTGTCCCCAAAGCGTTGGCGTAGTGGCGCTCCATCGCGCGGGCCGGATCGTAGCCGTTCAGGCTCCGGAGAAAGCCCGGATCGGCCACCTCCGCGATGGGGACCACGTTGAGGAAGCTGTACGCCGTCATGCGCGCCACGGGCGGCAGGCACGCCTTGGCGACGTAGTTCCGGGCGCGGGTGAACAGCGGGTGTGGAATCACCCGCGCGAGGGTCTCGACGCCCGGCTTGAGGAGGGTGTCGCGGAGGACCGCGGGCACACGATGGTAGTAGTCGAACACCCGGTCGAAGGCGTAGCGCTCGTTCCCGCCGAAGAGCTCGTCCCCGCCGTCCCCCGCGTAGAGGAACTCGACGCCGTGCTCCCGGGCGAGCTTGGCGCAGAAGTAGGTCGGCACGGCCGAGGCGTTCCCGAACGGCTCGTCGAACTCCTCGATGACCAGAGGGAGCGCTTCCACCGTGTCCCGGGGGGTGACGAAATACTCGTGATGATCCGCCCCGAACCGGCGCGCGGCGATCCGCGCGTAGCTCATCTCGTTGTAGCGCTCCTCGCCGAAGCCGATCGAGAAGGTGTGGATCGGACGGTTCGCGACCTGCGTCAGCACGCCCGTGACCGTGCTCGAATCCACGCCCCCGCTCAGGAAGGCGCCGATTCGATCGGAGTCCCCGTCCCGATGGAACCGGCGCGCGATCCCTGCCCGAAAGGCCTCGCGCACTTCGCCGGCGAGAGCGCTCTCCGGGGCGGCGCTGGGCTCGCGGAAATCGATGTCCCAGTAGGGCCGCGTCGTGACCCGGCCCCGGGCATGGATGAGGATGTGGCCCGGGGGAAGTTTCCGGACTTCCTGGTAGATCGTTTCGGGGGTCGGGATGTAGGAGGAAGCCACGACGTCCATGATGGCGGGCGGATGGAGCGTCCTCTGCGCGGGCGCGGGGGCCAGGTCGAGGGCGCGCATGCGCGACGCGAAGGCGAAGCCGCGCGCGTCGCCCCCGTACAGGAGCGGGTGCACGCGAAAACGGTCGGTCGCGAGCATGAGGGTCCCCTCCTCCCGGGAATCCCAGAGGGCCATCGCGAATTCCCCCTGCAGCCCGCGAAGG
>DASQBE010000082.1:0-4657 GCA_035635355.1 Binatia bacterium | reverse complement strand
AGCGCGTCGACGCGGCCCGCGCGCAGCCTTTCCGTGTGGGCCAGCGCCGTCTTGAGCTCCGTCGACGAGCGCGTGATCTCTCCCTCCAGCCGCTCCAGCTCCTCCTCCCGGCGCAGCACCGAGCCGGCCCGCGTCGGGCCGCCGCCGCCCTGGAAGATGCCGGGGCCCCGCACGTGCTCCCCGTGGCGGGTCACGAAATGAAGCCGCCATTCACGATTTTCGTCCAGGAGCTTGAGCCCCACGTCGATCGAATCCACGACCACGACGCCCGAGAGAAGGAAGGACGCGAGCGCGATGAAGCCCGGCTCGAAGCGGACGTGCTCGAGCAGGAGCCCGTGAACGCCGGGGGATGCTAGGATTTTCTCGGGCACCTCCACGGCGCGCGCCCAGGAGAGCCGATCCAGCGCGATGAAGGTGGCGCGTCCTCCGCCGCCCGACTCCAGGGTCTGGAGCGCCTTGAGCGCCGCGTCGGTCCGCTCCGCCACGATGAATTGCACGGCCTCCCCGAGAGAGGCCTCGAGCGCCAGGAGCCAGTCCCCCGATGCATGGAGCACGTCCCCGACGGTGCCCAGAATCCGGGGCGGGCGGGTGGGCCCGGCCACGAGCGAGCGCACGCTCTCGTCGTATCCCTCGTAGCGGTCCTTGAGCTCCCTCAGGGTGTTCCGGCGCGACTCGAGCGCCGCGAACTCCTCGCGCGCGCGCTTCTCCGATTCATCGTGGACGCGGATCTGCTCTTCGATCCCCGCGATCGCGCGGGTCTCGCTCTCGACGCGCGCCCGCGCGCGCTCGACCCCCGCGCCGGCGCGCTCGGCCGCGCGGGCGATCGCCTCGAGGGATTCCAGGAGCGAGCGCTCTTCGCGGTCGAGCCCCGCCGACTCCTCGAGGAGCTGCTCTCTTCTCCGCTGGAGATCGCCCTCTTTCGCGGCCCAGGTCTGGGCCAGGCTCTGCTGCTTCACCCGGGTCTGGAAGAGGTCGAGGGAGAGCTGCTTCCTCTGGTGGAGCGCCTCGCGGCGCGCTTCGAGCTGCGGCTGCACTGAAGAAAGGGCCGTCTCCATCTCCTGGAGCTCCCGGGCCTTCTCCGCTTGCGCCGCGCCCAGGCGGTTCCGCTCCTCCTCGAGCCGCTCCTTGGCGCGCCGGAGCTCCTCGAGGCTCGAGGCCAGGCGCACCCCCTCGGAGCGGGCGTGCTCGAGCTTCTCGTGCAAGCCCGCGCGCCGCTCGCGGAGCACCGCCACTTCGTTCAGGAGGAGAGCGCCCCGCGCCTCGCGCTCGTTCAGCTCTTCCTGGGCGAGGCGGACCTCCGCCTCCCGCTTCAGGAGATCCAGCTTGATCTGCTCCAGCTCGGCCTCGTGCCGGGCGAGCACGGAGGTCAAGGACATCCGGCGCTCCTCCGCCCGCGCGTGTTCCTCGTGGAGCGCGCCTCCGGCTCCGGCGATCCGGTCGTACTGCTCCTTCGCGAGCCCCAGGTCGAGGGCCTTGATCTCCTCGCGCAGGCGATGGAACCGCCGCGCCTTTCCGACCTGCCGCGCGAGCGAGCGCACCTCGCGCTCGATCTCCACCACGATGTCGTTCACGCGCGTGAGGTCCGTCACCGTGAGGTCCAGCTTCTGGAGGGCCTCCTTCTTCCGCGTCTTGTAGCGCATGATGCCGGCCGCCTCCTCGAAGAGGAAGCGTCGGTGGCCGCTCTCGTCCGACAGGACGTTGTCCACCATCCCGCGCTCGATGAGGGAGTACGCGTGCGAGCCCATGCCCGTGTCCAGGAAGAGGTCCCGCACGTCCCGCAGCCTGCACGGCTTCTTGTTGATGAAATACTCGCCGTGTCCGTTCCGGAAGGTGCGGCGGCCGATGGCCACCTCGGTGTATTCGCTGGGAAGGAGGCCGCGGTTGTTGAACATCGTGAGCGAGACTTCGGCCATGCCCAGCGGCTTCCGCTGCGCGGAGCCCGTGAAGATCACGTCGTCCAGGGTGTCGCCGCGCAGGTTGCGCATATTCTGCTCCCCCAGCACCCAGCGGATCGCCTCGACGATGTTGGTCTTGCCGCTCCCGTTCGGACCGACGACCGAGGTGATCCCGGGACCGAAATCGACCCGGATGCGCTGCGGGAAGGACTTGAAACCCTGGATGTCGAGCCGTTTCAAGAACACGTTCTACCTCGCATGGTCGGGATAGGCGATGGCGTGTTCCACCAGGCCGCGTCCGAGCAGGGATGCGGCCTGGCGGGAGGCTTCTTCGTGGGTGGCGTAGTGCCCGACGAACACACGGTACCAATTCCGTTGGTTGGTCGCCTTCGCGTACCAGGCGTCCAGTCCTTGTCCCCTCAGGCGCTTCACCAGGAGGCGCGCCTGGGCGTCCTGCGAGAACGAGGCCACGTGGACTTCGTAGCGCAGGCTCGCGAGGGTTTCCGCGTCCAGCTTCGCCGGTGGAGGCGGCGGAGCGTCGTCGGTCGCCTGGGCCTCCGGAGCGGATGGGGCCGCTCCTGGGGCCGGAGCGGCGGTGACGCCGGAGCCGTCGAGCGGGGGTGTGCCGGCTCCGCTCGTGCCGAGATCCGCGGGCAGGACCTGCTCGGTTCCGGCCGGAAGCGTCTCCTGGGGCGCCGACGCCCGGCCCCCTTCGCGGTGCATCGCCTGGTAGGTCACGAACACGCCCGCTCCCGCGAGCGCCAGGGCGATCAGAGCGAGGAGAATCCCCCGCGATCGCGAAGGCCGCGGCACGTGACCGCGCCGCACCTCGTCGGAGAGCCGAGCCACGAGAGCTTCCTGCGCCACCTCGACGGAATCCCGTCCCGGGGCCACCCGGCTTCCGGATCCGCGTGGAGAGGACCGGCGCTCCGGCGCGTCCGCGGGGCGATGCACGTCGGGAGAGGGAAACCCCCAATCCGCCGGGGAGGACGCCACCGGCGGCTCGGGGAGAGGGGCCGCGGTCGCCCCGGAGGCCCGAACGGCCGGCCCGGGCGCGTCCGGCGAATCGATTCCGATGCAGCCGATCATGGGAGCGTCGGATCCCCATAGCTCGAGGAAGGCATCGCGGAGCGCCGCGCGTCCCGATCGCCGCACGCAAGCGGCGAGGACCACCCCGTCCATCCGCTTCGAGAGGGCGCCCGTGAAGCCCTTCCGGTCGAGAAAGGGCGCCATGTAGAGGGTGACATCCACCCTCGCGGAGAAGATCCGCATCACGCGGGTCCAGTCCGGGTGCTCGGAGAAGCGCCGCTCTTCCGGCGGATGGCTGCCGGGCCCCACCAGCCAGAGGGCGTCCGCCACCACCTCCCAGGCGATCCGCTGGAACGAGCAGCCGTACTCCAGGGCGTCCACGAAGCCCTCGTTCGGATGCGGGCGCGGGCGGACTACCGTGGGGTGGCGATAGTCGAGGTCCACGACCCCGACACGAAGCCCCTGGCGCGTCCATTGCCGCGCCAGCGCCACGCCCGCCGCGAAGAATTCGGGATCGTGCGGAAATCCCGTCAGGAACAGGGAGCGAAGCGTCAGGGATTTCCGGGTCTGCGTCAGGAGGTCGACGACCGGCCTCATCTCGTCGGGATCGTCGGCCGCGAGAAACGCGGTGGCGGGGGCTGCGGCGGGAATGGGAGTGACGTGCACGGTGCCGATGAGCGGGAGGTTCACCTCACGCGCAAAGCTTTGAGGATCGGAGTACCGCTCCACTTCCAGATCGCTGGACGGCGTCAGGGTTCCTCCTCGAGCGCACGGGTCATCGAAGCGGCGAGCCTCTCGTGCTCGTCGCGATGCACGGTGCGGAGATCCAACAGGAGCCGGCCCGACTCGATCCTGCCGATCACCGGATCGGGACCGGTGCGGAGCGACCGGGCTAGATCCTCGACCTTGCCCCGCGCGGGACGAAGCGCGAGGGCGTACGAGGGAACGCGGGCGAGCGGCATCGCACCTCCACCCACTTCGGTGGTGCAGGCTACCACCTCCACGCGGCGCTGAGAAGCCCGATCCGCTCCGATGCGGCGAAGAATCTCCTCCGCGCGCGCTCGGACGTCTTCCGCGGGCTCGCGAAGCATGCGGAGCGTGGGAATCGCGGTCTCGAGCTTCTCGGGGTCGCGATACAGCCGCAGCGTCGCCACGAGGGCGGCCAGCGTCATCTTGTCCACCCGCAGGGCGCGCGCCATGGGATTCTGCTTCAGAGCTTCGATCCCCTTCCGCTTCCCCGCGAGAATGCCGGCCTGCGGTCCGCCGAGGAGCTTGTCGCCGCTCAGGCACACGACGGAGACGCCCTGGGCCAGGGACTCGCGCGCGATCGGCTCGGCGGGCAGCCCCCACCGGCTGAAATCGATGAGCGCGCCGCTCCCCACGTCCTCCAGGAGGGGGAGGCGCTTCCTTCGCGCGAGCGCGACAAGCTCCTCCCGCGTCACCTCCTCGGTGAAGCCGACCATCGCGAAATTGCTCGGATGCACGCGGAGGAGGAGTCCCGTATTCGGGCCGATCGCCCGCTCGTAGTCGCGGAGGCGGGTCTTGTTGGTGGTACCGACCTCGCGAAGCGTGGCCCCCGCCTTCTCCAAGATCTCGGGAATCCGGAAGCTGCCGCCGATCTCGACCAGCTGGCCGCGGGAGACGACCGCCTCCTTCCCGAGCGCGAAGGTGTTGAGCGCGAGCAGCATCGCGGCCGCGTTGTTGTTCACCACGAGCGCGGCCTCGGCCCCCAG
>DASQBE010000081.1:0-10140 GCA_035635355.1 Binatia bacterium | reverse complement strand
AGCGGGCCGCATGGAAGCGGCGATGGCTCTGGCCTGGCTCGGCACTCCGGCCGCGCTCGAGGTCCTGAGTCGCGAGGCGAAGAGCAAGAACGAGTCGGTGCGCGGCGCCGTGGCCAGCGCGCTTCAGACGGTGCGGGAGCTCGCGGCCAAGGAGCGTGGTCCCGGCGTGAAGTGAGACGCCGTTCAGATTCCGTTCATTTCACGCTCCTAGATTCGCCGTCTCGATGGTCCGAGTCTTTGTTTGTTCCCTCGCCGCCGTACTCGTCCTCGCTCCATGGGCGCGCGCCGCACAGCCGCTGGAGACCGAGACCGCACGGACCCCCCGCGCCCACGAGATCCAGATCGATGCCACGTTCGAGCGGCAGACCTCCGAGGCGGGCCGCGAGATCGCGGCTCCTCTTGCCGTCGAATACGGACTGACCGATCGCATCGAGTTGCTGCTCGAGCCGGTTTTCTACACCTCGATCCGGCCCGCAGCGGGGCCCGGCGCGACGGGCATGGGAGATCTCGAGGCGACCCTCACGGCGGTCGTCCGGGCCGAGACACAGCACACCCCGGCGCTGGCGGCGGCCTTCGAGGTCAAGATCCCGACGACGCAGGACCCGGTGATCGGTACGGGTGAGACCGACTACACGGGATACCTCATCGCCAGCAGGCGGGTCGGCCCCGTGGATGCCCACCTCAACTTCGGCTACTCCGTGCTCGGGCGTCCGCCCGGCGTCGCTCTGAACAACATCTTCACCTACGCCGGGGCGGCCGAGTGGACTCTGACCAAGCGGCTCGACCTGGTCGGCGAGATGATTCGCACGACGGCGGCGCTACCCGAAGGCGGCTCGGAGGGCGAGAGCGGCGTCGCCCAGGAGGTGGGCGGCGCCGAGACCGTCGGAATGATCGGGGCGCGCCTTCACACGAGCGACGGCATCACCTTCGCGCTGGGTGTGAGCTACGACAACAATCAGGCCTGGCTGGTGAGGCCAGGGGTGACGCTGAAGCTCCGCTGACAAGCGCTCCGCACCGGTTTGCGGTAAACTGCCGCCCATGAGGCTCGAGTCCGGCTCCCGCATCGGGAATTACGAGGTGATCACCCAGCAGGGCGCCGGGGGCATGGGCGAGGTGTACCGCGCCCGCGACACCCGCCTCGACCGCACCGTGGCCATCAAGTCCCTGCCACCCGTCTTCGCCGCGGACCCCGAGCGCCTCGCGCGCTTCGAGCGCGAGGCAAAGCTCCTCGCCTCCCTCAACCATCCGAACATCGCCGGAATCTACGGGCTCGAGGACGTGGCGGGCTCGCCTTACCTCGTCCTCGAGTTCGTCGAGGGGGAGACGCTCGCGCAGCGCCTGTCCCGCGGGCCGCTCTCCACGAGGGAAACGCTGGAGATCGGCGGTCGGATCGCCTCGGGCATCGAGGCCGCGCACGCGCGCGGGATCGTGCATCGCGACCTCAAACCGGGCAACGTCATGCTCACTTCATCGGGGGACGTGAAGGTCCTCGACTTCGGGCTCGCCAAGGGCGGCGCCGCGGAGGGCGGCTCGGCCCCGGACCTGGCCGCCTCGCCCACCTTGGCCCTCTCCGCCACCGGCCAGGGAATCATCCTCGGAACCGCGCCCTACATGAGCCCCGAGCAAGCGCGGGGGAAGCTGGTGGACCGGCGCGCCGACATATGGGCATTCGGGTGCGTGCTCTTCGAGTGCCTGGCGGGCCATCCGGCGTTTCGGGGGGAGACAGTCTCCGACGTGATCGCGCGCATTCTGGAGCGCGAGCCGGATTGGCGTGACCTGCCCGCGGCGGTTCCCGAGCGCTTCCAGGAGCTGATCCAGCGCTGCCTCACCAAGGATGTCGCCGAGCGCCCTCGCGACATCGGGGACCTGCGACGCGAGCTGGGCACCATCGCCCAGCGGATGTCGTCTCCCGGGGAGCGCCCCGTGACCGCCGAGCTCCCGTCGCTGGCGGTGCTCTACTTCGAGAACCTCTCGAGCGACTCCGAGAGCGAGTACTTCTGCGCGGGCATCACCGAGGACATCCTGACCGACCTCTCCAAGATCAAGGGCCTGCGCGTGGCGTCACGCAACGCCGTCGCGCGCTACCGGGGCGCTCCGGCCGACCTTCCCAGGGTCGCTTCCGACCTCGGGGTGAAGTCGGTGCTCGAGGGCAGCGTCCGGCGGGCCGGCGATAAGGTGCGGATCACGGCGCAGCTCATCAACGCCACGAACGGATTCCACCTCTGGGCCGAACGTTACGACCGCTCTCTGGCGGATGTGTTCGCCGTGCAGGAGGAAATCGCCAAGTCCATCGCCGACGCGTTGCGCGTCGCCCTGACCCCGGCGGAGTCCGAAAACCTAGTTAAGGATCGTCCCGACAACGTTCGCGCCTACGACCTCTATCTCCGAGGGCGCCAGCGCTACGGCAGCTACACCATAGAGTCGCTGCGCGAGGCGCTCCAGCTCTTTCGCCAGGCGATCGCGATCGATCCCGACTACGCGCTGGCCTGGGCGGGGGTCGCGGACAGCTACGGGCAGATGTTGCAGTACGAGCTGGCGGCGGACCCCGGGGAGGCGACTCGATTGGGGCTGCAAGCGGCGCGGCGCGCGATCGCGATCAACCCCCGGCTCGCCGAAGGTCACAAGGCGGAGGCGCTGGTTCTGAAGTTCACCGGGGATCGTCCCGGCTCGAGGGTGGCCCTGAGGAGGGCCCTCGACGCGAACCCTCGCTTCAATCCGGCCCTCATCAACCTGGCGGTCGAAGCCATGAGCGACGCCGATCTCGCAGGGACCGAGCGCTTTGTCCGCCGGGCGCTGGAAATCGATCCACAGGAGCCGTTCGCGACCACCTGGCTCGTGCAGGTTTTGATGTGGACGCGCCGCGAGCGCGAGGCGATCGAGACGGCGCAGCTCTTGAGAAAGCTTTCGGACGACCGCTTCTACGTCACCGGGGTCCATACCATTCGGGCCTGGATTCATCTTGGCCGCGGCGATCTCGCGGCTGCAGAGCAGGCGCTACGGGATGGCGTTGCCGACGGCGCCTTTCCGGACAGCATGCGGGCCGTGGAGGCCGCGATCGCAGCGCGCGCAGGACGCAAGGAAGATGCAAGCCGCTTGCTTACCGAGATCGAGAAGGCGCCGCGGGCGGGCCCGTCCGCTCTGGCGATGGCCGCCTCCGCCGCCATTCGGCTCGGGAAACTCGATCTCGCGGCGCGGTTCCTCGATCGCGCATTCCTCCGCGATTTCGTGTCGTGCGTCGTGCGCCTCGATCCGGAATTGCACCCCCTGCTCGACCGCGAGCCCTTCGCGCCGCGGCGCGCCTCCGTGACCCTGGTGTGGCCGCTCGAGGCTCCGATGATCGACGCCGCCCGCCACGCGCTGTTCCAGGAAGTGCGGATCGAGTCCGGGATGCCCCAGGGCAGCGACCTCTCGCCGCGGTAGCGTCCCGCGGTGTCCCGCCAGAAACCCCTCGTCATCGCCATCTGTGTCGTCGCGGCCGCGGCTCTCGCGACCTTCGCGCCCACGCTGGGCCACGGGTTCGTGAACTGGGACGACGACGTCTACGTCTACGCCAATCCCATGTTCCTGCCGCTCACCGCCCAGGGAGTGGGGTGGATCGTCTCGCACTTCTATTACTACGCCTACATTCCCGTCACCCTCTCGAGCCACGCCCTGGACGTCGCGGTCTGGGGCATGAATCCGCGCGGGCACCACCTCACGAACGTGCTCCTGCACGCCGCGAACGCGGTGTGGGTGCTCCTCCTGGGGCTCGTCCTCCTCCGAGTTCGCCGTGCAGCGCGACCCGCGGACCTGGTCGGAGTGTCCCTGGCAGCGCTTCTCTTCGCGGTCCATCCGCTCCGGGCGGAATCGGTCTCCTGGGTATCGGACCGTAAGGACCTCCTCTGCGCCTTCTTCTTTCTGCCGGCCATCATGGCCTACGTCCAGTACACGCGCCGGCGCGGAAGCGGTGGGGAGCAAGGCTGGTGGGCGGCGTCCTTTCTCCTCTTTCTGCTCGCGGTTTTCTCCAAGTCGACCGCCGCGGTATTCCCCCTTGTAGCGTCCCTCCTGGACTGGCTCTGGCTCGGGCGCCCGCGCGATGCGGCGGGAAGCGTGCGTCTCCTGCTCGAGAAGATTCCTTTCTTTCTCGTGTCCCTGCTCTTGACCGCGCTCTCCCTGTCCCAGGCTCCGAACGCCCTGAGGGCCTACGCGGTGTCCCACCTGAGCGTGGCGGAGCGCTACCTCTTCCCGTTCTATTCGGCGATGTTCTCCCTCTACAAGACCGCGCTCCCCATCCGGCTCGAGCCCATCTATCCAAGGGTGGCCCTGGGGCCGATGATCGCGTGCGCCCTACTGGTGGCGGCGATCACGGCCCTCGTCGCGCGCCGTGCGCTCCGTGGCCGGCCGGGCCCCGCCCTCGCGTGGCTGAGCTATCTCCTCCTGCTCCTTCCGAACGTGGTGGGGCTGTCTTCGGGGATGCAGCCGGTCGCGGATCGCTATTCCTATCTCCCCACGATCGGCTGCTTCATCCTCCTCGGCGCCGCGATCTCGTGGGCCTGGGAGCAGGGAGGGAGGAGGCGTCTCGTCGCGGTCGCGGCCTGCGCGGTGCTGGTCCCGGCGTCGGCCGCGAGGACCCTGTCGCAGTGCGCCCCCTGGAGCTCGTCGATCTCTCTCTGGGAGTACGTCGTCGGCAGCTCTCCGCCGCGGCCGGACTACGCCGACGCGTACCTGAACCTCGGCACCGCCTATGCCCAGGGCGGCAGGAATGCGGACGCCCTCCGAATCCTGGAGCGCGCGGCGGTCATCGATCCCGGAAGGGCCGACGTGCTCGAGAATCTCGGAGTCATACAATACGGGGACGGGGACCGCGAGAAGGCCGCGGATTCCTTCCGGCGCGCGACCCAGGCGGACCCACGCCTCGCAGTGGCGTTCTACAACCTCGGCATCGTGTTGGATGAGCTGGGTCGAAGCGAGGAGGCGCTGGCGGCCATGACCCGTGCCGCGGCCCTGGGATCCACGGACGCCCAGGAGGCGCTGAAATCGTACACGCCGCGCCCGTAGCGCGACACCGCGCCCTCCTCTAGAATCCAGGGTCATGATCACGCTCCTCGATCGATACCGCGGCACGCTCCTGGGGCTCGCGGTCGGCAATACCCTGGGCTTGCCGGTCGAATCCTGGCCCAGCCGGGAGATCAGGCGGCGATACCCGAAGGGAATTCGCGACATCGATCCGCTGGAGGTCAAGCTACCCTGGGATGACGATCTGGCCCAGACGGTCATCCTCGCCGAAGCGATTCTCGAGCACGACACGATGCGGAATGAGGACCTCGCCGCGCGCCTCCTGGACTGGTTCGAGTCCAACGGGCGCGGCATGGGCTCGCAGACCCGGGCCGTCCTCAACGCGCTCCGCCAGGGCCTCCTTCCCTCGGAGGCGGCCAAGCTCGTTTGGGAGCGGGACGGCGGTCAGCCCGCCGGCAACGGGGCCGTCATGCGGTGCCCGCCGGTCGCGATGCGCTGGCCGCGAGATCGGACAAAACTCCTCGAGGAAACCGAGAACAGCTCCCGCGTGACGCATCACGATCCCCGGTGCTCCTGGTCGGCCTTCGCCGTGAATCTTGCCGTGGCGGAGGCGCTGAACGGAAGGACCGCCTCGATCGATTCCATCGCGGACACCATGGCGGGCGCCGGCGTGGGCCCTCACACGCTCCATGCGGTGCGGGGCGTGGCGGGCCGCACGCTGGAGCGGCTCCGGCTCGATGGAAGCGCGAGCGGATTCACGCTGAAGGCCATGCAAGCGGGACTGTGGTGCCTGGAGCACGCGGAGAGCTTCGAGGAGTCCCTGGTCACCGTGATCCAGGCCGGCGGGGACACCGATACGAACGGCGCGGTGGCCGGGGCGATCCTCGGAGCGCTTCACGGCGCCGGCTCCATCCCGGAGCGTTGGACGGCGCACGTCCACAATGCCGAGCAGCTCGTCTCCCTCGCCGATCGACTGCTGAATCGCGCGACCGAAAAAGGCGAGATCTAGCCCGCCGCTCGCCCTGTCGCAGGCCTACCCTTTACTTTTCGCGTAGAGGAGGTCGTAGAGCACCGTCCAGGTCTTGCCACCGTCGGTCGAGTTCTCCCCGAGCTGCCGGACGGTCCCGTCCGCCAACGGCGTCAGGGTCAGGCGGGCGGGAACCCTGCTCTGTCCTGGACCCTGCCGATATCCCTCCAGGCGCATCGCGCCGTCCTTGAAGGCTCCGTCGAACTCCGCGATCTCACCCTGATCGTCCACCCAGGTCTGATGCCATTGCTTGGTGGTCGCGTTGTAGTAGTTGTAGCTCTCGCCCGCTCCGCCGAGCCCGCCGTTCCAGTGCTCGTGGATCCAGCAATCGCCGTTCTCGACCGTGATCGAGTTCTGTCCCACCACGTTCCCTTCGGGAGACTTCACCTGCCAGTCGCCGAGCCAGAAGTCGAACTGGCGATTTGCGGAGAGGTGCGCGCAGGGGCGCTGATTCCACTCCACCCGCTGGATGAGGGAGTTGAAGTGGGCCGAGCCGCGCAGTGGCGTCAGATCCTCGTCCTTCTTCATCTGGTCCACCGAGCGGAACCCGGTCGCGATTGCTTTATCCAGCCACGCGTAGGCCTGGGCCGTGTCACCGAGCTGCGTGTAGGCGCACGCAAGACCGTAGCGGACGACCGGGTTCTGCCCGATGGCGTCGGCCCGGAGATACGCGGGGATCGCCTCCTTGGGCTTCCCGAGCTTCGCCTGGCTCACCGCGAGCCGATACCACGCGCGCCCGTTCCCCGGCTCGCGCTTCGTGATCGCGCCGTAGTCCTGGGCGGCCGCTTTCCAGTCGCCCTTCTGGTAGGCGGCTCCCGCCTCCTCCCAGGTCGGAGAGGGCGCCGGGCTCGCGCTGGCGGTCGCCCATGAAGTCGCGAAGAGCGATGCTGTGATCATCAGGAAGCAGGGGACCCAACGAAGGCGGTGCCGATCGTTCACGAGGAAGCCCTCGCCGGCTTGCGGGGGAGAGAGGCATGTGGCGGGGGGTGGCCGCATTATAGCTCAGGAATTGGCAAAGGTGTACCTTCCGGCGGTGCCCCTCCTCGAAGCGATCGTTCTCGGGCTCCTGACGCTGATCCCCGCCATCTTCTATCTGGGCACCACCGAGCAGTTCGAGTTTCCCAAGACTGAGTTTCTCGCGACGGGTGTCCTGGTCCTGGCGGCCATCCTCCTCGCCAGAACCATGGCGCGGTTCCCGAGGGTCCGTATCGGCTCGGCCCTGCGCCGCGATCCTCTGGGCGCCGCCATCCTTCTATTCCTGATCTCCTCGGTTGCGTCGACCCTGGTATCGATCCGTCCCGACATGAGCGTGTTCGGGGCCGCCCAATACTACGCGGCCGGCCTCAAGACCGCGTTCGGGACCTCGGCCCTCTACTTCGCCTCCCGATCTCTGGCTTCCGACGAGCGCTGGCTCGCGCGTGTGTCCTGGGCCGCGACGGCCGCCCTGGCCATCGCCACCATCTACTCTCTCCTCCAATTCGCGCACCTGGATCCCATCGCGTGGAACCCCAGCGCCACGTTCGGCGGCATGGCACGGTGGCCGGGAACGCTGGCCCACGCGAATCACCTGGGGACGTATATCGCCATGACCATCCCCCTGGTGCTGTGGCTCGCACGGCGGGCCACTTCGCTCGGGACGCGTGCCATCTGCGCGGCGTTGGCGATGCTGTCCCTCGCGATCCTCGCCGCCACGCTCTCGCGGGGCGCATGGGCCGCCTGCGCGGCCGGGATCCTGGTCTTCGGTCTTCTGATGTGGCGCGCGGCTCGCTTGCAAGAGGCCCAGCGCGGGAGCCTTCGCGCGGTCCTGGTCGCGATCCTCCTCGCGTCGGGAGCCGCGTGCGCACCGCTCCTCACACCCCTCCGCCCCGCGCTCCTCTCGCGCCTCCATCAGATCACGGACATCCACGAGCCCTCCATGCACATGCGCGTGCTCAACTGGCGCGCGGGAATCCGCATGGCGAGAGACCATCCCGTGCTGGGCGTGGGCACGGACGCCTACATCGCTGCGTTCCCGCGCTACCGCACGCCGGAGTTCTGGGGCCTCGAATGGAACGTGGCCCCGTCCAAGGCGCACAACGAGGTGATCGGGGTCGTCGCGACGCAGGGCGCTCTGGGGCTGATCGCCGCGCTCCTGGTCGTCATCCTCGCGGGGAGGGCGGTCTGGCGCGCCGCGAAGCATCCAAGCCACGAGGTGCGCCAGGGCGCCGCGGCCGCCGGCGGAGCGCTGGCGGCCTTCGCCGTGTCCGATCTCGCGAGCTTCACCGTTGTCTCGACCGGGTGTCTCGCGGCCGCCCTGGCCGGGTGGGCTGCGGGGGTGACGAGGAGCCCGACGGCGGCACCGGGCGACGAGGTCGAGGCAGGGACCGACGCGCGTCCCAGCCCGTTTGCGTGGGCGGCCGGGATCGCGGTCGCGATCGTGGTCTGGGTCCCGCTCGTGCTTCTCCCATGGCTCGCGGACACCGCGGCGGCCAAGGCGAACTGGGTCGAGATCTCCTCGCCGCAGCGCGCGAGCGCGTTCGCTCGCGCTTCCGCGATCGCCCCATGGGATGCGCGCTACGCCTCGGAGCTGGGCCGGTCCCTCCTCGCGGGCGCGTTCACGGTGACGGCCGATTCGAGCGCGCGCTGGGAGTTGCTGGCCCGCGCCCGCTCCGCGTTCGAGCGAGCCACGCGCATCGGTCCCACGGACGGAGAGAATCGGGCGCTCCTGGCACGCGTGCTCGCCTCGCAAGCGGCCCTTCGTCCTTCCGCGGTTCCGCTCCGCGAGGTTCGCTCGCAGTTCGACAGGGCGATCGAGCTGGAGCCGGAGAACGCGAACGTGCTGGAGCTGGCGGCCCAGGGGTACCTGGAGCTCCACCGGACCGCCGAGTCGCGTGCCGCGGCGCTCCGCTGTGCGGCCCTCTTTCCCGACTTCGCGCTGCCCATGGCGGACGTCGGGGTCGTGGCTCTCCTGGAAAGCCGCCCGGCGGATGCCGCCGACACCTTGAGCCTGGCCCTGCGTCGAAACTGGCACGGGCAGGGGGGCGCCGAAGCCGCGGCGAAGAGGAACTATTCGCTCGCCGTCCAGGAAATGGGCGAGAAGGCATCGGCGGCTACCCGGGGGACGTGCGAAAGATCTTCCAGGCCATGAAGACCTACGGGCTGATCGTGGCCGACAACGGCACCGACATGTACGTCTCGGGCACCATGGATCCGGCCGGGGACAACAACGTGCTGAATCCCGCGTTTGCCAGCCTCACCGCCGACGACTTCGAGGTGGTTCAACTGGGGTGGGGGGCGCGGTAGCCTCCTGATCGGACCGGCGGTCGATCTTGCCCCCGGGTTCCGTCTGCGCCACAATGCGCCTCTCTTCCTCTCCGGCTCTCCCACGAGCGGGAGCACGATCGAGCGGATCGGAGGCAAGCGATGAAACTCTGGAGTCGGATTCCCCTCGGGGCGGCCGCGGTGCTGCTGACCCTGGCGTTGTTCACCGTGCCCGCGATGGCGCAGCAGATCCTGATCGACAAGCCCGTTCGGGCCGGGGAGCTGACGGTGTTCCCGGACCTGAACGATCCGATGTCCTACTACTACGTGAACGACAAGCCGCACCTGTCCCTGGACGCGAACGGGAAGCCGCAGTTCTCCTTCTTGCGGTACGTGGAGAACGTGCGGTCGGGTGCGGACCAGGCGGAGGCCCAGGAGGGCGAGGGCGGTGGGATCGTGCACGCGGTGGTGGCGCTGAGCATCACTCCGGAGCAGCTCCAGGGGGCGCAGCAGGGGCTCCAGCGGGTGAAGCCGGGGGCGAAGATCGTGGGGCCGGTGGTGTTCAAGTCGGGGAAGTTCGGGTTGGTGTCGTCGTTCAAGGACACGAACGGGAATCTGACGAAGCAGGTGGTGGGATTGGGGAACGCGCCGATCCTGGACGGAGAGAAGGCGGCGGTGTCGATGCAGCTGACGAAGCTGGGGGCGAAGATCCTGTGGGAGTCCTTCAACACGCCGACTCCGGACATCAGCTTCAGCTTCGAGATGGAGATGACGGGGTATCGGAGCCCGCACCGGGCGTTGATCGAGGCGAACTTCGATCAGATCTACGAGCACAAGGCGTTCGGCGTGGGTGTGGCGACGAAGTACCTGGCGGCGGA
>DASQBE010000080.1:0-2876 GCA_035635355.1 Binatia bacterium | reverse complement strand
TCCTCAGATACTCGCGGTCCCACGCGGCGGGCACGCTCTCGCGTGGCGAGTAGGGGCCGGGGGTGTAGCGGCGTGACCCGATGCCGAGCTGGCTCTGGGCGACGATGTCCCAGTCCTGCCTGTTGGTGAGGTCCCAGAACTCGATCCCGTCCTGGATGTTGTTGTTGGGATCCGCGAGCGTATCGGGGTGGAAGAGCCACTCGGACTCGACGAGGGTCCGGTCCACGGCGACCGGGGTCAGCAGGTAGTAGTTCACGTAATCGGGGTGCAGGCTCAGTAACAAGTTAGGCATCAGCGTGTAATAGAACCCGCGATGCCGGTCCTCCTCGGGGAGCGACCCGCTCACCAGTCGGCCGCAAGAGCGCCCACTCATCGTCGCGCTCTCGTTCGGCGGCTTGATCTCCATGTACCCGCCCAGGAACGGCCCCTCGGTCAGATCGTTCGCGCCGCTCTGATACGGCAGCACCGACGCCAGCTTGGGATGGATCGTGGGGCAATGGAGGCACTCGGAGTAATTCTGGAACACCAGCTTCCAGTTCGCGTGCACGTCGTAGACCACCCGATACCCCGCCACGAGCCCCGGCAGCTCATAACGAGCGAAGCGGCCCAGCATCGGACCCCATACGGAATCGAACGCTGGCGGGTTCTCCGCCACGTTCACGAACAGAAACCCCTCCCACTCCGCGAGGCCCGCCTCGTGCAGCGGGAAGTCCGCCTTGTCGAATCCCGGCACCTCCTGCATCGAGGGCGCGCCTACGAGGCGACCATCGATGGAGTAGGTCCAAGCGTGGTAGCTGCACTGGATCGTCTCGCCGAGATGTCCCGACTCCTCGCGGCAGAGCCGCGTGCCCCGGTGGCGGCAGACGTTGAAGAACGCGCGGAGGACCGCGGCGCGGTCGCGGAGGATGATGATCGACTCGCCGGCGATCTCGCGCACGATGAAGTCGCCCGGCTTCGCGAGGCGCGCGGCGCGCCCCACGCAATTCCAGCCGCGCGCGAAGATTCGCTCGCGCTCCTCGGCGAGGATCGCCTCGGACGTGTACCGCTCGCGCGGCATCGTGCGCGCGCCAGGCTGGTAGCTGGTCGTGGTGCGGTGAAACGTGGTCATGTGCCTTCCTATCTACGACGGTCGCCCAGAATCCGCTGCGCGGCCAGCCATCCCGCCCCGCCGAGAACCCCGGGACCGGGATGGCTCCCGGCGCCACCCAAATATAAGCCCGGAATCGGCGTGTTGTGCCCTCCCCATCCCGCCACGGGCCTCATGAAGAGGATCTGATCCAGGCCCAGCTCCCCGTGTGAGGCCGCCCCTTCGCGAAGCCCGAAGCGCTCCTCGAGATCCTTGGGCGACCACGCCGTCTGGTGCAGGATGCGCGACGTGAAGCACGGCGAGACCGCCTCGATCGCCGCGGTGACCGTCTTCGCGAGCGCGTCGCGGCGGCCGGCGTCCCACGCCGCGCCGTCGCGAAGCTTGTAGGGCGCGTACTGCGCGCGCGCCACCAGGACGTGCCGGCCCCCGGTCGCGAGCCCCGGCGTCACCAGCGTCGGCACCGTGAACTCCACGTGAGGGCGCTCCGAGACGGTCCCGTACTTCGCCGCGTCGGCCGCCTTCTCGAGCGCGGGGATGTTCGGCGTGAGCAAGATCGTCCCGGCCATCGCTTCGGGATTGGGAAGGCCCGGAAGATCCGGAAGCCGCTCCAGCGCATAGGCCACGAACGCGGCGCACCCGCGATGCCGGATGTTCCCGACCTCGCGCAGGAACTCCGGATCCAGCCACACCGGATCCACCCACTCGAGGAGCGTCCGGGCCGCGTTGGCGGTCGAGAGCACCGTGCGCGCCGCGATCTCCTCGCCGCTCTCCAGCACCACCCCGGCGACCGCGTCCTCCTTCACCTGGATCTGCTTCACCGCAGCGCCGCGCCGGAGGGTGACACGGAATCGCTCCGCCGCGCGCTCGGCCGCCAGGGTGAAGGTCTCGGGGCCATCGCGCCAGGGCGCGCGCCCGCGCACGGATCCCGGCGGAGCGCCCACGAGGTAGTGCAGCAACACGAATCCGGTTCCGCCCGAACGGGGCCCCTGCTGATGGTCCTGGATTCCTCCGGGCGCCACCGCCGCCTTGAGCGGCCCGCTCTCGAACCAGTCGTCGAGCAGCTCCCACACGGAGAGCGGCAGGGTGCGCAGGAACTCGACCATGTCGCGCCGGCCCAGGGCCCGGAACTTCCTCCCCAGCCCGAGCAGCGGCCAGAGCTCGCCCAGCGAGGACGCGCTGATGTCGGGCGCGGGGGCCTGGTAGAGCGCCTCGAGGAAGCCGGCCAGCTTCCGCATCCGCGCCGTGAACTCGGGCCACTTCGCGGCGTCCGCGCGTGAATGCGCCGCGATCGCCTCGGCCGCGCGGCCCGGGTCGCGCGAGAGCGCGAGGAACTTGCCCGGCTCCACGGCCACGGCGACGTCCGCGTCCCCGGTCGCGCGCGGGAGGTTCCCGATCCCGAGGGCGGAAGCGATCGGATCCGGCAGCCAGCCCGCATCGAGCCCCAGCGGCGCCGCGCGGAACCCGGGCGCGAACTCGACGAGGCGCCCCTGCCCCCCGAGCGCCTCGGCGCGCTCGAGCAGGAGCACGCGGAGCCCGCCGCGGCCGAGCCCCGCCGCGGCCACGAGGCCGTTCGCGCCGCCGCCGATGACGATGACGTCGTAGGGAGCGCTCATGCCGCCTTCAGGATCTCGAGCGCCGCGAGCCTTCCCGAGGCGCCCATGATGCCGCCGCCGGGATGCGTCCCCGCGCCGCACTGCCAGTAGCCGTGGATGGGGGTCCGGTACTTGGCCCACTCGGGCACGGGCCGGAGGAAGAAGAGCTGCTGCAGCGCCAGCTCGCCCTGGAAGAT
>DASQBE010000079.1:0-14681 GCA_035635355.1 Binatia bacterium | reverse complement strand
CCGACGTGTCCCGACCGCAACGCGGCGCGGAGAAGCTCCAGTGCTTCGTCCTGGCCGCGGAGAGAATCCGCCATATGTCGATCTCTAACGGAACCAGTCGAGGGGATTGACCGCCGTCTTCCCCTGCCGGATCTCGAAATGGAGTGCTGTACCGATCGTAGAGCCGGTGTCTCCAACCCGCCCGATGATCTCGCCGGCCTCTACTTGTTTCCCCACCGCAACCAAGATCTCGGAGGCGTGGGCATAAAGCGTATAGAAGCCCCCGCCGTGGTTCAGTATAGCACACTTCCCGTACCCATCGAGCCAGCTCACGTAGTCCACCCGGGCCTTCGAAACCGCCGCGATGGGCGTCCCGAACGCGGCCGCTATGTCGATGCCGCTATTGTAGGTAGAGGTTCCGAACCGGGGATTCTTCATGTAGCCAAAAGAGACGACCACCTTCCCGGTCACCGGCCAGGGCAGCCTGCCTTTGTTCTTCGCGAAGTCGCCGAAGAGGGGAAGAACGCCCCCCGGGCCGCCGCGCTCGCCGGCCAGCCGGCGCTTCTCCAGCTCGCCGATCAGCGCCTGGATTCGCTTGCTGGCCCGCTCCAGCTCGGCCGCCGCCTGCTCGTTGGACTTCCGCTCCCCGCGGATCTGGACGAGAAGCTCCCGCCGATCCACGGTCAGCTGCTTCTGAGCTCTCCGCTGCACCTCCGTCTCGCGCTTCAGCCGGTCCAGCTCGCGCTGCCTCGTCTCCAGTCGAGACTTCGTGTCCTGGACCTCGGACCGGTGGGCCTGGGTGAGGAGCATCTGGTTCTTGTCCTCGCGCGCCACCTTGGCCAGGAAGTAGGTCCGGTTCACGAGGTCGGGGAAGGTGCGCGCGGAGAGGAGGTATTCGATATCCCGGCTCCGCCCCCGCTTGTAGATCTCGCGAAGGCGCCAGGAGAGACGCCGGCGATCCCCCTCCAGCTCCACCGCCGTGCGCGCCAGCTCCGTGGTCGCGTCCCCGAGGTCCGAGGAGACGATCCTCCGCCGCTTCTCGAGCGCCGCGAGATAGCGGATCGTGAGGGACAGCTGCACTTCCTTCTCCTTCAGCTCGCCGAGCAGATTCCGCTCGCGTCCCCGGAGCTGCTGCGACTTGGCGCGGCGCTCCTCCAGCTCCCGCCCGAGCGACTCCAGCTCCTTCTTCTGGCTCTCGATCTCGGTCTGGGTCTCGTCGACGGCTCGCGGCGCGGAATCGGGGGCCGCGGCGGAAGGGGCCGCCGCGGGCGGCGCAGGCTGCGCCCCGGAGGGGGAGGCAGAGAACAACAGGACCCACGCCAGGGCCAGGGCTAGAGGAGCCATTTCCGGGGCAGCGTCGCGACCGCGATCCAGCTTCCGAGCAACCCCAGCAGACCGCCCGCGGCCGCGAAGCCCAGTAGTACTTGCGTCGAGGGCATGGGGAGATGGAAGAGCCCTTCGGCCAGGGAATCGTGGATGGCGCGCGCCAGGAGGATCGTGATGATCGAGGAGATGGTGGCGAGCACGAATCCCTCGGCGAGGTAGGGCGCCTCCGTGAAGAGGAACCCGCCGCCGAGGGTCCGGATCACGTGGAGCGACTCGAGCCGCGCCTGGATGGCGAGGCGCGTGGTGGCCCCGACGACGAACAGGACACCGATCAAGATGATGAGGCCGAGCACGGCCCCGATCTGGTGGAGCGTTCGGGCGACCTGCTCGGCGCGCAGCACCCATTCCCCGGCGTAGCGGACATCCTCCACGTGGGGAAGCGTCTCCGCCTGCCGCGCGATCGAGCGAACGCCCTCCGCCGTGCGGTAGTCGGGCTTGGGGCGGATCACGAACGAGGCCGGGAGCGGATTCTCGCCCACGGCCTGGAGCAACGCCTCGTCGCCCACGTCGGCGCGGAATTGTTCCCAAGCCTCGTCCTTGCTCACGAACCGGAGGCTGTCCACGCCGGCCAGGAGCCGCAGGCGCCCCGCGAGCACGTCCACGTCGGGCCGCGAGAGGCCCTCGTTCAGGAAGATCGAGATCTCCTCGCGCGACTCGAGCTGGTCCGTGTAATTGTCCACGCCCGTGAGGACCATCATGAAGAGGAGGAGAATGAGCAGGATCGAGGACATCGAGAGGATGCTGGCGAGGCAGAGCGTGCGATGGCGTCTCAGGGCGCGCCACAGCTCGACGAAGACATACCCGAGCTGGCCCATCAGATGCCTCCCCCCGCGCTCGAGGCGCCCCCGTCCGATGCCTGCTGCGGCTGGTCCGAGGCCACGACTCCCTGCTCCAGGCGGATCACCCGCCCCGGATGGCGCTGGGTCCAGTCCTCGGCGTGCGTGGCGACCAGCACCAGGGTCTCGCGGTCGCGATACTGGCGCATGAGGGAGAAGATCTGCGCGGCGGCCGGCGGATCGAGATTCCCGGTCGGCTCGTCTGCGATGAGGATGCGGGGGTGGCGGACGAGCGCGCGCGCGAGGGCGACGCGCTGCTTCTCCCCCGAGGAGAGCTCGCCGGGATAGAGCCCCTCCATGCCCCGAAGCCCCATCTCGTCCAGGAGGGGCGACACCCGCTGCCGGATCTCCTCCTTGTCCCAGACACCGGAGATGCGGCAGGCGAGTGCGATGTTCTCGTAGATGCTCCGGTCGTTGAGGAGGCGGAATTCCTGCCCGAGCATTCCGATGGTGCGGCGCATGCCGGGCTCGGCCTCGACCCGTCCGCGGCTGGGCCGCTCGGCCAGCGACACGAGCCTCAGGAGGGTGGATTTCCCGGCGCCGCTGGGCCCGGTGACGAACACCCACTCGCTCGGCTCGAAGGAGAGCGTGATGTCGCTCAGCGCGAGCCGGTTCTTGTAGTACTTGGTGACGTGATCCAGCCGGATCAGGGCCATGTCCACTCCAGACGCCGCCCGCCGGTCTTCGAGGCCAGCTCGATCGCGACCCGCGCGGCCTTGACCAGGCCGGCAGGGTCGGGCCTGCGAGCGCCGCCCTTCCAGGCGCGATCGAACGCGGTCCCGTGATCCACCGAGGTCCGGATGAAGGGCAGCCCCAGCGTGACGTTGGCGGCGCCGCCGATCCCGTCCATCTTCGCGGGGATCAACCCCTGGTCGTGGTACATCGCCACGGTGACGCCGAACTCCTCGCGTCCCGCGCTGCGGCCGAAGAACGTGTCGGCCGGGAAGGGTCCCTCGGCGCGGATTCCCTCGGACCGCGCCTTCTGGATCGCGGGGCCGATCACGCGCTTCTCCTCGTCGCCGAAGAGGCCGTCCTCCCCCGCGTGGGGGTTGAGCGCCAGGACCGCGAGCGGCTTCCTCGGCCCCCATCGGAAATTTCGCATCGCCGCCGCGGCATAGCGCAGCGTGCTCGAGAGCGACTCGACGCCCAGCGCGTCGGAAACCCGGCTCAGCGCCAGATGAACGGTCGCCAGCACGATCCGGAATCGTCCTCCCGTGAAGAGCATCCGCGTCTCCGCGGCGCCGCTCAGGGCGCCCAGGAACTCCGTGTGCCCCGGATAGGGGTAGCCCGCGAGCTGGAGGGCTTTCTTGGAAATGGGCGCCGTCACGATGGCGCTGGCGCGCCCGTCGAGGGCGATCTGGGCCGCGACCTCGATCGAGCGGGCCGCGGCGCGGCCCGTCTCGCGCGACGGAAGGCCGGGGTCGAAGGAGCCCCATACGCCCGCCGTGGACATGATGAGGGGAATCTCGGACCCGTGGTCCGCTCGGGGGTCGAAGCCGTCGGGCGGGATGGGACGGAAGCGGAGGGAAACGCGGGCGTGGCGCGCCGCGCGCTCCATCACCTCGGGATCGCCGACGGCCGCAAGGCGCGCGTCACGGCGCAGCGCGCGGAGGGCGAGCGAGCGCACGAGGATCTCCGGGCCGATGCCGGCGGGATCCCCCATCGTGAAGAGGAGTGTGTGCCGACGCGGCGCCACCTGCCCGGGTCCTCCTCGAGTTCAGTCCTTGACCTCGATATTGACGCTCTTGCGGATCCGTTCCAGCCATCGATCGTACGCGTCGCGGAGCTTCTGGTTCAGCACCATCTGCTTCACGTCGTCGCGGACCTCATCGAACTTGTACTCGCGCTCGGGAACGCGCCCCGAGAGCTTGAATACATAGTAACCGGCTTCGCCCTTGAGCGGCACACTCACCTCCCCCTCGCCCAGGCCGGTCAGCGGCTCCTGGAACGACTGGGGAAGGCCGGTCACGGGCACTTCGCCCAGGTACCCGCCGGAGTCTTTGGTCGCGCTGTCCATGGAGTAACGCCGGGCCATGGCCGCGAAGTTCGCCCCCTTGAGGAGCGAGTCGCGCACCGCCAGAGCGCGTCTCCTCGCGCGGTCCTCGTCCGCGGGGCTGATCTTGGCCTGGAGCAGGATGTGGCGCGCGTGGACACGCTCGGGCAGGGAGTCCGATTTCGGAAAGTGCTCCATCACCTGGATGATGTGCCACCCGTAGCGGCTTCGCGTGGGCGGGCTGATCTCGTTCGGCTTCAGCGCGAACGCAACGTCCTCGAACTCGGCCACCATGTCGCCGCGCTTGAACGTGCCCAGATCGCCCCCCCGCGCGCCGGAGGGGTCGTCCGAGAATTTCCTCGCGACATCCTCGAACGGCTGCTTCTTCACCACGATGAGGCTCCTCAGGCTGTCCGCGCGAGCGCGGAGCTTCTTGACCTGGACGGAGTCGGGCTCGAATCCCAGCACGATGGCCGACAGCTTGAGCTGCTCGGCCCGTTTGCCCAGCGAATCCTTGTGGGCGGTGAAGAACGTCTTCGCCTCCGCGTCGGTCACGGCGGTCTTGTTCTGGACCTCCTTCTGGACCAGGCGCATCACGAGGAGCTGCTTCTTCACGTCGGGCTCGTACTTCTGCCGAAGGGCGGCCTCGGTGGTGTGCTCCTCGGACAGCGCGCGCTTGAAGTTCGCGTCGGAGCCCAGCCGCGTCCGGACGTTGTCGATCGCCTGCTTCACCGCCTGGTCGAGATCCGATTTCGGAATCGTGATGTTCTGCTTTTCCGCCTCGGCCAGGATGACCTGCTCGTCGATGAGCTGCCGGAGGACATCCTTCCGGAGCTTCGCGACGCCTTCGGAGTCGCTGGGATCGACGTGCAGGTTCGCCTCGGCGACCTGAAGCTGCTCGTCGACGTCCGACTGGAGGATGACCTCCTTGTTGACGATCGCGGCAATCCGTTCGGACGCCGCGGTCGTATGCGCCGCCGGCAGCGCCACGGCGGCGAGCGCCAGGGCGGTCCAGGCAAGACGCGTTAGGACATGACGCCTCATCGGCGATTCCCTCCTGGGTCGGAACCCAATCCAAGCCGGACCGCGTCCAGCCGCCCGGGGACGGCGCGCGGCGGGGTGGCCGCCCGCAAGCGCTCCAGCTGCGCTACCACCCATCTGTTTTCTGCGTCTTCACGCGCATCCGTTTCCACGTTGCTACGGGCCTCCTCGAAGGTGTACCCCCTGGCCTCCTCGCGCCCGAGGGCCTGTGCTAGAGCGTAGCCGTTCGGGAGCGCGACAAGGGGCGAGATCTGCCCGTTGGCCAGACTACGAACGGTCACGGACAGGGAGTCCGTGTCGGTGTCGAACAACGAGATCTCGCCGTACGAGCGAGGAAAGAGTGTGCCCAGGGCGCCGTGCTCAAGAGCCCGGAACCCCTCCGTGGCGAGGATCGAATCGCGGAACGCGCGCCGGTCCCACCCCGAGCGAGCCATCTGGGCCGTGTCCTGGGTCGCGAACATGGTCACGAACGCCCGGCGCGCGGCCGGCCTCCGATACCGCGACGCATGCGCGTCGAAATACGCGCGGACGGCCGCGGAGTCCTGGGCGGGCACCGCCCGCGCCACCATGGCGCGCGTGACCAGACCCTCGCGCAGGAGCCTCAGCCTCCGCGCGAGCGCGGCATCGCCCTCGATTCCCCGCTCGCGCGCGTCTCGCTCGATCAGCCGCGGGAGAACCGTGGCGGTGCAGAGGGTCAGGAGGTCCCGCGAGTCCTCGATCCTCGCCTTCCCGTCCGTGGTGGCTCGGGGGATTTCATAGTAGGCGAGATCCCGATAGGTGATGGAATCGCCGTCCACGCGCGCCAGGACGCCCAGGCTCGGATGGACCTCTCGCTTGGGTCGCTTCCCCTCGGAATCGAGCGAGGCCAGGATCGAATCGGCCCGCTCGGTCGCGGACGCGAAGATGATGGAGCTGACCTGGTCCGGGTTCAGCCGGAAGTGGTACTTCTTGAACAGGCCGACCTGGTAGCGGGAATCCAGCTCCAAGAGTCGGTCGTGGAGCATCACGTCCCGGATCTGATTGTCGGTGGGATCCGCGATCGCTTCCACCCGGTAGAACTCGTGGGATGTGTAATTGGGGTACGGCCCCATCAGATCGCCGGGCTTCGCGGTCGCGAACGCATGCCAGGATGACGCGTTCAGCTCGCCGACCCTCCTCCAGCCGATCTCGCCGCCCCGGGTCGCCGAGGAATGCGTGCTGTAGAGGGCGGCGATCGAATCGAAGCGGGCGCCGTGCTTGATGGCCTCGAACAGCTCGTACGTCGTCTTCTTGTCCGTGACGCTCAGGATGTAGGAGAGCTGGACGCGGCGAAAGAGTCCCCCCGCGCGAGCCGTGTCGATTTGAGACGGGGTCGGCGTGACCTCGGGCACGAGGTAGCGCTCCCGGATCGCGGCGTAGAGCAGGTCCGCCCTTCCGAGTCCGATCTCGTGCTTCGCGGCGGCGTCGACACCGCCGTGTTCGGCCTCGAGCGCCAGGAGCTCGCGGTCCACGCAGAGATCGAGGAGCTTTTTCCGCCAGACCGCGTGCTCCCGGGTCCGGAGGGGATCGGCCCCCATCACCAGCGCCGCGCGGCGAATGTCGGCCTCCTCCACACGGCCGCCGCCGACCCGCGCGATCGCGGCGCCGGGGGCGGAGGGATTCGACGCGTCGGCTCTGGCCCGCGAAGGCGTGGCTTTCCCCTTGGCGACCGGAGCAGCCTTCACTCCGACGACAGGGACCACGAGGGGCAGGAGCGCGATGAGCGCGGCGAGCAAGAGTTTCGAGTTTTTCATTGGATGAGCTTCCGCGTCGGCGGGCACTCTCCAGCGACGCACGCTCCCCTATCGATACCCCGAACCCCCGGTCGCGGTTCAACTTCCAGCAGCTGGAAGAGGCAGATCGGGGACGCTATCAGACCCCCCGAGCACCCGCAAGAGGTTTGTGGCGAGGGAGATCGGCTCCTCGGGCATCCGGACCCGGAAGGCGCCGCTCCCTCCGCCCATGAATTCGATGCGGGCGGTCGTGGAGGCGACGAGGCGGAGGATCTGGTCCCGCTTGAGGGCCTCCGCCAGGTCCACCTCGAGCCGGTCCCGGCTTATCTTGAGTCGCGTCGCGCCGGCGTCCCGCCCGATCAGCCTGAGCCCCTTGAGCTGGAAGAGATGCTCGGCCTCCGCCGGGAGCGTCCCGAAGCGGTCCCGGAACTCCGCGTGGAGCTCCGCCAGCTCCGCCGCCGTGGTGATGGCGGCCATGCGGCGGTAGGCATCCAGCTTCTCGTCGGGGTCGGAGATGTACTCCCCGGGAAGGAACGCCGGGAGATCGCTCGCGATCGAGGGCTCCTGCCGCCTCTCGGGAGCCTTCCCCTGAAGCTCCTGCACCACCTCGTCCACCATGCGGCAGTAGAGGTCGAAGCCGACGCTGACCATGAACCCGTGCTGCTCGGGCCCCAGGAGATTTCCGGCGCCGCGGATCTCGAGATCGCGCATCGCGATGGTGAGGCCGGCGCCCAGCTCTTCGTGCTCCGCGATCACGCGGAGCCTCTTCTCGGCGTCCTCGCTCAGGACCGTGCCGCCCGGCACGAGGAGGTAGCAGAACGCCTGGTGGTGCGAGCGGCCGATCCGGCCGCGGAGCTGATAGATCTGTGCCAAGCCCAGAGCGTCGGCGCGATTCATGAGCATCGTGTTCACGGTGGGGATATCGAGGCCCGATTCGATGATGAGGGTCGTCACCAGCACGTCGGTGCGCCGCTCGAGGAAGTCGAGCATCACACGCTCCAGCTCGAGGTCCTTCATCTGGCCGTGCCCGACGCCGTAGCGGAGCTGCGGGACGATGCTCTGGAGGTAGTTCGCGATCCGGTCGATCGACTCCACGCGGTTGTGCACGAAGAAGGACTGTCCCCCGCGATCCGCCTCGCGCAGCAGGGCGTCCCGGATCACGTCCTTGTTCATCTCCACGATCTCGGTCTTGATGGGGTAGCGGCCGCGCGGCGGAGTGTTCATCACCGACATGTCCCGCGCGCCGAGAAGGCTCATGTGCAGCGTGCGCGGGATGGGCGTGGCCGTCAGGGTGAGCACGTCCACGTTCTCGACGAAGGTCCGGATGCGCTCCTTCTGCGCCACGCCGAACCGCTGCTCCTCGTCGATCACCGCGAGGCCCAGATTCTTGAACTGGACGTCCTTCGAGAGGAGCCGGTGGGTTCCGATCACGATGTCCAGCTCGCCGCGCCCGATCTTCTCCACGATCTCCTTCTGCTCGCGCGGCGATCGAAACCGGCTCAGCATGTCGATCCGCACCGGGAAATCGGCGAAGCGCTCGGTGAAGGTGACGAGGTGCTGCTGCGCGAGCACGGTCGTCGGCACCAGGATCGCCACCTGCGTGCCGTCCTGGATCGCCTTGAACGCCGCGCGGATCGCGACCTCGGTCTTTCCGTAGCCCACGTCGCCGCAGACCAGGCGATCCATCGCGCGGGGCGATTCCATGTCGCGCTACACCTCCTCCACCGTGCGGAGCTGGTCCGGGGTCTCCTCGTAGGGGAAGGAGGACTCGAGCTCCCGCTGCCAGGGAGTGTCGGGAGCGAAGGCGCGGCCGCCGCGCGCCTTCCGGACCGCGTAGTTGCGGAGCAGCTCCTCCGCCATCTCCCGGATGGCTTTCTTGGCCTTCGCCTTGGTCTTCTGCCACGCCGTCCCGCCGAGACGCGAGATGAGCGGCGTGCGGCCCTCCTCCGCCGAGTAGCGCTGCACCATGCCCAGCTGATCGATGGGAACGAAGAGCCGGTCGCTCTGCGCGTAATCGATCTGGATGCACTCGGTGTCCTGTCCATCCAGCGTGATCCGCTTGAGGCCCCGGTAGATTCCGATCCCGTGGTCCAGGTGCACGACGTACTGGCCGGGCTCCAGCGTCATGAGGTCGCGGATCGAGGCGCGCGAGGGTCCGGAGCGCCGGCCCCGGCGGCGCCGGTACCGGGCGAAGATCTCGTGATCGGTGAACACCGCCAGGCGCGCGGCGGGGAACACGAAGCCCGAGGTGATCGCGCCGACGTCCACCGAGACCACGCCGTCCCCGAGGATTTCCTCCAGCCGCTCCGCCTGACCGCGGTTGTCGCAGACGATGACGCGCTCGTAGCCCAGCTCCGACAGCCGGCGAAGCTCGCCCCGAAGGAGATCCAGCTTCCGGCCGAAGGAAGGCTGCGGACGCGCGTCGAAGGAGATCCCCTGGCCCCGGTCGGAGGCGCCCAGCGTGACGCGCGATTCCATGCGCCCGAACTTCCCGAGGCGCGCGACCGCGCTCTCGGGCGGATCGAACAGCTCCTCGCGCCCGGGCAGGTGCGGGGCTTTCGCTCGCGCGTCGGGCTCGATCCGCTCCGCCTCGCGCTGCGCGGCCTCCAGCTCGCGCTCCACGGCCTCGGGCTCGTCCACCCAGATCGCGGTCCGAGGCGGCAGGTACTCGAGGACCGAGCCGAAGGGGATCCCGAGACGCGGCGCCACCCAGTCCACACCCTCGAAATACACCCCCTCGCGGACCAGCTCGCGGATCCGGATCCCCTCGAGGTCGGAGGCCGGGAGGCCGCGATCCAGCGGCTTCAGTCGTTCCTCCAGGTCCTCGGCGAAGAGCGCTTCCCGCGCCGGCGCGATGCGGACGCGATCCAGCGGGCCGACGGAGCGCTGCGTGGAGACGTCGAAGGTGCGAAGCGACGCGACCTGGTCGCCGTCGAATTCGATCCGGACGGGGTAGGCCATCCCGGGGCCGAACACATCGAGGAGGCCCCCGCGCCGGCTGACCTCGCCCATCTCTCCGACTTCGCCGACCGAGCGATAGGCGGCCATGATGAGCTTGCGGGCCAGGACCTCGGGCGCGATCTCGGTCCCCGGAGCCAGCGTGACGGAGCGCGAGCGAACCGCGTGAGGCATGGGCGCCAGCCGGTAGAGCGCGACCGCGGGGATCACGACGATGGGCGGATCGGGATCGCCGAGCCGGAGCATGGCGGTGATGCGATCGTCGCGCACGGGGCCGGTGGCCACCTGCGCGCTCCACGGCACGACGTCGTGGGGAGGCAGGGAAACGACGTGATCCGGGCCGAGAAGGAATTCCAGGTCGTCGCGCCATGCCTCGGCCCGATCGATGTCCGGGGCGATCACGGCGAAGGGGCGCGAAACGGATCGGGCGAGCCCGGCGAGAAGGAGCGCGCCCGCGCTGCCCGCGATGCCGCGCACCGGGATCGGCCCGGGGCCGTCCTCCGATGCGACCCGGACGCGAAGCGCGTCATAGCCGGGATGGCGCTCGACGCCGCGGAGAAGCTGTTCCGCGAGCGAGTAGGCTGTCTTCGTCACGGCGCGGCGATGCGGGCGGTGCCCACCCAGAGCTCGGCCGCGAGACAGACGCCGGCTCCCAAGAGGAACAGGAGCCACAGCTCTCGCCCCTGGCGCGTATCCCGAAGGTGGTCACGAAGCGAGGACGTGGTCAGGAGCGCGCGCGGCGGGTTGTCCGATCCGGTCTCGAGCGAATCCACCGGAACGGTCCGAAGATCGCTCTCGATCGGGTCCGGATTCACGGCGACCGTCGCGGCCTCGCGCGCGCCGACTTCGAAGACATAGAAACCCGGCGTCGTCGCGGGCGCGTCGGCCACGGCGCGGAACCTCGATCCATCCGAGACGACGGTGGCCTGGGACCGGTAGGACTCGGGACCGCGCACGACCACGGGCCCCGAGGGCGCCGATTCCAGCCGGGCCGCGGGCGGCTGCCCGACGAGCGCGCGATCGAACGATTCGGGAGACGAGGTCCGCGCGGCGTGATCCACGAGACCGCGCACCAGGGGCACGAAGGCGCCCGAGTAGGGCAGATCGCCCCAGTCATCGGCCAGCGATCCCAGGAAGACCGCCACTTGCGGCGCGGCCACGACGACCGGAAGGCCTCCCGCGGTGGAGACCACGGCCTCGGCCCGGGTGGACGTGGTCCGCCCGCGTGCCAGCGCCGTGAGCCGCGACTGGGTCAGGGGCGACCCCACGCGGAGCGAGAGCCCCTCCAGAATCGGGTGCGCGGGAACCCGGGCGCGAAGCTCGAAGGCTTGACCCTCCGCCGCGTGCTCCGTCCCATCGACCGCGAGGTCGATCATGGACGGGAAGAGCTTCGTTCCGTAGTAGTCGAGGTCGGCGTGCGGACCCAGGGCGACCACGACGCCGCCCCCCTCGCGGAGAAACGCGCGGAGCCGCGTCTCCGCGTCGCCCGACAGAGACGCGATGTCCTCGAGGATCACGACGTCGTAGCGCCCCGTGTTGACCCCCAGCAGGGAGGCCGGGGTTCCCGCCTCCACCGAGTATCCGCCCGAGCCGTCCTGCGAGGGATCCAGCGCGAGCGCCGTGAACCGCGGCGCGGGCGCGCCGTCGCGCGATTCCACGATCCGGAGCACGCGGAGCCGCCGGGGCGCTCCGAGCACCGCGTAATGCCGATCGTCCCCGGCGAGGGCGTCCACGTCCGATTCCACGACGACGTTGGCTTTGGCCTTGGGATCCGAGCCCGCTTCCGCGGCGGCGGCGCCCGCGCGCCAATCGATCGGGAGCGAGGCCCATCGCGATTCGTCGGACAGGAGCGAGACGTCGCCTCCGCCGATCAGCGCATCCTCGCGCCGCGCCCGCACCGCCAGGCGCTCGCTCGGCGCGTCCGCGTGATTCACGAGGCGGGCGCGCATCTCCAGTCCCTTTCCCTGCGGTCCGGGACGAAGCTCGGGATCGACATCCTCGATGGCGTGGTTCGGGACGCGCGAGGCGACCACCGGAAGAAGATAGATCCGATTCCCGGCGCGCGCGATCAGGGAGAGTTTCTCCCGGGCCTCGCGGGTGAAGTCCGTGGCTTGAAAATCCCCGATCACGTAGAGCTCGCGCGAGCGGAGCGAGCTCCGCCCCAGAAACCGCCGGGCGCGCTCGAGCGCCGAAGCGGTCTTTCCGGGAAGCCAGGTCGCGCCGGTCTGACCCACCGTGCGCATGAGGCGCACGCGGTCTCCCGAGCGATTGGTCAGCGGCGCGTCCGGTCCGGTGGTGGTCGTGATCGCGATCTCGTCCCCGGGCCGCGCGGCGTCCACGATCCGGAGCGCGCGCTCGCGCGCTCCCTCGATCCTGGGGCGCGCCTGCTCGTCCTGCGCGCCCATGCTCTCCGAGTCGTCCAGGACCACGGCCACCGCCGTGGCGGCGTGCGTCGCGGCGCCCCTCGGCTCGACGGAGGGCCGCGCGAACGCCCCGACGAGCAGGAGCATCGCCAGGGTGCGGAGGAGGAGCAGCAGCAGCTCGCGAAGCCTGAGCCTCCGGATCTCGCGGGGCTCGAGGGCGCGCAGGAACATGACCGTCGGGAATGGGATCTCGGGGAGGCGGCGCCGGCTCAGGAAATGGATCAGGATCGGGATCGACGCGACCGGAAGGGCCCAGAGAAACCCGGGATTCAGGAACGAAAACGAGAACATCAGATCGGGCCGCTCAGAGGAGCCGGGCGCGCTTGGAGAGGTATTCCAGCAGCGCGCGGTCGTACGGCGTGTCGGTCGTCACGGACGCGTAATCGGCCTGCTTCTCGATGCAGAATCCCCGAATCCGCTCCATCCAGGTGCCGACCCGGGTCCGGTAATCCCCCCGCAGCTCCTGGGGCCGTGTCGTCACGCGCTCGCCGCTCTCGAGATCGATGTACGTGGCCTCGCGCTCGAAACCGAACGCGACCTCCTGCGGGTCGAGCACGTGAAAGACCAGGACCTCGTGCTTCCGGTGCCGGAAATGGTGGATCGCGCTGGCGATCCGCTCGGGATCGTCGAGAAGGTCGGAGAGGATGATGATCAGGCCGCGTTGCTTCACGCGCTCCGCGAGCGCGTGGAGCGAAGACGCGAAGTCGGTTCCGCCCCGGGCCTCGAGGCGATCCAGCAGCACGAGGAGCTGGCGCAGGTGGCTGGGGGTGGAGCGCGGCGGGATCAGCTCCCCCCGCCCGCTCTCGAACGCGAACAGCCCGACGGCGTCGTTCTGACGCAGCATGAGATAGGCGAGGGAGGCCCCGAGCTGCCGCGCGTAGTCCAGCTTGGAGAGCCCGTGCGAGGAATAGCCCATGGAAGCGCTCGTGTCGATGAGGAGCGTCGCGCGGAGGTTCGTCTCCTCTTCGTATTGCTTGAGGTACTTGCGATCCGATTTCGCGAGCACCTTCCAGTCGAGATGCCGGAGCGGATCGCCGGGCATGTACTGACGGTGCTCGGCGAATTCCACGCTGAAGCCGTGGTAGGGGCTCTTGTGGAGCCCGGTCAGGAAGCCGTCCACGACGAGACGCGCGCGGAGGTCGAGACGCGCGAGCTTCGAGACGAAGTGTGGGTCGAGGAGCCGCTGCGACGTTTGGGCCATGGGCGCGGCCCGCTACGAGCGCTTGCCGTCGACGCTGGGCGTGGTCTCGAGGAGCTTCTGGATGATGTCGAGGCTCGAAATCCCGTCGGCTTCGGCGTTGAAGTTGGGAATGATCCGGTGGCGAAGCACCGAGGGCGCCACCTCTTTCGCGTCCTCCACGCTCGGGGTCGGCCGGCCGTGGAGCGCCGCGCGCGCCTTCACGCCGAGCACGATGTACTGCGCCGCGCGCGGACCCGCGCCCCAGCTGACCCAGTCGCGAACGAACGAGGCGCTCTCCGGGCCGGGCCTCGAGGCTCGCGCGAGGCGGACGGCGTAGCGAACGACATGGTCGGCCACCGGGATCCTCCGCACCAGCCGCTGCAGATCCAGGATCTGATCCACGTCGAGCACCGTCTTGGGCTCCGCCTCGTACGCGCTCGTGGTGGTCGCGACGATCCGCTCTTCTTCCACCTCCGTGGGGTACCCGACCGAGATGTGGAACATGAAGCGGTCGAGCTGTGCCTCGGGCAGCGGATAGGTGCCCTCGAATTCGATCGGGTTCTGGGTCGCGAGGACGAAGAACGGAAGCGCCAACGGGTAGGTTTCCCCTCCCGCGGTCACGCGGTATTCCTGCATCGCCTGGAGCAGGGCCGCCTGGGTCTTGGGGGGCGTCCTGTTGATTTCGTCGGCCAGGATCATGTTCGCGAAGACCGGGCCGTGGATGAACTTGAACGCACGCCGCCCGGTGACCGGATCGTCCTCGAGAATCTCGGTGCCCGTGATGTCCGAGGGCATGAGGTCGGGCGTGAATTGGATGCGGCTGAACTTGAGATCGAGGATCTTGGAGAGGGTCGAGACGAGCAGGGTCTTCGCGAGCCCCGGAACACCCACCAGGAGGCAGTGCCCGTTGGCGAAGAGCACGGTCAGGAGCTGCTCCACGACCTGGTCCTGGCCCACGATGACTTTCCGCAGCTCGGCCAGGATGGCGCCGCGCGCGTCTTTCAGATCCTCCAAGAGCTTGAGATCGTCCTTCGGGACGGCCTGCGTCATGGTCTTTCTCCGTGATTTTTTGTTACAGAGACATCCGTGAAATCAGCGACGGTATGCGCCGCGCTCCACCATGTGCATAAAGTG
>DASQBE010000078.1:0-5812 GCA_035635355.1 Binatia bacterium | reverse complement strand
AGGCCGCGGTCACCCGCGAATTCATGGGTGTCCCCGTGAAGCGGGTGTACGATGCCGGCGTGGCCGGGATCCACCGCATCCTGGGCCACGTGCCGGCGCTCCGCCGCGCCTCCGCCATCGTGGTGGTGGCGGGCATGGAAGGGGCGCTCGCGAGCGTGGTCGGCGGCATCACCGGCCGGCCGGTCATCGCGGTGCCCACGAGCGTCGGCTACGGCGCCTCCTTCGGGGGCCTGGCCGCCCTGCTCGCGATGCTCAACTCGTGCGCCGCGGGGGTCACCGTCGTGAACATCGACAACGGATTCGGCGCGGGCTATGCCGCGGGCGTGATCGCGCTCCGGTCCCGACCGGGAGGTGGGGCGTGAGCATCGTCTACTTCGACTGCGTCGGCGGGGCGAGCGGCGACATGATCCTGGGCTCGCTGGTGGCGCTCGGCGCCCCTCTCCCCGAGATCGAGCGCCGGCTCAAGGCGCTTCCCCTCCCGGGAATCTCCCTCGGGTCCACGGTGGTGAAGCGCCACGGCTTCGACGCGTTGAAGCTCGAGGTGCGGACCGAGGAGACGAAAGCACATCGTCACTTCACCGAGATCCGCCGCATGCTGGAAGGGGGACTCCTTCCCGCGCGCGTGCTCCGGCGGTCCGTCGGGGCGTTCGAGCTCCTGGGGCGCTGCGAGGCGGCGGTGCACGGCACGTCGCTCGAGAGCGTCCACTTCCACGAGGTGGGCGCGCTCGACGCCATCGTGGACATCGTGGGCACCGCCTGGGCGCTCGAGATCCTGAACGTGGAGCGATGCTACGCCTCGGTCATCCCTCAGGGCCGCGGGTTCGTGAAGGCGGCCCACGGCACGCTCCCCATTCCCGCCCCCGCCACCGTCCGGATCCTGGAGGGCGTTTCCGTGCGGTTCACCGAGATCGAGGCCGAGCTGACGACGCCCACGGGCGCCGCCCTCCTGCGCACCCTCTGCGACACGATCGGCGAGCCCGTGGGGATGACCCCCCGGCGGACCGGAGTGGCCACCGGAGCCATGGACCTGGCGGAACGGCCGAACATCCTGCGCGCGCTCCTCGGGGAGCCGCTCGCCCCGGGGCAGGACCCGGGCGCGGTGGAGGTGTTCGAGACCACGATCGACGACATGAACCCGCAGCTCTACGGCCACTTGACCGAGAGCCTCTTCCAGAGCGGCGCCCGGGAGGTCTTCCTCACCCCGGTCCAGATGAAGAAGGGGCGCCCGGGGGTCCTCGTCACGGCGATCTGCGATCCCGCGCGCGCCCACGCGGTCCTCGAGCGTCTTTTCGCGGAATCCACCACCCTCGGCGTGCGCGTGCGGCACGAGGGACGCGTGGAGCTGACGCGCTCCGTGGCGGAGGTGGAGACGCCCGTCGGGAAGGTCCGCGTCAAGACGGCGATCCTTCCCACCGGGGAGGAACGCCGCGTGCCGGAATACGACGACGTGAAGCGCATCGCGCAGGAGTCCGGGCGCCCGCTGGTCGAAGTCATGGACCTGGTCCGCTCCTACCTCCACGAGAGACCCTCCGAAGCCCGAGCGTGATCCGCCTGGAAGGCGCCGCCTACGCGGCTCCTCCTCCTCCCGGGGGAGGCGAATCCAAGCTCCTCCTGGGGCCGGTCGATTTCTCGGCCGCCCCGGGCTCGAGCCACCTTCTCCTGGGGCCGAACGGCTCGGGCAAGACCACCCTCATCCGCATTCTCGCCGGGCTCAAGGAGCCGAGCGCGGGGCGCTACCTGCTCGCCGGGGAGGAAGTGCGGGCGGGAAGCGAGGGGCGCTCGCTCTGGCCCCGGGTGGCCGCGCTCTTCGAGGAGCCCGATCCCCAGTTCCTTTCCGACACGGTCGAGGCGGAGGTCGCGTTCGGCCTGGAGTCGCTGCAGATTCCCCCCGCCGAGGTTCGAGAGCGGACGGCCGCGGCCCTCGAGGAGTTCGGCCTCCAGGCCCTCGCAGGCCGCGCGCCCCACAGCCTGAGCGCGGGAGAGAAGGCGCGCACGCTCCTCGCCGCCGCGATGGCGGGGCGGCCGGGATGCCTCCTCCTGGACCAATCCCTCGCGCATCTGGACCCCGGATCGCGCCGCGCCCTCGAGGGAACGCTTGTGCGGGAGGCCATCGCGGGCGGGCGCGCGGTCGTGCGCACCCACCAGGAATCCGAACCCCCGTTCCCCGGCGAGGCCCTCCACGTGATCGAGCAGGGCGCCCTCCATCCCCTGGCGAGACTCACGCCGCGCGCGGTGATGGACGGCTCCCGCATCCCCTATCCCATCGCCCTTCGCGTCACGGCGCTCCTCTCCATGGCGGGGCGCTGGCCAGGGCCGCTCGCCGCCGACGTGGAGCAGCTGGAGCGGTCGTTGGGTCCGGAGCGGGCGCCCGGCACGGCGCGCGGCCCGGAGGGGACGCGCGAGGGCGGTCCCGTCACCCTCGCCATGGACGGCGTCGCGTGGTCGCCGGCGGGCCCCCGCACGGCCCCGGTGGTGGAAGGGATCGATCTCGACATCGCGACCGGGGAGATCGTCGCGGTGATCGGCAGGAGCGGAACGGGCAAGAGCACCCTCCTCCGCCTCGCGGCGGGCTTGCTCGAGCCCACGCGAGGGTCCATCCATCGCGAGCTCTCCAGGGTGCCGCGGGTTCGGCCGGTCGCGCTGGCCCTCGAGTATCCGGAGCGCCAGCTCTTCGGCCGGACCGTTCTCGAGGATGTGCAGGCGCTCCTCTGGGTGGAAGGCATCCCCGCCGAGGAACGAGTGAGGAGCGCCAGGCGGGCCATGGCGGAAGTAGGGCTCGACCCGGATCGGTTCTCCGCGCGCTACCCCGTCTCCCTGAGCGAAGGGGAGAAGCGCCGGGCCGCGCTGGCCGGCGTCCTGATCGAGCCGCCCCAGCTCCTCCTCCTGGACGAGCCTACCGCCGGGCTCGATCCGGAGGGTCGCCGGGCGTTGGCGGTGGTCCTGGGCGCCCTGCGGGAGCGCGGAAGGACGGTGCTCCTCGCGAGCCACGACCTTGCGTTCGTGGCGTCGGTGGCGGACCGCGTGATCGTGCTCGGGCGCGAGGAAGTGATGCCCGGCCGGGTCCTGGCGCGGGGCGCCGCCGCCCTGGTGCTGCGCGACGACCCTGTCCTCCAGGGGGCCGGTCTCCCCACCCCCGACTTCATCCGCCTCGAGCGGGTTCTCGGGGCCGCCGGCCTGCTTGCGGCCCTTCCTGTCCGGGACGAGGCCTCGCTGCTGGACGCCCTCGCCCGCGGGGTCTCGGTCTCGACCCCCACCGCGTAGCGGCGCCGGCGTCAAGAACACGACCCGGAACGCCGATCTATCTCGACGCGGGATGGAGTTGTCCCACCCCCTCAACCCTTGGAGAGCAGAGGGCCCATGGGCCACGCGGACAAGATCATCGCGGAGCTGGATCGGCTTCAGAAATCCGGCGCCGCGTTCGAGGACTTGCTCAAGGCGGCGGTGAACGGTCTCCACGAGCTGGACGATCGGTTTCATTGGACCGGGATCTACGAGCTCTTTCCGGACAACGTCCTTCGGCTCGGGCCCTTCATCGGAGCCCCGACCGACCACGTCTTCATCGGCGTGGGCCGCGGGGTGTGCGGGACCGCGGTGGCCGAGGGCCGCAACATCAACGTGCCCGACGTCAGGCTGGAGAGCAATTACCTGGCGTGCAGCACGGAGACTCGCTCGGAGCTGGTGATCCTCATCCGGCGCGGCGAGAAGATCTACGCGCAGGTCGACATCGACAGCCACCAGGTGGCGGCGTTCGACGAGGGCTCCGTGACGAGCGTTCAGCGGGTCGCGGACTGGCTCGCGACGCTGTACGCCTCCCGAGATCGCCTCGGCCGCGCCCCGTAGCGATCCATTCCCATGAGCTCCCATCCGCACGAAGCGAGCAGCCTGGATCAGCTCCTCCACGCCATTCCGGTCATTCTCCGCTCTTCCTCCCTCCAGGCCTCCCTCATCGAGGCCCTCGAGCTCCTGCGCCGCGGAGCGGGAGCGGAGGCGGTGGTGGTGTTCCTGGCGGACGGCGACGCGCCGCTCCGCGAGTACTGGGCTCCGGACGACGCCGCGATGAAGTCTCTGCTTCGCCCGCGCCTCAAGGTGGAGGCGCTGGAAGCGATTCGCCGCGGGGGCGCCCATCTCACGGCCGCGCAGGGCGATGCCAAGGACGGCCGGGCCACCCGGACCGTGCTTCTCGCCACCGAGTCCGGGCCGCTCGGGGCCGCGGCGCTCGCGTGGCCCTCCGCCTCGGGGCCCGACACGAACGAGACCGCGGCTTGGATCGTGGCCGCGATCGAGCTGGTCGCCTCCGCCGTGATCCATGCGAACGAGGTCTCGAAGCTCAAGAACCAGGCGGAGCGCGACAAACGGTGGTTCCAGACCCTCGACGAGCACCTTCGCGTCCTCGATCGCGAGCGGCAGAAGTTCGCGGCCGTCGTGAACCAGACCGACACCTTCGTGTTCGTGACCGACGAGGAGCGGATCATCCGGTGGAACAACCGCGCCATGGGCGTGCTGCTTCCGTTCGCGGACGACGCCTCGAGCTGGATCGGGAAGCCCTGCCGCGAGGTCTGCGCGCGGCTGGGCCACGCCGCCTCGGGCGAGGGCTCCTGCGAATGCCCCATCCTCCGCGCGCTGGAGCAGAACGAGGTCACGCACCAGGAGCTGCGGCTGACCCGGCGGGACATGCCCGGCATCCTCTACCTGACCGCCCTTCCCATCAAGGGACTCGATGGAAAGCCCCGGGAAGCGATGATCCTGGTCCAGGACCTGACCGGCCTCGAGACCCTCCGACAGTCGGAGATTCGCTACAGCGTTCTGTTCGAGCGCCACCCCGAGGCCATCCTCATGGTGGATCCGGACACCCAGACCATCTTCCTGGCCAACCCCGCGGCGCAGCGGATGCTGGGCTACGGGTCGCAGGAGATCACGCGGCTCCCGCTCCAGGTGCTCCATTCGCGCGAGGAGTGGGAGCGGATCGGTGAGTTCTACGCGGTCGCGGCGAGGCAACCGGCCGCGGCGCGGATCCAGTGCCGGGTCGTGACGAAGGAAGGCGCCGAGCGGATCGTCCTCGCCACGTCCACCCGGGTGCCGCTGGAGGGGCGGAACGTCGATCTGGTCGGGCTCGTGGACGTGACCGTGAGCCTCGAGGCGGAGCAGGCCTTGAGCGAGAGCCAGGCGCGGCAGGGCGCCATGATCGAGGCGGCGCTCGACGCGATCGTCTCCATGGATCACGCGGGACGGGTGCTGGAATTCAATCCGGCCGCGGAACGGATCTTCGGCCGGAAGCGAGCGGATGTGCTCGGGCGGGACATGGTCGAGCTCATCATCCCGCCCCGTCTCCGCGATCAGCACCGGCAGGGCATGGCGCGCTACCTCGCGACCGGCGAGGCGCGGGTCCTGGGACATCGGTTCGAGACGGTCGCGACGCGCGCGGACGGCACGGAGCTGCCGATCGAGCTGACGATCGCGCGGATCTCCGCCCAGGGTCCTCCGGTGTTCACCGGCTTCATCCGCGACCTCACCGAACGTAAGAGCGCCGAGCACGCGCTCCGGGACGCCGAGGCCCGGCTGAACACCGTCGTGGCGGAGTCGCCCATCGTCGTGTTCGCGCTCGATCAGAACGGGGTCTACACGGTTTCTTCCGGGAAGGGGCTGGCCGCGCTGGGCCGGCGCGAGGGAGAGGTCGTGGGAAAGTCGATCTACGACCTCTACCGAGACTATCCGCAAGTACTCGCAAACATCGACCGCTGCCTGGCGGGCGAGGAATTCAACGCGAACATCGACGTCGGGAGGCTCTGCTTCGACGCCCACTACACCCCGGTCC
>DASQBE010000077.1:0-13402 GCA_035635355.1 Binatia bacterium | reverse complement strand
TGCGATCCTCGCGCCGCGCCAGGGCGAAGAGAACGACGTCAGGAGACCAAGCCGAAGAATCGCGGGCGCCTGCAGCCCCCCACCCCTGCGAATCACATGCGCCCGCAGCCATCCCTTTCCGGACCACCAACGAAAAGGCCGCGGGGCGCAAAGCCCCGCGGCCTTCGTTGCTGCCTACCTGAAGCTTACTTCGCCAGCACCGCCTTGATCACGTCGGTGCTGCCACCGGACTTCGCCCGGATGTAGTAGATGCCCGAGGCCGCATGGCCACCGCTCTGGGTTCCGCCGTCCCAGATCACGGTGTGTGCTCCCTGCGGGTACCACTGATTGGTGACGGTCCGAACCAACTCGCCGCGCGTGTTGAAGACGCGAACTTCCACATTGCCCGGCTTATCCAGCGCGAAGTTGACCTTCGTGACCGGGTTGAACGGGTTCGGGAAGTTCTGCTGCAGCGCGATCGTGGAGCCCGCGAGATTCTTCTTCAAGAGCTTGATGTAGCCGAAGCCCAAGAACTGCTGGCCGATCCGGTTCGAATAGGCCCGCATCTCGAGCCCCACGTACCGATTCACGAGACCGAGTGCGATGATGCGATCCTCGATCGTCCGGCGTCCAAAGACCAGGTTCACTCGGGAATTGGTTCCGCCCGTGGTGTCCTGATCCACGGTAAACCAGCCGAAACCCGTACCGCCGCCCTCGATGTAATAGACGAAGTCGGCGCACGACACGAAGGGCGTGGGATCGCCTGTGAAGTCGAACCACATGCTGGTGCAATCGCTGCCGTCATTCGGCGTGGGAACCCCCGACAAGCCCAAAAGCGTCGGGCTCTTGATGTAGCTTTGGCGGAACCGGACGCCATCACCCCCGACGTTCACAGCCCGGGCGACATAGCCCGCGGCCCGCGTGGCCGCCGGGAAGCTGAAGGACGCGATGAAATGATCCGAATCGGTGCCCTTGGTGATGTCAATCTGGCTCGGGCTGATCGTGACCGCCATCGGCAGAGGAGCCTTGCAGTTGTAGATGGCCTCGCCCTGCCAGATCTGGACACCGAAGCCGCCGGCCTGCGAAATGAAGTCGAACATATTGAAGACCGTGCCGTCCGGCGTGAGGTTGGCATACTGGGACACGTCAGGATCGACGTCGCCGGTAAGGTCGATGCCCATCGCGCACTTCTGACCTGTCGCCAGAGTGAGTCTAAAGATGTCCTGGGGATTCGCGGGGTTCTCGTTCGAGGGCGCGTCGTAATAGAGCGAACCGCCGTCGCTGGACCAACCCGGATTGTCGTGGGTGACCAGCGCGGGATTGTTCTCGGAAGCTACGGTCGTCTCGCCGAGGCCGCTCGCCGTTTGATTCAGGATCTGAATCTGGAACACGCCGAACCGGTTCGTCACGTAAGCGATCTGCGAGCCGTCCGGCTTGTAGGCCGGCTTGAACTCCGCCTTGCCGTTCAGGATTGCCTGCGACGCAAGATCCACCTCGAGCCCGAGCTGATGGCGCACGGGCGTACCGAACGTTGCCGTGTGGGCCGTCGGATCCAGGCTGGTGACGTCGATGGTCCAGAGGTCGATGGAGGGTCCGAACGCGTCCGAATCGAACGCGATCTGCGTCCCAGCGTAGTTCCATGCCGGGTGGCGAGGATGCCGGGCGCCTACCGAACCATCGACGACGAGAATCGGCGAGCCCAACGGGACGTTTCCGAGGGTCGCCGTGGACTTGTTGTACTGCTGGATATAGATGCTGGATGTGCTCACTTCATTGTCGGTCTGAACGTAGGCGAGCCAGTTTCCGTCCTTGGACCACGCCGGGTCGATGTAGGAGACATGGCCCAGGGGGTCCCGGAGCATAGGCTGCGGCTCGAGGCCCGCGAGGAACGCCTGCTGCGTGTTCCGGTAGATCCAGATTTCGCCGACGCTCTCACTGCCTACGACTTGACTGAGTGTAACGAACGATACCCACCGCTCGAGTTTGGGGCTCGCAGCGGTTCCTGATCCGCCTGTTGGCTGACCCCTCAGCGTGGGAGAAAACTTCCCACGAATGAGATTGTCAAACGACGAAATGTACGCGAAGGCGCCACGGAAGAAAGCGTAGCTCTTCACCGGGGCCAGCGAAGACGCAAGCATCAAGATTGCGACAACGCCTAGTAATCTCTTCATTCCATTCATCTCCTCTCTAACGCAGGTAAAAGCGAGAAGACACCCTCAAGAGGATAAGGATCACAATACTCCGAGCCCGATCACCTCCTTAGTCATCGTGATTCTAACCAAGCTAAATTGAAGTGTGGTCTCACAATGGGAAGAATGGCCGTCGTTAATTTACTTGATAGAGTATACGCGAGTATGTGCTGCAGTGTCAAGGGATTTTTGGAACTTACGGCGATTTGCGTTGTTCAAAATTGCCTTGACACCCCGCGACTTGGGACCCTAATCTGGCCACCCATGGAACCCGGTCAGGGAGGTGGGCTCCGGGTCCGGCCAGCCGGGCGTCCCCAACAGGCTCAAGCATAGCTTTTCCCCCCCAATTTGCCAACTAAGAAGCATCCTTGACGCCGGAGCGGAATTGCGTACGAAGGGACTGTTAATGCCTTTTCCAGCAAAGACTTCAGCGTTCGTGGTCGTCCTCTTGCTGTTGGCTGGGGCCACTTTTTCGACCGCGGGCGCTCAGATTCCGGTTCCCAGGAGCCCGAACACGGTTCGGGCCTTCTTCACCTCGCTAACCGGGGGAAAAACCGTCATTTTGGTCTGGAGCGGGGCTCACGTGGAGTCGGACAGCGTCTGGATGGGCTACCGGGTCCGGAGAACCGTCAAGGGGATCACGCCGAGCCCTTTCGAGGTGATAGGACAGTTCAAGTCCCGGAACACGGTCACCAGCGCCTGCCTGGCGACCGGCACACCTTGCGATCTGTCCAATTTCGTCTTCTACGGCACCGGGCTCTTCTTCAGGGGCTTCCAGAACAATTCTAGGAATGGGCAATACATCATCAACTACCCGCCCGGGGCTCCAACTGTAAACTGTGATAGCTGCTGGGTTTTCGCCGATCAGGCCAATCTGGCTGGCTTCACCTCCCAGTATGCCGTGACCTCGATCGACACCCTCCATATGACCGCGAACGATTTCACGGAGAGCCCCATCGACTCCAGCGAGATCGTGACCGTCCAGCCCTCCGGGCCGCCCGCACCCAATCTCGAGCGCGTGGCCGTGGTGCCGAACCCCTTCCACGGCTCCGCGGAATGGGACCCTGCTCCCGGCGCCAGCCGCATCCATTTCATCAACCTACCAGCCTCATCCACCGTCCGGATCTACACCTCCAACGGTGAGCTGGTGAGGGTCCTGGTCCAGAACCCCAATGCCAACCTGGGGGGCGTCACCGGGGACCTCGAGTGGGACCTGAAGAACGCGGATGGCCGAAACGTGGTCTCGGGAATCTATATTTATCAGGTAGAATCGCCGCAAGGTCATAACGTCAAAGGACATTTCGTCGTCATTCGATAGGCCGCCATTCCCTGAGGGCGGCTCGGAGGATTCCATGAGCGCCCCCACCGCAACGCCGGAGACCCTGTCGCAGGGCAGGGCCCGCCCTTCAGACTCGACCCGCCGCGACTACCAGAACCTGATCGGGGGGAAGTGGCTCCCGTCTCGCTCCGGCAAGACTTTCGAGAACCGAAACCCCGCCCGGGACGACCTCGTCGGAATCTTCCCGGACTCGGGCCCCGAGGACGTGGACGCGGCCGTCCACGCGGCGGCACGCGCGTTCGCGACCTGGCGCCTGGTTCCAGCGCCCAGGCGCGCCGAGTTCATCTTCCGGGCCGCCGAGATCCTCCGCGACCGGAAGGAGGAGCTCGCGCGCCTCATGACCCGCGAGATGGGCAAGGTTCTCGCCGAGACCCGCGGCGACGTCCAGGAAGCGATCGACATGGCCTACTACATCGCGGCGGAGGGCCGGAGGCTCTTCGGCGTGACGGTGCCCTCGGAGCTGCCGGACAAGTTCGCGATGTCCGTGCGTCAGCCCCTCGGGGTGTGCGGCCTCATCACGCCCTGGAATTTCCCCATGGCCATACCCTCCTGGAAGACCTTCCCCGCGCTCGTCGCCGGGAACACCGTGGTCCTGAAGCCGGCCAGCGACACGCCCGGTTCCGCGCACCACCTGATCGAGGTGCTCGTCGAGGCGGGCATCCCGGAGGGGGTCGTGAATATCGTCCACGGGGGCGGCAGCGCGGTGGGGACCCCGATCGTCATGCACTCCGACGTGAAGATGATCTCTTTCACCGGCTCTTCCGACGTGGGGAAGATCATCGCCGAACGCTCCGCCAAGACCCTGAAGCGGGTCTCGCTGGAGCTGGGCGGCAAGAACGCGCAGATCGTCCTGGAGGACGCCGACCTCGACCTGGCGCTGGAGGGCGCGCTGTGGGGCGCCTTCGGCACCACGGGACAGCGCTGCACGGCCACGAGCCGGCTCATCGTGATGAAGCCGGTGCACGACGAGCTGGTGCGGCGGCTGGCCGACCGCGCGTCGAAGCTGAAGCTGGGGGACGGCCTCGAGCCCGGGTCGGAGGTGGGGCCGCTCGTGAACCGCGCCCAGCGCGACCGCGTGCACTCCTACGTCGAGATCGGGAAGGCCGAGGGGGCCAAGCTGGTCGCGGGGGGTACTACGGCGACCGAGGGCCCGCTCGCCGAGGGAGCGTTCTACAAGCCGACGATCTTCGATCAGGTGAAGCCCTCCATGCGCATCGCGCAGGAAGAGATCTTCGGCCCGGTGCTCTCGGTAATCACGGTCTCGTCCCTGGAGGAGGCGATCCAGGTGCTGAACGGAACGCCGTTCGGGCTCAGCTCCTCCATCTACACCCGGGACGTGAACCGCGCCATGCGCGCCATCCGCGACATCGAGGCCGGGATCACCTACGTGAACGGACCGACGATCGGCGCGGAGGTGCAGCTTCCGTTCGGCGGTGTCAAGGAAACCGGAAACGGCCACCGGGAAGGCGGTCCCACCGTGATCGACGCCTTCACGGAGTGGAAGTCGGTCTACATCGACTACAGCGGCCGCCTGCAAAAGGCCCAGATCGATCGCTGAGGCAGCGCTGCCTCGGCCGCGCTTCATCTCCACCATGGCGCAACCAAGACCCCTCGTGGATCGCGACGCGGCGGCATCGACTCATCCCGCACCGCTCGTGCGGCTCACGCGGGGGGCCCACGTGGAGAGCGTCCACTACGGCCACGCGGCGGTCGTGGACTCCCGCGGGAGACTCCTCGCCTGGACCGGGGACGCGCGGGCCTCGGTGTTCCCTCGCTCCGCCTTCAAGCCGTTTCAGGCCCTGCCCCTCGTGGAATCGGGCGCCTTCGCTCGCTCCGGGCTCGGCAGGAGCGCGCTCGCGCTCATCGCCGGGTCGCATGGCGGAACCGACGCCCAGGTCGCGATCGTGCGGCAAATCCTGGAAGCCGCGGGAGCGGATCCGTCCTTGCTCCGCTGCGGCGCCCACGAGCCCTACGACCGCGCCACCGCGCGGGCGCTGCGCGCGCAGGGCGTCCCACCGGATGCCTTGCGGCACAATTGCTCCGGCAAGCATGCCGGCATGCTCCTCTTCGCGCGCTCGTTGGAGGCGCCCCTCGCGGACTACACCGATCCCTCGCACCCGGTCCAGCGCGCCATCTTCGCCCGATTCGAGAAGCTGACCGGCGTCCCCTTCGAAGATCCGGTCCCCGCGGTCGACGGCTGCAGCGCGCCGACGCCTCGGATGAACCTCTCCCTCCTGGCCCATGCCTTCGCGCTCCTGGCGCGCGGCGTCGACGCGGGCGGGCGGCCCGTGCCGGCGCTCGCCGAGATCCGGGACGCGATGATGGAATACCCGGAGAACGTCGCGAGCGAGGGGCGGCTGGACACCCAGCTCATGCGGACGCTGCGGGGAGCGGTCGTCTCGAAAGCGGGAGCGGAGGGCATGCATGCCAGCGCGTTTCTGGAGCGAGGGGTCGGGATCGCGGTGAAGATTGCGGACGGGGACGCGGGCCGGCGCGCGATCAAGCCCGCGGTGGTGGGGGTCCTCGAGGAGCTGGCGCTCCTGAGCCCGGGCGACCGCGAGGCCCTGTGGCCGGAGGAAGAGCAAGTGATCCGGAGCCATGCGGGAATCGCGGCCGGAGAGATCGTCTCGGCCGTGGAGCTGACGAGGATGAGCCGGTGAGTACCAAGACCGCGGCCGCCGCCGTGGAAACGGGCGCTCCGCACGGCGAGAAACATCGCTGGGTCTATTTCTTCGGCGACGGGCACGCCGAGGGGAACGCGCGGATGCGCGATCTCCTGGGAGGGAAGGGCGCCGGCATCGCGGAGATGGTGAATGCCGGGATTCCCGTGCCGCCGGGCTACACCATCACCACCGAGGCCTGCCGGCAATTCTTCGAGGCGGGAGGGCGCCTTCTCGACTCCATCGTGGGCGCGGAGGAGCAGGCCCTGGGCCGCCTCGAGAAATTCCTGGGCCGGAGGCTGGGCGACCCCGCGAATCCGCTCCTCGTCTCCGTTCGCTCCGGCGCCCCGGTCTCGATGCCCGGGATGATGGACACGGTGCTGAACCTGGGACTCAACGACCAGACCGTCGAGGGCGTCGCCCGGAAGAGCCGGAGCCCTCGCTTCGCCTACGACAGCTACCGCCGCTTCATCCAGATGTTCTCCGACGTGGTGCTGGGCGTGCCGCGCGAGGTCTTGGAGAAGGAGCTGACCGCCGCCAAGAAGCTGGCCCGGGTCGGGGACGACACCGGCCTCGACGAGCGGCGGCTCCGCGGTGTTGTGGAGCGCATGAAGCAGCTCGTGCGGAGCGAGACGGGCGCGGAGTTCCCCCAAGACGCTCGCGAGCAGCTGGCGCGCGCCCGGGACGCCGTGTTCCGCTCGTGGCACACCGAGCGCGCGGTGAACTACCGGCGCCTGAACGGGATCCCCGAGCACCTGGGCACCGCGGTCACGGTGCAGGCCATGGTCTTCGGGAACCTGGGCTCCGAGTCGGCCACCGGCGTCGGCTTCACCCGCGACCCCGCCACCGGCGAACCCAAGTTCTACGGCGAATACCTCATGAACGCCCAGGGGGAAGACGTGGTCGCGGGCATCCGCACCCCGCGACCCATCGAGGAGATGGAGCGCGAGCTTCCCAAGGCCTACGCCACGCTTCGCGAGATCACCTCGAGGCTCGAGCGCCATTACCGCGACGTCCAGGACTTCGAGTTCACGATCGAGGAGGGGCGCCTCTTCATGCTCCAGACGCGGCGCGCCGCGCGCACCGGCCAGGCCGCGCTTCGCATCGCGGTCGAGATGGTGGAGGAGGGGCTCCTCACCACGCGTGAGGCCATCGAGCGGGTCGAGCCCGAGCACTTGGACCAGGTGCTCCACCCGGTGCTGGATCCGGCGTCGAGGAAGAACCATGAGCTCCTGGCGCGTGGCCTGCCCGCTTCGCCGGGGGCCGCCGCGGGCGCGATCGTCTTCACGTCCGACGAAGCCGTCCGCCGTGGAGCGACCGAGCGGGTGATCCTGGTCCGGGCGGAGACATCGCCCGACGACATCGCGGGCATGAACTCGGCGCGCGGCATCCTCACCGCCACCGGCGGGATGACGTCGCACGCCGCGGTCGTGGCGCGCGGCATGGGGAAGTGCTGCGTGGCCGGCTGCACGGCGCTCTCCATCGACGAGGAGAAGCGCGTGCTCCGCGTCGCGGGCCGGACCCTCCGCGAGGGCGCCTTCCTGTCCCTCGACGGCTCCACCGGGGAGGTGCTCCTGGGGGACGCTCCGACCGCGGACTCGGAAGTCGTGCGCGTGCTGACGGGAAGGCTCAAGCCGGAATCGGCGCCCCTCTACCAGTGCTTCGAGCGCCTCACGAAGTGGTGCGACGAAGTGCGCCGGCTCAGGGTGCGCGCGAACGCCGACGTGCCTCACGACGCGCGCCTGGCGCGGCACCTGGGCGCGGAGGGAATCGGCTTGTGTCGCACCGAGCACATGTTCTTCGCCGAGGCGCGGATTCCCCACGTGGTGACCATGATCCTGAACGCGCAGGAGGCGCGCCAGGCGAAGCTCGAGATCGACCGGCTCACCGAGGAGCTGAAGGGCGCCTCGCGCTCCGAGCGGCCCCCGCTGCGGCGCCAGCTGACCGAGGCCAAGAAGAGGGGAAGAGACCCCATGCGCGCCTTCGAGGGAGCGCTCCAGAAGCTCCTCCCGCTCCAGCGCGCGGACTTCAAGGGTCTCTTCCTCGCGATGGAGGGAACTCCGGTCACCATCCGGACGCTCGACCCGCCGCTCCACGAATTCCTCCCGAAGCGCGAGCATCTCCTCCGCGAGCTCCAGGGCCTGAGGCGCGGAGCCGGATCGAAGGCGCGGCGCCAGCGGCTGTTGGTCACGCTCTCGCGGGTGGAGGAGCTGCACGAGTTCAACCCGATGTTGGGGTTCCGGGGCTGCCGGCTGGGGATCCTCCATCCCGAGATCACGCGCATGCAGGCGCGGGCCATCTTCGAGGCGGCGGCCAGCGTGATCGCCGAGGGAAAACAGGTGGCGCCCGAGATCATGATCCCGCTCGTGGGCGATCCCGAGGAGCTCCGGCGGCAGCGCGCCGTCGTGGAGGGGGTCGCCGCGGAGGTGATGCGGCGGCTCGACGTTCGGATTCCGCACACCATCGGCACGATGATCGAGGTGCCCCGCGCGGCGGTCCTCGCCGGGGAGATCGCGGAGCACGCGGACTTCTTCTCCTTCGGAACGAACGATCTCACGCAGATGACGTTCGGGTATTCGCGGGACGATTCGGGGCGGTTCCTGCCGGAGTACGTACGCACGGGCATCCTCGAGGACGATCCCTTCGTCTCGATCGACGTCCCGGGTGTCGGCGCCCTGGTGCGGCGCGCCACGTTCGCGGGGCGGAAGCAGAAGCCGGGGCTCAAGGTGGGCGTGTGCGGCGAGCATGGAGGCGACGCGCGCTCCATCGAGCTCTTCGAGGACGTGGGCCTGGATTACGTCTCGTGCAGCCCGTTCCGCGTGCCCCTCGCGCGCCTCGCCGCGGCGCGCGCCGCCCTCAAGCGGAAGTGACGTGCCGCTGATCGTCGACGCCGTCATCCCGGCGCTCGACGAAGCCGATTCCCTGGGCGCGGTTCTCGAAGCGCTGCCCTCCCCGCCGGTGCGCCGCGTGGTCGTGGCGGACAACGGCTCGACCGACGGGACCGCGCGGATCGCCCGCGAGCACGGCGCCACCGTGGTGCTGGAGCCGAGGCGCGGCTACGGCGCGGCCTGCCTCAAGGCGCTGGAGGCGCTCGCCTCCGATCCTCCCGACGTGGTGCTCTTTCTCGACGCGGATCTGAGCGACGACCCGGCCGAGGCCGGTATCGTGCTGGCGCCCATTCTGGAGGGACCCTTCGACCTCGTGGTGGGCTCCCGGGTCCTCGGGGAGCGCGAGCCGGGCGCCCTCTCCCCGCACGCGCGGTTCGGGAACTGGCTCGCGACCCGTCTCCTCGCCGCCCTGTACGGAGCGCGGTACACCGACCTCGGACCGTTCCGCGCCATCCGCTACGACGCCCTCATGGCCCTCGGGATGAGGGACAAGGATTTCGGCTGGACGGTCGAGATGCAGGTCCGGGCCGCGCGCCGCGGGCTCCGCCATACCGAAGTTCCCGTTCGCTACCGCCGCCGCGTGGGGCGCTCCAAGATCTCGGGGACGGTGGGCGGCTCGGTGCGTGCGGGTGTCAAGATCCTGGCCACGGTCTTCGCGCACCTCCTTGACCCCTCTTCCGGCAGCGGGGTACCATGACCTCACCTTGATCCGCTCCGGCATGACCCCGTATCTCAAGCTTCCGGCACTCCTGGCCCTGGCCCTCGCGGGCTCGGCCTATACGCCTCCTCCGCTTCCGCGCAACACCATGAATCCACAGGCCGCCCAGACCTGCGCCACCTGCCACGTGGACATCACCCAGCAGTGGTCGGCCTCCGCGCACGCGAACGCCGATCGCAGGGCGAACCTCCTGTTCGGGAGGATGTATTTCACGTCGATGAAGGAGACGCGCGGCGCCACGATGGTGAAGTGCGGGGCATGCCATGAGGCCGAATCTTTCGTGACGAACGATTTCGACAAGATGCGCGACGTCAACTCGGAGGGGGTGGCGTGTGTCTTCTGTCACGCGATGAGCGGAACGGGCGTGGCCACGGCGACGCCGCCCGTCACGCTCGAGCTCGGCCCCTACCTGGGGCCCATTCGCGATTCCGTGCCCGTGAGCAGCCACAAATCGAAGTACAGCGACTTCCTCACCAAGGCGGAGTTCTGCGGAACGTGTCATCAGTACCAGAACCAGAACGGGATCCTGGTCAGCGATACCTTCGGCGAGTGGAAGCGGTCCAAGTACGCCAAGACGGGCGTCACCTGCCAGCAGTGCCACATGCCGGGCGAAGCGGGACGGATTTCCTCCATGGGACCGACCCGCCCGCGCGTCGCGGACCACTCCTTCCGGGGTCCGGATCGGGACAAGGCGCTCCGGGGCGCCGCCACGCTCACGCTGCGCGCCGGCAAGCGCGAGGGAGCCATGCTCCACGTGATCGCGACGGTCACCAACGCGGGCGCGGGCCACGCCATCCCCACCGGGAACGATCAGCACCTGATCCTGATCCGCGTGCGCGCCACCGATTCGGAAGGGCACATCGTGTGGGAGAACGACCCCTTCCAGGACTGGAACAACTCGGTCTTCGGGCTGCTCCTGGCGACCGAGCTGGGGGCCTATCCCGCCGAGACCTGGACGGGCTCCAAGGTCCTCTCGGATCGGCGCATCCAGTCCGGGGCCAGCGCGCAATCGCATTACGAGATTCCGGTGGGGGACGCGAAGGGATCCCTCCACGTGGAGGCCCAGCTCCTGTACCGCCGGGCGCGCCCCGAGACGATCATCCTCTACAGCCTTCCTGAGGAAACCTACGGAGCGGAACGCCGCATGGCCCAGGCGACGCTCGAAGTCCAGAACCCCTAGACACGGGGTTCCGAAACTCCTACCGTAGCTTCATGCAGCGCTCGGATCTGCTCGCTGAGATTCGCCGGGAGGGCTACACGCTGCGCGCCATCTGGCGCTTCGCGCGCGTGAGCATCGTCCGCGTCTCGCGCGGGCTGCCCGAGCATCCGGAGCTGGTGCGCCCCATCGCGGCGATGGCTCTCGCGCTCTTCGTGATCCAGTTCGTGGCGGCGCTCCTCTTCACGGTCCACGTGGGACGGAGCGCGGGCGTGAGCTATCTGGTCGCCTCGAGCCTCATGCTCCTCTTCGTCTCCTTCTGGGTGCTCACCCACGTCGGGCTGCTCCTCGGCTCGCGCGACGCGCAGCTGGTCATCCGCATGCCGATCCCGATCGCGATCACCATGCTCCGGTTCGTATCCATTCCCGCGATCGTGCTCCTGATCCGCGAGGAGCGCTGGTCGGCCGTGGTGTGGCTCTTCGCCGCGAGCGCGTTCACGGACGTGCTGGACGGCGTCCTCGCGCGGGCGCTCCGGGTCGAGACGCGCGTGGGCGCGCTCCTCGATCCCCTGACCGACGTCGCCTTCAACTCCGCCGTCTTCATCGCCCTCCTGGAAGCGCGCGTGGTGCCGTGGTGGGTCACCGGTCTCGTCCTCATCCGTTACGCGCTCCTCGTGGGCGGAACGGTGTACCTCTACTTCTTCCACGGCCCCGTCCGCATCCAGCCCACGCTGTTCGGGAAGCTCACGGGTTTTCTCACGACGGTTCTTCTGGGCATCCTGCTCCTGGGCATGTCCTGGTGGAGCGAGGGGATGCGGCACACGGTGTCGGAGGTGTTCGACGTGGGCCTCGGCGTGATGAGTCTCGCCACGATCATCCAGGTGGTCTTCATCGGGCTCGCGAACCGAAGCGTCGCGTCCGAGGTGGTCGAACGGTCCGAGATGCCCTCGCGTCCCGCGAAGGTCGTCGGAGAGATTCGAGGCCCGCGGTAGCGATCCTCGCCCCGCGGTAACCTTCCCGGCCAAGTCTCGGCCGCCCCGCTGAAATCCAGCCGTTCCCGCCTCGCGAATTCGACCTCCCATTGCATTTCGCAACGCGGCTCGCCTGGGGCGGAACGCGCGTCGACCGACCCGTTTGCAACCGCGCGACGGGTCCTTGGTTACTCCCGCGTTGCGGCTCCATTCCCCGCGCCTTTCGTGGCATGCCTCTTGCGGTCCGCCTCTGTGCTAACTCCCTGTGATTCAACGGAAGAGCGCAGGAGTGAAACCCCACAGTCCACCGAGGCCCATGCCGCCCTTCACATCCCGGCGCCGTTATCGCGCGTTCTCCAAGCGTCGGCCGTCGCGCGCACGCGCGATGGCGCGCGGAGCCGTGGTCGTGTGCTTGGCGTTGCTCGCGTGCTCTCTCCTCGCCCCGCCCGCGTCCGCGGCTCCGGGCTCGGGATCCGCGGCGATCCTCCCTCCCGATTCCGTTCTGGCGGGAAGCTCGGGCGCCTGGAACATCACGTACGTCGCCGCGGAGGATTTCGCGACGACGACGGGCGGCACCGTCGACATCGTGGTTCCGCCGGGCTGGACGCCGCCCCAGACGACCGATTCCACCGAGGCGGGGTACGTGCGGTGGACCGAAGAGGAGAAGGTCGATTCCATCCTGGTCGCGGGCCAGAACATCCGGGTCTACCTCGGGGGAGGTCCGCACCTCACGACCGATACGCAATTCCTGGCCGGGAACGCCGTGAGCATTCTGTACGGCGCCGGGCCTGCCTCGGCGCGCGTCCAGACCACCGCTCCCGCCACCGCCGTGTTCCAAACGCAGAGCGACCCGCAGCTCACCGGCTCCCCGCAGACGCTTGCGTCCTCCCCGAGCCTCTTCATTGTTCCCGACACCGTGGTCTCCGCGGCCATCGTGGACGGGTCGGGAACGCCTGTCGACACCCTGACCCGCACCACGGACCAGGACACGACCGCGCTCTTCCTCCTCGGATACGACACGTACGGGAATCCGGCGAGGCTCCTCCCGTGCGACTGGACGGTCACGGGAGGGATCGGGGCGCCGGTTCCCGCGAGCGGCTCGGGCACGACGATTCGCCTGGACGTCCCCGGCACGGGCGTCGTTCGCGCCGATAGCGCCGGCGTCTGGACGGACTCGACCGGGCTCGTCACGGTGGTGAACGGCGCCTATGCCGGGCTCGCGATGACCGCGGGCGTGTCCTCGGCGGTCGCGGGAAGCGCCTTCGCGGTGTCCGCGCGCGCGCGGGACGCGGACGGGAACACCGTCGAGAGCGGAGCGGGCTCCGCCGCGGCCGTGCGCTTTGTCGCGTTCGCGGATTCGGTCGGAGCGGCGGCCGCGGATCCGCGGATCGTGAGCGCCGACGCGGTCCTTTCCGGGGGAGACTATTCGGGCTCCCTCACAGCCCGGAGCGCCGGCGCCTTCTACTTCGCGGTGTCCGACACCGCGGCCGGGTTCGTATCCG
>DASQBE010000076.1:0-1630 GCA_035635355.1 Binatia bacterium | reverse complement strand
CGGCGCGCGCTCCAGGCGGAGAAGATGCGCGGTGCCAGCTGGGGCTTCGTGGGTCTCGAGGTGGACTGGGAGTCCTTCGAGCGGCTCTTCCGCGCGCACGGGCTTCCGCCGCAAATCCCGAACGTGGCGTGGCGGATGAGCGCGCCTCGATACGACGCGATCGTGGTGGGCGGAGGCCACAACGGGCTGGTGGCCGCCGCGTACCTCGCGCGCGCGGGAAGGAAGACCCTCGTGCTCGAGCGCCGGCCGCTCTTGGGCGGCGCCGCGGTGACGGAGGAGGTCTTCCCGGGGTTCAAGTTCTCGGTCTTCTCCTACGTGGTGAGCCTGCTCCGCCCCGAGATCATCCGCGACCTGGATCTCCCGCGGCACGGGCTCCAGATCCTCCCGCTCGAGAGCACGGTCGCCCCGCTGGACAACGGGGACTACCTCGCCTCCTGGTCCGACCCCGACGAGACGCGGCGCGAGCTGTGCCGGCACTCGCCCCGCGACGCCGACGCGGCGGTGGTGTTCGGGCGGCTCATGCATCACATGGCGATGGCGGTGAAGCCCATCATCGGGATGGTGCCGCCCGATCCGACCTCGCTTTCTCCCGGGGACCTCGCGGGGCTGCTCAAGCTGGGCGGGCACTTCCGCTCGCTGGGGCCCGAGCGGTTCCACGCGCTCCACAAGCTCATGACCATGAGCAGCGCCGACTACCTCGACGAGTGGTTCGAGCTCGACGCGCTGAAGGCCACGAAATCGGCGAGCGGGATCATCGGCACGTTCCTGGGGCCGCGCTCGCCGGGGTCCGCCTACGTGCTCCTGCACCACTACATGGGCGAGATCGACGGCGCGTTCCGCGCCTGGGGGTTCCAGAAGGGCGGGACCGGCGCGATCAGCGAGACCATAGCGAGCGCGGCGCGGGCCCACGGCGCGGAGCTACGAACGGGCGCCGGCGTGGAGCGGGTGCTGGTGCGCGGCGGCCGCGTCACGGGCGTGGCGCTCTCGACCGGCGAGGAGATCGCGGCGAACCTCGTCGTCTCGGGGCTGGACCCGCGCCTCACGTTCACCCGGCTCGTGGACACCAAGGAGCTGCCGGGCGATCTCCTCGAGGGCATCCGCCGCTACAAGTTCCGCGGATCCTCGGGGAAGGTGAACCTCGCGCTCTCGGGGTTGCCGAATTTCACCTGTATGCCCGGCGAGGGACCGCACCTGCGCGGCGCCATGTCGATCAGCCCCAGCATCGAATACCTCGAGCGGGCGTACGACGACGCCAAGTACGGCGAGTTCTCCAGGAACCCGTACATGGACATCGTGATTCCCTCGATGATCGATCCCCAGATGGCGCCCCCGGGGAAACACGTCATGAGCATCTTCGTCCAGTACGCGCCGTACGCTCTGAACGGGGGCTGGACCGACGCGAAGCGTGAGGCCTTCGGGGACGCGGTCGTGAAGACGCTCGCGCGCTACGCTCCGAACATCGAGTCCTTGATCCTCCACCGGCAGGTGCTCACGCCGGACGACATCGAGCGGATCACCGGCCTCTCCGAGGGGAATATCTTCCAGGGCGAGCTGGCGCTGCAGCAGCTCTTCTTCATGCGCCCCGCGGCGGGATGGGCAAAGTTCCGCACCCCGATTCGGGGCTACTACC
>DASQBE010000075.1:0-18477 GCA_035635355.1 Binatia bacterium | reverse complement strand
CCCCCAGTACGGATTGTAGGCGCGGTCGATCTTCTGCCTCAGCTCCTGGATCTCGGGGCCGATCTCGAGCGTACGATCCTCGAGGCGCCTGATCTCGTCCGGAATGGCCGCCGCCCGCGCCGTCATCTCCTGCCGTCGCGCGGAGTCCGCGCTGTCCGGTTCTTCCTGTAAAAGGGTGAGCCTCCGCAGCTCGCGGCCCAGGGCGGCCCGGTCGATCTCCAGATGGTGGCGCTCCGCGGACAGCCGTGAGAGGCGGTCGAACTCTTTCTCGTATTCCTGCGTGACCCGGATCTCCCGGTCCAGCTCGGGCACCAGCATGGCCGTGCGCCACCCCAGCGCCTTCTTCGAGAGCAGGATGTCGCCGTACGTGTGATCGCCGAAGTAGAGGATCTGCTCGCCGCTCGCGCCGAGCGTCTTCTCGAGGTAGCTCCCGTTCGCGCCCCGCACGATCCCGATCGATCCCGGCAGCGACGCGGCCTCCGCCACGACCCCCGGCGGAGTGTTGGCGGCGAAGAAGGAGGGCTTCGAAGCCTCGACCACGACGAGGTCGAAGATTCCGCTCCAGTGGGTGGGCGCGCCACGCCCGCGCTCGAGCAGATGCCGGAGCAGCTTGTCGGCGTAAGTCCAGTCGCTGTTGGTGAGCAGGAAGAGCTTCTTCCCGCCGCGGCGGAATTCATCGAGCACCGTGCGCATCTCGTTGTCGAGGCGGATGTAGGTGTCGAGGTTGGCGGTGATCACCGACTTGAGGCTGCCGTCCCGGTGCGCCTCGTCGATCATCCCCCGCACGTCGTCATAGGACTGGGTGTAGTCCGTCCGCTTCGCACCGGTTCGCTCGAGGAGGTCCACCACGCAGAGGAAGAGATACACCTCCGGGAGGTGGAACAGCGTGTCCACCGAGGAGTAGTTCTCGTGGCTCAGGCGGATCCGTGAGGAGCGGTACGCCCGCTCGCGCTCCGTGGCGTTGAGCTCCCGGAGGCCGTGGTGTCCGCGGGAGACGTAGTTGAAATAATCCATCTTCAGGAGGTTCCCGCGCTTCTTGTCCACCACCAGCCCGCGGATCACGAACGTGGGGTCGTACTTCAGATCCAGGATCTCCCTCGGGTAGTGTTTCGAGGCCACGAGCTTCTGCTTCGTGAGATCGAACGCCAGCTCCTCGACGGGAACCGGATCGTAGTGCGCGAGGGTGTGGTCGAGATCGAATCCGATCGCGCGGATCTTCGACATCTTCAGATTGCGGTTCACGAACACGCGGTGCCTTCGTGGGATCCGGTGCTCGCGATACCGGAGGGCTTTGACCGAGGGGTCGTGTTCCGTCGTGGAGTTCTTGGTCAGGGACATGGGCGCATTGTAGGCGACTTGACGGCGCTTCGGCCACTCTCTACTGTCCGGGGATGAACCTCTGTATCTACGAGGACATCGAGGCTCAGGCCTTCGGCGCGCTCACCCTCCTCCGCCCCGTGTTCGCGCTCCGCTGCGGGATCTTCACCCTGGCGGAGAAACTCGCGCTCGCGTTCCCGGAAGCCAAGATCCATCTCCTGGTGCGCCCCTACCTCGAGGATTGGACGCGGGAGCTCTTCCCGGACGCCGACGTGACCGAGCCCCCCGAGGACGACACGATGTTCGTGAACGGCCGTCTCTGCATGACGGACGACGAGGTGCTCCACTTCATGGCCGCCTCGCCGCAGGAGGTGAGCTACGTGGCCCAGGGCGTCCTGTTCGCGGCGAAGGTGCGGGGCTCGCGCGTGAAGCACGTCGTCCGCCACCTGCGCGAGGGCGACGCGGACCGCGCGTTCGAGGACGTGAGGCTGCCCGCCGAAGTGCAGGCGTTTCTCGCGCGCTCCGGCGCGGACCTGATCCGCTGGAGCCCGCGGCAGATCGTGCAGGACGCGCGGTATCTCTTCGAGGGAGGCGTCGTGCGCGGGGCGGTGGATCCGGGCGCCCACCTCATCAAGCCCGAGGCCATCCATGTCGCGCGCGGATCGCGGGTCATGGCCGGCGCGGTGCTGAACGCGGAGGGCGGGCCGGTCGTCATTCGCGAGAACGCGATGATCGAGCCGCTCGCCTACGTCGAGGGCCCGGCCGCGATCGGCGAGAGCGCGATCGTCCGCGCCGGCGCCAGGATCCGCGGGGGAACCTCCATCGGCCCGGTCTGCCGCGTGGGCGGCGAGGTGGCCGATACGGTGTTCCAGGGCTACGCCAACAAGCAGCACGACGGGTTCCTGGGCCACTCCTTCGTGGGCGAATGGGTGAATCTGGGCGCCAACACCAACAACAGCGATCTCAAGAACACGTACACCCCCGTGCGCACCTTCGACACGGCGCGGGAGTTCCTCGAGAAGAAAGGCCGGGACTCCGGGCAGCTCATGCTCGGGGTCCAGCTCGGAGACTTTACCAAGACCGGGATCAGCACCTCCTTCACCACGGGTGCTGTGGTCGGGATCGGGTGCAACCTCTACGGCACCGAGCTCCAGCCCGCGTACGTGCCGTCCTTCGTGTGGGGCCCGCCCGGATCCTTCCAGGAGCATCGCATCGATCCCATGGTCGCGACCGCCGAGCGCGCCATGGAGCGCCGCAAGATCGCGCTCGCGACCGAGCTGGACGCCCTCCTGCGCAGGGCCTACGAGGAGACCAAGTCGGATCGCGATCTCTACCTCGGCGCCATGGCGGTCGCGCGACGCGACCCGCAGCCGTGAGGTGGGACCGGGCGGGCGCCCGCCCCTTCGTGCTCGGCGGGTCCACGACCCCCGCGGTCAAGGCGCTCCTCATCGCGAACGTCGCCGTCTTTCTCTTCCAGTGGGTGGCGCGCTCCATGGTGCAGGTGCGGATCGAGAGCACCTTCGGGCTCGTTCCCTTCGAGGTGGTCCACCACCTCTACCTCTGGCAGCTCGTCACGTACCTGTTCCTCCACAACGGGTTGATGCACATCGGTTTCAACATGCTCGCGCTCTGGATGTTCGGGAACGAGCTGGAGTCGCTCTGGGGCACGAAGAAGTTCCTGCGCTTCTATTTCATCACGGGCATCGGCGCCGCGATCCTCTCGACGCTGGTGGCGCCCAACAGCTACACCATCATCATCGGCGCCTCGGGCGCCATCTACGGGCTCCTCGCGGCGTACGGGGTTCTCTTTCCCGACCGGATCATCCTTCTCTATTTCGTGCTGCCCATCCGCGCCAAGTACCTCGTGCTCATCCTGGGCGTGATCACGTTCTGGTTCAGCGTGTCCGGGACGGGAGGCGGCGTCGCGCACGTGGCGCACCTCGGGGGGATGCTCTTCGGCTGGCTGTACCTGCGCGGACCGCGTCTGCCCCGCCTCGGAAATCCCCTGGGGGCGTACGAGCGTTGGAAGCGGAACCGGCTGCGGAAGAAATTCCAGGTCTACTACCAGCGGACCCGCGGCGAGGACGAGGGCCCGGAAGACGACCGCCGCTAGCTAGGATTTCCCCGTCATGAGGGCGCTCATCACCTCGTCCAGCACTTCCTTGGGCGGCCGGACGCGCTCCAGGGGAAGCGAGGCCAGCGGGGAATCCACCAGACGGAGGTCCTGCTCGAAGGGTTCCTTCTCGGGGTCCGCGTAGAGGAGCCCGGTCACGAACTTGTCCTCCTGGCGGCCGTGGTGGATGGTCTGGAGCGCGTGGAGCGCGTCGCCGGGATCGTAGTCCTCCCCCAGCTTCTTCAGCGTGATGCGCGAGCCGTCGTGCAGCGTCACCTCGCGGCTCTCCCCGGGCTCGTAATCCACCTCGATGTTCTCGTAGCTTGGAATGAACGTGATGTCGTGGAGCGGCGCGTCGTGCTCTTTCACGTTCAGGTAGCTCTTGGTCGAGCCCTCGTGATTGTTGAACGTCACACACGGGCTGATCACGTCCACGACCGCGGTCCCGCGGTGGCTGAGGGCCGCCTTGAGGATCGGCCGCAGCTGCTTGGGGTCCCCCGAGAACGAGCGGGCCACGAACCCGCATCCCAGCTCGATCGCCAGCGCGCACACGTCGATGGGCATGAGCTCGTTCACGCGCCCCGACTTCGCCTTGCTCCCCACGTCGGCGGTCGCGGAGAACTGCCCTTTGGTGAGGCCGTACACACCGTTGTTCTCCACGATGTAGAGGAGCGGGACGTTGCGGCGCACCAGGTGCAGGAACTGCCCCAGGCCGATCGAGGCAGTGTCGCCGTCCCCGGAGACGCCCAGGAGCGTCAGGGAGCGGTTCGCGACGGATACGCCGGTCGCGATGGAGGGCATCCGTCCGTGCACCGCGTTGAATCCGTGCGAGCGGCTGAGGAAGTACGCGGGCGTCTTGCTGGAGCAGCCGATGCCCGAGAGCTTGGCCACGCGGTGGGGCTCGAGGCCCGCCTCGAAGGCGGCCTGGATGATGCTCCCCGTGATCGCGTCGTGTCCGCAGCCGGGGCAGAGCGTGGACTTGGCGCCGCGATAGTCGGCGACGGTGAGCCCGATCCGATTCTTGCCGTTGGTTTCCACGGGGGTCATCGGGCCAGCACTCCTTCCCGCTCCCGGACCTGATCCACGATCGACTGCGCGTCGATGGGAAGCCCGTCGTAATGGAGGATCGACCGGAGCTTCGCGCCCAGCTCGGGATATTCCATCCGGAGCAACGCGGCCATCTGGCCGTCGCGATTCTGCTCGACCACGTACACGCGGTCGCGGGATTCGAGGAAGCCCGCGACGTCGCTCGTGAAGGGGAGCGCCTTCAAGAGGAGGTAGTCGGTGGCCAGCCCTTCGGCCGCCATCATGTCCCGCGCCTCCACGATGGCCCAGTGGCTCGAGCCGAAGCCCAGGATCCCGATCTCGGCGCCGGGCGCGCGATCGATCACCGGCGGCGGAACCAGCCCGCGCGCGGTCTCGTACTTCCTCGCCAGGCGATCCATGACGCGCTTGTAGGTTTCGGGGCTCTCCGTGTAGAAGGCCCGCTCGTCGTGTCCCGACCCGCGCGTGAAGTAACCCGCGAGCGGATGGTCGGTGCCCGGAAGCGTGCGGTACGGAATGCCGTCCTTGTCGAGGTCGCGATACCGCTCGAAGGTGGAGACCTTGGCGAGGGCGTCCGCGTCCAGGACCTTCCCCCGGTCCCAGGCTTTGTCCGGATAGCGGAACGGGTCCGACATCCAGATGTTCATCCCGAGATCCAGATCCGAGAGGACGAACACGGGGGTCTGGAGCCGCTCGGCGAGGTCGAACGCTCTCATGCCGAAGAGATAGCAGTCCTCCACGCTCGCCGGCAGGAGGATCACGTGCTTCGTGTCCCCGTGGGAGAGAAAGACGGTCGAGAGGAGGTCCGCCTGCGAGGTGCGCGTCGGCAACCCCGTGCTCGGCCCCACGCGCTGGATGTCCCAGATCACCGCGGGGATCTCGGCGTAGTAGGCGAAGCCGGTGAACTCGGTCATGAGCGAGAGCCCGGGGCCCGAGGTCGTCGTCATGGCCCGCGCGCCCGCCCAGGAGGCGCCGAGGACCATTCCGATCGCCGCGATCTCGTCCTCGGCCTGGACCACCGCGAACGTGGCCTCCCGCGTCTTCGGGTCGCGCCGGTAGCGCTCGAGATAGCTCTGCAACGACTCGGCGAGGCTGGAGGAGGGCGTGATCGGATACCAGGACAGGAACGTCACCCCGCCGAACAAGGCGCCGAGCGCGCCCGCCTGGTTTCCCTCGATCAGGACCTTGCCCTCGGTCTTGTTCTTGCGCTCCACCCGGAACGGGGCCGTCTTCAAGTTCTGCGCGGCGTAGTCGGCGCCCGCCTTCAGCGCGGCGCGGTTCATGTCCAGCGCCTTGGGCTTCTTCCCCAGCTGCGCGCTCAGGGCACGGTCGACTTCCTGGGGATCGATACCCAGGAGGTGAGCCACCACGCCGACGTAGACGATGTTCACCACCAGCTTCCGGAGCTTGGCGTCGGCGACGATCGGCTCGACGAGCTTGTTGAAGGGGATCTTGTAGACCGTCCGGTCCTCGGGGATGCGCGGCGCGGGCACCCCGTCGTTCAGGATGAGGATCGAGCCGGGCCCCATGGCGGCGATGTCCTCGAGCGAGGTCTCGGGATTCATCGCCACGAGCACATCGTTGCCGTGTGTCCGGGCCAGATACCCGCGCTCGTTCACGCGAATCGTGAACCAGGTGGGGAGGCCCGCGATGTTCGAGGGGAAGAGGTTCTTTCCCGAGACCGGGACCCCCATCTGGAAGATGGCCCGGAGCAGCGTGGTGTTCGCGGTCTGGCTTCCCGAGCCGTTGACCGTGGCCACGTGGATCGTGAAATTGTTGTTGGTCGCCTTCAATGGAATCCCCGCATCTAAAGTTGTGTGCTTGGGAGCAGCCCAGTTTCGCTCCAACACGGGATGGGGTCAAGCTCTTTTCCCCTATCACGTTGTGGGATTGTCCTCTGGGCGCGCCAGAAAGCGCTCGGTGGTTTGGATGCGGCCGGTAAGCCCTTGACCCAGTGAAATTCAGATCGTGATAATGAGGGGCTATGAGCCTTCGAACGTTACCTGAGCCGTACCTCGCCCTGGACGACCAGGCGCTCGACGAGCGCATCCGCGCCGCCAAGGAGGCTTTGGGCGGAAGGGCCGTCATCCTGGGCCACCATTACCAGCGCGACGACGTGATCGCCCACGCCGACGTGACCGGCGATTCCTTCAAGCTGGCCCGCCTCGGCGCGGCGCGCACCGACGCGGAATTCCTGGTCTTCTGCGGCGTCCACTTCATGGCGGAGAGCGCCGACATCCTACGCGGGCCCCGCCAAACCGTCATCCTCCCGGACCTGAACGCGGGCTGCTCCATGGCGGACATGGCGCCGACGGAGGACGTGCTCCTTGCGGGGGCCACGCTCGACCGCCTGGGCATCCGCTCGGTTCCGGTCACGTACATGAACTCGACCGCGGAGCTGAAGGCGTTTTGCGGCGAGCGAGGCGGGGCGGTCTGCACTTCGTCCAACGCGGCGAAGATCTTCGAGTGGGCGTTTCAGCGCGAGCCCAGGATCTTCTTCTTCCCCGACGAGCACCTGGGAAGGAACACCGGCGTCAAGCTCGGCGTCCCGCTCGAGGAGATGGTGGTCTGGGACCCGGCGAAGGAATCGGGCGGGCTCACGCCGGACGATCTCGGGCGCGCCCGCGTCATCCTCTGGAAGGGGTGCTGCTCCGTCCACACCAAGTTCCTCCTCCGCCACGTCACCGAGCGCCGCGCGGAGGATCCGGAGGTGCGCATCCTCGTCCACCCCGAGGTGCCCCACCAAGTGGTCCAGGCGGCCGACGAGGTGGGCTCCACGGAGCACATCATCCGCGTGCTGGAGGAAGCGCCCGCGGGGAGCCGCTGGGCGGTGGGAACGGAGTACCACCTGGTGAACCGGCTCGCGGGGCGCTACCCGGACAAGAAGATCACGATCCTCTCCAAGGACTTCTGCGTATGCGCCACGATGTACCGCATCTCGCCCCAGAATCTCCTGTGGGCGCTGGAGAATCTACTGGAGGGGAACGTGGTGAATCCCATCCGCGTTCCGGATGCCGAGAAGCGCTGGGCGCGACTCGCCCTGGACCGGATGCTCCAGTTTGGGTAACATGCGCTCGAGTTCGTCCCCATGGTCGGAGGTCTCGTGGCATACGTCATCGTCAAGGATATCTGTGAAGGGGAAAGCTCCTGCGTGGACGTCTGCCCCGTGGACTGCATCAAGAAGGGGGAAGGGCAGAACACGAAGGGAACAAGCTGGTTTCTCGTGGTGGCCGAAGACTGCGTGAGCTGCAACGCGTGCCTCGAGGCCTGCCCGGTCGAGGGAGCCGTCCTCCCCGACTGACGTTACCGGAGCCGTAAGCTCCACAACCCAAGACACTTCGCCGCCGGGCGCCTCGCGCGATCCCGGCGGCTTTTGCTTGGCCCCGTTCCCAGGGGCTGCTCAAGAATCCGCCGCCGCGTTCCGATACCACCTCCATGGACTGCGCCGCGGTCAAGCCCAGGATGGAAGCGCTTGTGAATGGATCGCTTCCGGAATCGGAGCGCTCCCTCGCGGAGCAGCACATCTCGATCTGCGAGGGGTGCCGCCTGGAGCTGGAGCTGGTGCGCGCCATCGGATCCCAGGAGAAGGCGCCGGCCGTCGGGAAGGACGACTGGACGCTGGACCGCATTTTCGGCGCCGAGAAGAACGCGCCCGCCCCATCGGCGGAGTCGCCATCCCCGGAGCCTGCAAAGCCAAGCCCCTGGGACGCGAACGATTCCGCAGCCTCTTCTTCGAGTGATGACGCCGCCGATTCGCTTTTCGGGCCGGCGGTGCCCGCGTCCTCTCCGCCTCCATCCGCCGCGGAGGAGGCCGCCGCGGAGCCGCCCCACAAGGGGGGGAAGAGGGCGGGGACTCCTGCCGAGGGCGCCTCGTGGGAGTTCGAGCCGGCGGACGCGAAGTCGAACGTGAAGCCGCCCGAGCAGAGCCTCTTCTTCGCGACCGAGGCGCTCACGCGCCGGAAGGACCAGGACTCGAAGAAGGGCTCGAGCCTCCGCGTGATTCTCTGGAGCGCGGGGGGACTGGTCGGCGCCGCGTTGCTCGCGTTCTCTTCCTACTTCGTGCTCCACCTGAACGCGCCCCCTCCTGGCGATTCGACGCCCGCCCCGCAAGCCCCCGCGGCGGGCGCGCCGGACGCGACGACGCCCGACGCCACGCCCGCTCCGGGTCCCGGGGCGGTCCAACCGCCGGCGAACAGCGCGCCCACCCAGGAGACAGCGCCGCCGCCGGACAACTCGGCCCAGGCCCCGCCCGCGGCGCCGCCGCGTGTCAGCGCCTCTTCCGTAGCACCCCAGCCGCTGCCCCTGGGCACGCGCGCGACGGAACCGGCGCCGGTCACGCGGACGCCCGCCCCGGCCACGCCCCGGCCCAAACCCATCGCCGCGGCGCCCCGGCCTTCCGCTCCGGTGGAGCATCACGCCGCGCCCGCGCCGCGGACCGCCCCAGCGACCGAGACGCCTCGTCCGACGGTAGCCTCGCCGGAGCCGACGCCCTCGTCCGATGACGCCTCCCCGGAGGCGGCCGTCGGCTCGACGAACGGGCATGCGTGGTCCGACGGTAGTGAAGACGTGGCACCGACCCCGAAGCCTCAGCGCCCTGCGACGCGCGGCTCATCCATGTGGCAGAGCCAGGCCGCGAAGCCCGCGGAGCCCGAGCCCGCGACTGCGGGAGCGGATAGCTCCTCTCCGATCGAGCGGCTCCACCGGGCGACGGTCGCGGCGCAGGAGCACGGCGACCTGGACGCGCTGCGCCGGCTTCGCGCGACCTGGAAGACGTTCATGGTGAAGATCGTGGGTCCCGACCGCTCGCGCGCGAAGCGCGAATACGCCGATTGCCTCTGGGCGATCCAGGACCTGACCGGCCGGCACGCGGACCAGAAGGACACGCTCGCGGCGTACCGCGAGTACCTCCTCGGCGCCCCCGCGGGCGGCGCGGACAGCCGCTCCGTCTCGCGTCTGCGCCAGCTGGAAGACGCCCTCAGCGAACAACGCTGAGCCCCACCGGCAGGATCTCGGCGAGGAGAGCTCCCCGGTCCCCACGAGTTGACGACCGCCGGGAGGGGCCGTAGGCTCAATCCACGTGAATCCGAACTCCACCCCGGCATGGAAGCCGCCGGAACTTCACCTTCCCGAGGGACTCCGGCGTAAGTTCGGGTCGCTCTCGAAGAGCCGGCTCGGCTGGGCGCTGGTCGTCCTCGCGTTCGCGCTTGCCTTCCTGGGGTACGACTGGTTCCGGCTCTCCTCGCTTTCCTCGTATGGGTATTCCGGGCAGGGCTGGAAATTCCCGACGCAGGTCTACGCGGATTGGCTGGAGCTGCGCGCCGGAATGCCGCTCGAGGCCTCCGATCTGAAGGCGTCCCTCGTGGCCGCCCGGTATCGGCCCACGACCGGGAAGCCCTACGCGCCCGGGCAGTACCGCATGCGCGGGTCCATCTTCGAGATCTACCTCCGTCCGTTCGTGTATCCGGACCGGACCGAGCCCGGCTCCCCGACCCTGGTCGAGATTCGAGACGGCCTGGTCGCCACGATCGGGAACGGCTTCTCCGAGACCACCCCGCGGGGCCTCCTGCGCATCGACCCGCAGCTTCTGGCCGAGTTCTCGGACGAGGACCGTGAGCGCCGCTCCTTCACGCCGCTCGCCACGATTCCGCGTCACGTGGCGCTTGCGGCCGTCGCGAGCGAGGACCGGCGCTTCTTCAGCCACATGGGGCTCGACCTGCTCGGCATCGGGCGGGCCACCGCGCGCAACATGCGCGCCGGCACGCTGGTGGAGGGAGGCAGCACCATCAGCCAGCAGCTGGCGAAGAACGTGTTCCTCTCGCGGCAGCGGACCTTCACCCGAAAGCTCCACGAGGCGCTCCTCGCGGTCCTCATCGAATTCCGCTACTCGAAAGAGCAGATCCTCGAGTTCTACCTGAACCAGATCTATCTGGGACAGCGCGGGAGCTGGAGCGTATGCGGCGTCGAGGAGGGCGCACTCTACTACTTCAACAAGCACGCGAGCGAGCTCACGCTGGGCGAGGGGGCGCTCCTGGCCGGGATCATCCCCTCGCCGAACCGCATGTCCCCGTACCATGACGCGGACTTTGCCATCGCCAGGCGGAACGAGGTGCTGCAAGACATGGTGGAGTGCGGCTTCATCTCGAAGGTCGAGGCGCAGCGCGCCCGGAAGACGCCGCTCCGCTTCGCGCCGAACCCGGCGCCTCTGACGCGCGCCCCCTATTTCGTGGACTACGTGCGCGAGGGTCTCTCGAAGGACATCTCGGAACGAGACCTGAGCACGCGCGGGCTCCGCGTCTTCACCACGCTGGATCCGAGGCTGGAGGACGCGGCCGAGCGATTCGTGCGCGAAGGCGCGCACGACGCGGACGGACGCTCGCCGGTCTCCGGGGCGGGGCGCGATCCCGCGCAGGCCGCGCTCCTCGCGATCGAGCCGCAGAACGGCGCGATCCGCGCGATGGTCGGCGGACGCGACTATCGGATCAGTCCCTTCAATCGGGCCGTGGAATCGCGGCGGCAGCCGGGATCGGCCTTCAAGCCGTTCGTCTACGTCGCGGCGCTCGACACGCCGTTCTCGGGACGCCGGCCGCCCTTGACCGCGGCCACGCTCCTGGATGACGTCCCGGATTCCTTCCCGACGCCGCTCGGCATGTACGCGCCGCACAACTACGAGAACACGTACCTGGGCAAGGTGACGGCGGCCCGGGCCCTGGCGCGCTCGCTCAACGTGGCGACGGTGCGGATGGAGTTCCTGGTCGGGCTGCCGAAAGTCATCGAGATGGCGCACGCGCTCGGCGTGGAGAGCCGCCTGCGCGAGGTGGCCTCGCTGGCCCTGGGCACGAACGAGGTGACGCCGATGGAGCTGACCACCTCCTACGCCACGATCGCGAACGGCGGGGTGATGGTGAAGCCGATCTCGGTGCGCGCGGTTCTGGACCGCGGGGGCAACCTGATCTGGACGCCGCGGCGCGAGCTGCGCCGTGTGATCCGCCCGGAGACCGCCTACATGGCGACCACGATGCTGGAGGGGCCGGTGATCTACGGGACCGCGAGCACGATCCGGAGCGAGTTCGGCTTCACGCGGCCCGCCGCGGGCAAGACCGGGACCACCGACGACGAGAACGATGCCTGGTTCGTGGGCTACACCCCCGACCTGGTCGCGGGCGTCTGGGTGGGGTGCGACCGCAACCGGAAGCTCGGGCTCACGGGCACGCAGGCCGCGGTTCCGATCTGGGCCAGGTTCATGGAGGTCGCGCATCGCGGGAAGCCCGTGCGCGATTTCCAGGCTCCCCCGGGCGTGATCGACGTCTGGATCGATGCGGACACCGGGTACCGGGCGGGCGCGGATTGCCCGCACGTGATGCGCGAGTCGTTCATCCCCACGACCGAGCCGAGGCAGGTCTGCACGGTGTCGCACGAATCGAGCTGGTTCGGAACCGAGCAGGCGGACTCGACGGGAGCACTTCCGCCCGGAGAGCCGGACTCCACCGCCGCTCCGACTCCTCCCGCGCCGGGGGATCCGACGCCGGGCAACCCGGCGCCGCCCGACAAGACCCCCGCGCCGCCCGGGATCTGAGACCGGTCTACAGGAATTCCTGGATCGTGAAGATGGAGCGGAACGGGACACCGCGCGAGGCGCGCGCGCCGTGCTCGGTCAGGACGGGGTCCAGGAGCCTCGCGATGAGGACCGCGCCCTCGGGATCTCGCTCGAGGAGGATCTCCCGAAGTCTCGCCCGGGCGGTCTCGAGGTCGGCCGGTTCCGTGGTCGCGCGCGTCACGCGCGATGGATACCACAGCCGTGCCGCGGCGCGAACGAGAAAGTGGTAGGCTGCGCGGGCTGCCGGGATCACCCAGAAGGGGCCGGGGGAGGGGATCATTCATGCGATGGCTTTGGGGACTCAGCGCATTCCTCGTACTCACCGCAACAACCCCCGCCCTCGCGGAGGAGGGCGACTCGCGCACGATCCAGAAGGGACGTTACTCCCTGGCGCTGTCGCTTCCCGACGGCGGGGGAACCTCGTTCGGCGTCTGGAAGATGATCGCCGCGCGATCGAATCTCGGGCTGACGCTGGGCATCAACCACGAATTCCGGAGAACGACGGAGGGCCCGGACACCCTGCGAGACGAATTCGGAAGCGGATTCTGGTCCTTCTCCTTCGGTCCTTCCCTCGAGCGTTACCTCGTCGTGCGCCGCAGCGTCTCTCCCTTCCTGTTCGGCTCTCTCTCGGGCTCGTACCTCTGGAGCAAGGGTCTCTACCGGCGGGCGGCGACCCTCGCCTGGGGGCTCGGCGCGGATTGGACTCCGCTCGAGTCGGTGAGCATCGGAGGCTCGACGGGCATCTCCTGGACCGAGGCGATGGAGAGCCGCTCCGATTTCGGAGCGCCCAAGCAAAGCAGCTCGAGCTTCAACACGATGGCCAGCGCGCTCACGCTGCACCTGTACTTCTGATAAGCTGAGGGCGTGGTTCCCCGTCCGAATCTCCCCGGCTCCGATCTCGCGCGAGGCGTCGCATGAGCGCTGGATTCGTCCACCTCCATAACCACAGCGACTACTCGCTCCTGGACGGGGCGTGCCGCCTGGACCGCCTGGTGGATCGCATCAAGAACCTCGGCATGCCCGCCCTGGCGCTCACCGATCACGGCAACCTCTTCGGCGCCGTGGAATTCTACGAGACCGCGAACGCGGCGGGCGTCAAGCCCATCCTCGGATGCGAGGTGTACGTGGCCCATGCCTCGCGGCACGACCGCACGCGGAGCGCGGACGGGAAGGGCGCCTACAACCACCTCGTGCTCCTCGCGAGAAACCGCGACGGGTACCGGAATCTCATGCGCCTCTCCTCGGCCGGATATCTGGAGGGCTTCCACTACAAGCCGCGGATCGACAAGGAGCTCCTGGCCGCGCACGCCGAGGGGCTCCTCTGTCTGAGCGCGTGCCTGCGCGGCGAGCTGCCGCAGCTGGTGCTCGAGGGAAACTTCGAGGAGGCGAGGAAGGCCGCCTCCTGGTACCGGGACCTCTTCGGCCCCGAGTTCTACTACTTCGAGATCCAGGATCACGGGATTCCCGACGAGCGGACGGTGGCCGATCGCCTGATCCAGCTGGGCCGGGAGATGGAAATCCCCGTGGTCGCGACCAACGACTGCCACTACCTGCGTCAGGAGGACGCCGAGGCCCACGAGGTTCTCCTCTGCATCCAGACCGGGAAGACGATGCAGGATGCCGACCGGTTCCGGTTCGCCACCGATCAGGTCTACGTGAAGTCGGTGGAGGAGATGGAGGCGCTCTTCCAGGGCGCGCCCGACGCGCTCCGGAACACGCTCGAGGTGGCGGAGAAGTGCGAGCTGGTGCTCGACACGGAGCGGGTCCAGCTTCCGGAGTTCCCGCTTCCACCCGCGTTCGAGAGCGCGGAGAGCTATCTCCGCTCCGTCGCCCGCGAGGGCCTGGCCCGGCGCTACCCCGCGATCGACGAGGCGATGGAGAAGCGCCTCCAGTACGAGCTGGATACCATCTGTCAGGTGGGGTACGCGCGCTACTTCCTGATCGTGCGCGACTTCATCGACTTCGCCCGGTCGAACGGCGTCCACGTGGGGCCGGGGCGCGGATCGGCCGCGGGAAGCCTCGTCTCCTACGTCCTGGGCATCACCGACATCGATCCGCTCAAGTTCGACCTCCTCTTCGAGCGCTTTCTGAATCCCGAGCGGATCAGCATGCCCGACATCGACATCGACTTCGATTACGAGAACCGCGGGCGGGTGATCGAGTACGTGCTCGAAAAATACGGACGGGAGAGCGTGTCCCAGATCATCACGTTCGGCACCATGGCCGCGCGCGCGGTCGTGCGCGACGTCGGGCGGGCGCTGGGGATGAGCTACGCCGACCAGGATCGCGTCGCGAAGCTGGTCCCGGGGGAGCTGGGAATGACCCTGACCAGGGCGATCGAGACCGTTCCGGAGCTCCGGGCGCTGACCTCCCAGGATCCGACCCACGCCAAGCTGATGCGCTGCTCGCTCGCGCTGGAGGGGCTGGCGCGGCACGCCTCGACGCACGCGGCGGGCGTGCTCATCGCGCCGGGAAAGCTCACCGACTACGTGCCGGTCTACCGCTCGAGCAAGGGAGACGTGACGACGCAGTTCGACATGGTCTCGCTCGAGAAGATCGGCCTTCTCAAGATGGATTTCCTGGGGCTGCGCACCCTGACCGTCCTCGAGGGAGCCTCCCAGCTCGCGAGCCGGGTCCACGGGGGGCCGATCCGCCTGGCGGAGATCCCTCTGGACGATCCGACCACCTTCGCGCTGCTCTCCAGGGCCCAGACGATCGGCGTATTCCAGCTCGAGTCCTCGGGCATGCGGGAGCTCCTGCGCAAGGTGCTCCCGGATTCCTTCGAGGACATCATCGCGATCAACGCGCTCTTCCGGCCCGGCCCCATCCAGAGCGGGATGCTGGACGATTTCGCGAAGCGCAAGCACGGGAAGCAGAAGGTGACCTACATGCACCCCTCGCTCGAGCCCATCTTGAAGAACACGCTGGGGGTGATCGCCTACCAGGATCAGGTGATGCAGATCGCGAACCGGCTCGCCGGCTTCACGCTCGCGCAGGGAGACCTCCTCCGGCGGGCCATGGGGAAGAAGAAGCCCGAAGAGATGGCGCGCATGAAGCAGACCTTCGTGGAGGGCTGCGCCAAGAACCAGGTGTCCAAGAAGAAGGCCGAGGAGATCTTCGATCTGGTCGAGAAGTTCGCGGGCTACGGGTTCCCGCGCGCCCACAGCGCGGCCTACGCGCTCCTCTCCTACCAGTGCGCCTACCTGAAGGCGCACCACCCGGCGGCCTACCTCGCGGCCGCGCTGACGAGCGAGGTGGGGGACACCGACCGCATCGTGACGCTGGTCGAGGAAGCGCGCCGCATGGGCCTCACCGTGCTCCCGCCCGACGTGAACCGGAGCGTGGCCGCGTTCACCCTCGAGGGCGATCAGATCCGGTTCGGGTTGACGGCGGTGAAGAACGTGGGCAAAGGCTCGGTGGAGGCCATCGTCTTCGCGCGCGAGCGGAGCGGGCCCTTTCTCTCGCTCTGGGACCTCTGCCGCCGGGTGGATCTCAAGGCCATCAACAAGCGGGTCCTCGAATCGCTGGTGCTGGCGGGGGCCTGCGATTCGCTGGGAGGGGACCGCGCGCAGCTCTTCGAGACGGTGGCGGGCGCCCTGGGCCGTGCCCAGGACTCGGCACGGGCGGTGAGCAAGGAGCAGGTCACCCTCTTCGGGGCGGAGCACGCCATCGAGGCGCTGGAGCCTCCCTTGCCGAACGTGGCGTCCTGGCCGTTACAGGAAACGCTCCGCAGGGAGCGCGAGGTGCTGGGGTTCTATTTCTCGGATCATCCTCTCGCGCCCTACCGTCCCTTGATCGAGGCGCGCGGGCTCGCCGACACCGCGAGGATCCGCGAGTCGCGGGACGGCGCGGAGCTGAGCTTCCTCGGGATGGTGTCCGCGATCAAGACGATCACCGACCGGAACGGGCGTCCCATGGCGTTCGTGACCCTCGAGGACTTCGCCGGAAGCGTGGAGGGCGTGACGTTCGCGGACCTCTACGAGCGAAACCGTGCCGCGCTGGTCCAGGGCGCCATCCTCGAGACGCGCGCGCGGGTGAGCGTGCGCGACGAGGAGGATCCGAAGCTGGTGTTTCAGTCCATCCGCGCGCTCAGCCCGGGGGGCACGACTCCCGAGGGAGCGCCGGAGGCCCTCGCCATCGATCTGACCGAAGCGCCCGCGGACACGTCGCTCGAGATGATCCGGGACCTGCTGGGCCGCCACCCGGGCTTGAGCCCGGTATACTTCCTGGCGCGCACCCCCCCGGATCTCGTGAAGACGCAGATTCGCGCGCGGCGGCTGCTCGTGCGCGTGAGCGACGAGCTGATCGCGGAGCTGAAGTCCCGCCTGGGGGAGCGCGCGGTCTCGCTCGTGAGCGCCACGGCCACGGCGACCGAAGCCGTTCCATTCTGAGCGACCGGAGACAGAAGCCATGAACGGAACCTGGCTCGATTTCGAGAAGCCGATCGTGGAGCTGGAGCGGCGCATCGAGGACCTCCGCGCGTCCGCTCCCGAGAACCCCGAGATCGAAGAGGAGCTGAAGCGCCTCGAGCGGAAGGCGGAGAAGCTCCGGCGCGACGTCTACTCCAAGCTGACGCGCTGGCAGCGCGTGAAGCTGGCGCGGCACCCGCGCCGTCCCTACACGCTGGATTACCTCAAGATCCTGGCGCCGGGCTTCATGGAGCTGCACGGAGACCGCCGCTTCGGGGACGACCCCGCGATCATCGCGGGCCTGACGACGCTCGAGGACGTGCCCTTGGTCCTGATCGGACACCAGAAGGGGCGCGACACCAAGGAGAACATCCACCGCAATTTCGGGATGGCGAACCCGGAGGGCTACCGGAAGGCGCTTCGCCTGATGCAGCTGGCCGCGAAGCTCGGCTGCCCGCTCGTGACGTTCGTGGATACGCCGGGGGCGTTCCCCGGCCTGGGGGCGGAGGAGCGCGGCCAGTCGGAGGCCATCGCCCGGAACTTGGTCGAGATGGCCCACCTTCCGGTGCCGATCGTCTCGATCGTGATCGGGGAAGGGGGCTCGGGAGGGGCCCTGGCGATCGCGGTGGGAGACGTGGTGCTCATGCTGGAGAACTCGATCTATTCGGTGATCACCCCCGAGGGGTGTGCCGCGATCCTCTGGAAGGACGCTGGAAAGGCGGAGCAGGCGGCCGAGGCGCTGAAGCTCACGGCCCACGACCTCCTGGAGCTGAACGTCATCGACGAGGTGATTCCCGAGCCGCTGGGAGGGGCGCATCGCGACCCGGAGGAGACGGCGCGCCGCATCCAGGCGGCCGTGCTCCGGCACGTGAAGGGCCTTCTGGGGCTCCCGACCCAGGAGTTATTGGACCGGCGCCTGGAGAAGTTTCTCAAGATGGGGGTCTATCTGGAGGAGACCGGTCATGAGCCGGCTCCCCTGGGGGGGTAAGAGACATGCCGATCAGTGAAGAGCTGCGCGCGATCCTCGTGTGCCCTCAGTGCAAAGGGGAGCTTCGAGACCAAAAGGAACCGGAGCGGCTGATCTGCGACCGTTGCTGTCTCGCCTACCCCATCGTCGACGACATTCCGGTGATGTTGATCGAGGAAGCCGAGCGGACCACCAAGGCTTGAGCCTCTCCAACAGATTCCTTTCGCTTCTCCTGGCCGCCACGGCCGCTCCCCTGTTCCTGGCGCCGGCCGCGGGCGCTTCGAGCGCGCTCCTCGGGCCGGCCTCGCTCCACGCGCGCGTGGAATCCGAGACCGCGTCCGGGTACCGCGTGGTCATTCCCATCCCGGAGCCGGAGGTCGCGGCGGGGGAAGTCTTCGGGCAGGGCCTGAGCGAGATCACGCTTCCCGGCGGTGCCTTAGGGTCCCCCGCGGGGATGCCGCAGCTTCCCTTTCTCACCATCCTGCTCCGCATTCCCGCGCAAGTGGATCCGAGCGTGAGCGCCACGGCGGGAGCCGAGCGGGCGCTCGGAACCCTCCGTCCCGAGCCGCTGCCGCATCTCCTCTCGGACCGCGATCTCTGGTCGAGCGTGAGCGCCGCGCAGGTCTCCGCCTACCTGGACGGTGAGGCCTACAGCGGGGGAGGGGGGACTCCCTCGCCGCTCGTGAGCTTCGTGCCGACGGCCCAGGGGAACGAGCGTGTCCTGCACGTGACGCTCCGGCCGGTCCGGTGGGATCCCCGGACGGGCCGGGCGAGCGTCGTGGATCAGATCATCCTCGACGTTTCCTGGACCGCCGCGCATGCCGCCGGGCCGTTCGCGCCCTCGGTCCGGCGCGCCGGGGGCCGCGCGGCCGCCTACGCGGGACCGCTTCGCGTGGAGCCCAACCGCCCCTGGGTGAGGCTCGGCATTCTCCGCCACGGGCTCTACGTCTTGAGCCCGGCCGATCTCGCCGCGGCGGGGGTCTCGGTGGGGGGCATCGATCCCGCGTCCTTCCGTATCTTCCGCGCCACCCCC
>DASQBE010000074.1:0-3563 GCA_035635355.1 Binatia bacterium | reverse complement strand
TATGTCTCAGGAGATCGCGGAGTGCCCGCCCGAGGACGGAAAGGCGCCTCGATCCACCTTCGGGCTCTGGTCGCGGCGTGGCGGGAATCCGGAGTGGTCTCGCAGATCGTCACCGCGAACGCCGGTCCGGAGGACGGCGAGAAGCCCCGGGCGGACGTGACCGAAGCTCGCACCGGCGCCCCGATCGCGCTCCTCGCGAAGAGCGCGGCGCGCCTCCTCGGAGGAGCGCAGGCCTGGGAGCGGGCGTTCCTTCGAATCACGGACAATCCGGCGCTCTTCCGCGCGGGGCGTGAGGCCGCCCGGGCCCTCCGGCCCGATATGGTCTATGAGCGCTATGCCCTTTGCTCGGTCGCGGGAAGCCTCATCGCGCGCGCGCGCGGAATCACGCATGTCATCGAGATGAACGCGCCGCTCGCCGACGAGGAGGAACGTTACCGCGGCCTCAAGCTGGGACGTCTCACACGCGCGCTGGAGCGCTGGGTATTGCGTCGGGCGGACCTCGTCGTCGCCGTCTCGCCGTTCGTGGCCGAGCACGCGCGCCGCCAGGGTGTCGCGCCCGAGCGCATCCGTGTTCTGCCGAACGGCGTCGATCCCGAGCGCTTCAACCCCGGTCGCGACGGCCGCCGGGTCCGGGCGTCACTGGGACTCGACGGCTCGTTCGTCGCGGGCTTCGCGGGAACCCTGCGCCCCTGGCACGGCGTCGCGCATCTGATCGAGGGCTTCGCCCTGGCCGCGCGCTCCCGAAACGATATGATGTTGATGATCCTCGGAGACGGTCCCGAGCGCGCAACGCTCGAACGGCTCGCGCGGGAGCGGGGCGTTCGGGATCGCGTGCGCTTTCTCGGGGCGGTGCCCCACGTGGAGATGGGCGACCATCTTGCAGCGTGCGACGTGCTCTGCGCGCCCTACGCGGCGAGTACGGAGTTCTATTTCTCGCCGATCAAGATCGCCGAGTACCGGGCGACGGGTCGCGCGGTGATCGCTTCCGCGGTGGGTCACTTGAGTCATGAGTTGGGCGAGGAGAACGGAGCCGTCCTGACCGAGCCGGGCAACCCGGAGGCGATCGGCGCGGCGCTCCTCGCGCTCGCGCGGGATCCCGCGCGTCGGCGAGCTCTGGCGGACGCCGCGGCGGGGGATCTCTGGACCTGGGCCGATGTCGCGCGCGAGACGCGGCGCGAGGCGGAAGTCGCCCGGGCGCGTCGATGGGGATGGCGAAGGGTCCAGCCCCCGAGTGTTGGCGATTGGCCGGAGGCTTCGTGAGGAGGATCCTGACGGGACCCTGGAGCTCGTTGCGCCAGTCCACGCGAGACACGCGCCGATTTCTCGCCGCGATCACGCGGCTCCGACCCTATCTTCGGCCCCACGTGCCCGCTCTACTGCTCGCGGCCCTGGCGGGGGTCGGTTACGCGATCGTAACCATCCTCGAGCCGTGGCCGCTCCAGTTTCTCTTCGACGGGGTTCTTCTCGGACGGAAGGTCCACTTCCTGGGGCACACGCTGAAAAATGTCCACGGCGACCCGATCGCGCTGCTGGTCGGATCGGTGGCGGCGATCCTCCTCCTCGCGGCCCTGCGCGGACAGCTCTACTACACGGAGAACGTTCTCGCCGCGACGGCCGGACAGGACGTGGTCATGTCGCTCCGCCGCGAGCTGTTCCATCACCTCCAGTCGCTCTCCCTTCATTATCATCGTCGCGAGCGTCTGGGGGACGTCCTGATGCGGCTCACGGGAGACATCGTGATGCTGCGCGAGATGGTCGTGTCGGCGCTCTTGAGCACCCTCTCGCAGACGCTGGTGGTCGTGGGCGTTCTCGTCATCATGCTCACGATCAACTGGCGGCTCACACTGGTCGCGGGGGCGGTTGCTCCCGTGCTCTTCATCGTGCTCTCGTTCTTCCGCGTTCGCTTGCTCGAAGCCGCGGCGCTCCAGCGAAAGCGTGAAGGACAGCTCATCTCGAGCGCGCACGAGGTCCTCCAGGCGGTCCATGTCGTGCAGGCGAACACGGCCGAGGAACACGAGGAGAATCGATTCCAGGATATGAATCGTCGCAGCCTGCGCGCCGGGATTCGGTCGACCCGCATCGAGGCCGGGCTCCACCGCGCCGTGCAAATCACGATCGCGGCCGGAGTCGGCGGAACGCTGGGCCTCGGGACCCTCGATGTGCTGGCCGGGAAGTTGAGCCCCGGACAGCTCCTCGTGTTCGCCGCGTACGTCCGTGGACTCTACGGGCCCCTGCGCCAGGTCTCGAAGGTCGTCCAGAGAACCGCCAAGGCCTCCGCATGCGCCGACCGCGTGCTCGAGGTCCTCGAGGAGAAGCCGGAGATCCAGAGCGCTCCCGGAGCCAAGGTCCTGGATCAGGTACGGGGAGCGATCGCGCTCGACCATGTGACGTTCGGATACGCCCCGGGCGAGCCGGTACTCCGAGACATCCAACTGGACATCGCCCCCTGCACCACCGTGGCGCTGGTCGGGCCGACCGGCTCCGGCAAGACCACCTTCCTCAACCTCATCCCGCGCTTCTATGACCCGATCGGCGGAGAGGTCCGCATCGATGGCATGGCGCTTCGTGCTCTGGACGTTAAGTCCATCCGGCGCCACATCAGCTATCTCACGCAGGAGACAGTCGTGATGGGCATCACGGTGCGCGAGAACATCGCGTACGGAGCGATCGGCAAGAACGGCTCACCGACCGACGAGGAGATCCGGAACGCCGCGCGCGCGTCAAACGCGCACGAGTTCATCGTGAGACTGCCGGATGGCTACGACACCGTTCTCGGCGATCGTGGCGCGACGCTCTCCGGCGGGCAGCGCCAGCGGATCGCGATAGCACGCGCGTTCCTCCGCGACGCCAGGATCCTTCTCTTCGATGAGCCCATGACGGGCCTGGATCCTCTCGTGGAACAGGCGGTCCAGCAGGCCTTTGCCAATCTGCGCCGGGGCCGGACCACGATCATCGTGGCGCATCATCTGTCGACGATATCCAGCGCCGACCGCATTCTCTTCCTCCAGGGCGGCCGGATCGTGGAGCAGGGCTCCCACGAGCAGCTCCTCGAGCGCTCCGGCGCCTACGCCGAGTTCTATCGAACCCAAGCGATCCCGGACCTCGCCTGACGGGGCCGGCGGGGGGTCAGTAACCAGAACCAGCCGGAACGTAGAGGGACCGCGTCGAGCTCGGGTGGGCGTGACTTTGCTTTCGGCGCGCGCGTCGCGGATACGCGGAGGCCCCGGCTGCTCTCGCCAGCGGGGCCCCTATTCTCACCGCGAACCTCAAAGTTCGCGATCTTGTGATCTGGCTCCCCGAACGTAACCCTCTTCGAACCCTAGTCCTTCAGCACGGTTCGACATCCTGAAGCGAGCGTAATGTCAAGCGCCCCGAGAAGCTACTTCAAGACGATCAGCCGCCTTGATAGGTGCTTGCCGAGAGCCTCCAGGCGGTAATTATAGACTCCGCTCGCTACTGATTGACCTGTTGCTGTGTGCCCGTCCCAGACGATCACGTGAGCTCCCTTCGCAAGATCGTCGTTGACCAGAGTACGTACGAGGCCCCCGCGAATGTCGAAGATG
>DASQBE010000073.1:0-5189 GCA_035635355.1 Binatia bacterium | reverse complement strand
CCACGCGGACGATGCCGCGCACCTGCGCGGTGAGGTTCGACGCCATGGAATTCACGTTGTCGGTCAGTTCCTTCCACACCCCGGAGACGCCCTTCACGTCCGCCTGGCCGCCCAGCTTCCCCTCGGTTCCCACCTCGCGCGCCACGCGGGTCACCTCCGAGGCGAAGGAGCTGAGCTGGTCCACCATCGTGTTGATGGTGTTCTTCAGCTCCAAGATCTCCCCCCGCACGTTCACCGTGATCTTCTTCGAGAGATCCCCGTTCGCCACCGCGGTCGTCACCTCGGCGATGTTCCGCACCTGCGCCGTCAGGTTCCCCGCCATCGAGTTCACGCTGTCGGTGAGGTCCTTCCACGTGCCGGCCACGTCCTTCACGTCCGCCTGGCCGCCCAGACGCCCCTCGGTTCCCACCTCGCGCGCCACGCGCGTCACCTCCGAGGCGAAGGAGCTCAGCTGGTCCACCATCGTGTTGATCGTGTTCTTCAGCTCGAGGATCTCCCCCCGCACGTCCACCGTGATCTTCTTCGAGAGGTCCCCGTTCGCCACGGCCGTGGTCACATCCGCGATGTTCCGAACCTGCGCCGTGAGGTTTCCCGCCATCGAGTTCACCGAATCGGTGAGGTCGCGCCACGTTCCCGAAACCCCCTCGACCCGCGCCTGTCCCCCCAGCTTCCCTTCCGTGCCCACCTCCCGGGCCACCCGGGTCACCTCGGAGGCGAAGGACCGAAGCTGATCCACCATCGTGTTGATCGTGTCCTTGAGCTCGAGCACCTCGCCCTTCACATCCACCGTGATCTTGCGGTTCAGGTCGCCGTTCGCCACCGCAGTGGTCACCTCCGCGATGTTCCGGACCTGGGCGGTGAGATTGCCGGCCATCCGGTTCACGCTCTCGGTCAGGTCCTTGTAGATCCCGGCGACCCCCTTCACGCGCGCCTGACCGCCCAGCTTTCCCTCCGTGCCGACCTCCCGAACCACACGGGTCACCTCGGCGGCAAAGGCGCCGAGCTGCTCCACCATGCGATTCACGGTCTTCGCCGTGCGCATGAACTCGCCTTCCAGGGGCCGGTCGTCGATCTCGAGCGACATCGTCTGGGTGAGGTCTCCCTTCGCGACCGCCCCGATCACGCGCGCCGCCTCCGCCGTCGGCTGGACCAGGTTGGCGACGAGGCTGTTGACCGCCGCCACCGTGTCGGACCAGGAGCCCGTCACCGGGCCGAGGGACGCGCGCTCGTTGATCTTGCCGTTCTGCCCCACCACGACGCTGACGCGCGCCAGCTCGGCGGCGAGCTGCTCGTTCATCTCGACGACTTCGTTGAAGGTGTCGGCCACCTTGCCCGAGAGTCCTGTCCAGGTCTCCGGCAATCGGACGGAGAAGTCCCCTTTCCGCACAGCCTTGAGCGCGAGAAGGAGCTGCGTGGCGTCGAGGGCGGGTTCTTCTGCGAGAACGCGGGCCATGGATGTGTTCTCCGGAGACCGTTGGAGGCGGAACTTGAGATGGGCTGGTGCTTTCCCCCTACGTAATCGTGTCGAATCGGCCCCCCCGAAGTCAAGTCGGAGAAAGTCGGACAAGATTGTTCCTACACTTGAATTCGATGCGTTACTTCATGCGGATAACGTGTTGTGGATCAATACGCTACACAGACGGCTCGTCGAGACCCCCGCCGTAGCCCGCCAGAAGGGACGGAAGCACGAGGAGGAGAAGAAACGCGGAGGTGACGAATCCCCCGACCACAGCGATCGCCAGCGGCTTCAGGAGCGCGCTCCCCGCGCCCACGCCGAGCGCCAGGGGCGCCAGGGCCGCGACCCCGGCGAATGTGGTCATGAGCACGGGGCGCGCCCGACGCGTCGCGGCTTCGCGCGCCGCCTCCACCAGGGTCCGGCCCCGGCGAAGCGCGTCGCGATGCGCCGCCACGAGGAAATACGCGTTCTCGGACACGATGCCCACCATCATGATCGCGCCCACGAAGCTCGAGATGTTGAACGACGCGCCGCCGACGTGGAGCGCGAGGAACACCCCCGCCAGCGAGGAGACCACGACGAGGAGCACCGCCGCGGCCTGACGCCAGGATTGGAACGAGAAGAGAAGGATCGCGGTCACCAGGGCCACCGCCCCCAGGAGAACCCCGGCGAGACCGCGGAACGAGGACTGCTGCTCGGCCCACATGCCCGCGTACTGCAGCTTGGCCTCCGGCGGAAGAAGCAGGTGCTCCCGGATGCGCTTCTGGATCTCGGCCATCGCCGAGCCCAGGTCGCGCCCGGAGAGGCGCGCGGTCGGAGCCACCATCGTGCGCAGGTTGTCCCGCCCGATCTCGGTTTCTCCCGGGGCGGTGCGCACGGACGCGACCTCCCCCACCCGGACTCGCCCCGAGCCCGCGGGAACGGAGATGCCGGCCACGACCTCGGCCCCGCTCAGACCCGTCGGCCGTGGCAGGACGAAGCGCAGGGGCCAGGCCCGCGCTCCGCGCGGGATCGCCCCCACCTCGGTTCCGCCGATCGCCGGCGCCACGTCCTGGGCGAATTCCTCGGTGCTCTTCCCCGAGCGAGCCACGGCGGGCCTCGGCGCGATCGTGACGTTCGGGCCGCTCACCACGACCCCGTTCTTCACGTCCACGACGCCCGGGACGCCATCCAGGATGGCCGCGACCTCCCTCGCCTTCTCCTCGGCCAGGGCCCGGTCCTCATCGAAGATCCGGACCTCGATCGGCTGGGGCGTGGTGGTCAGATCCCCGATGACGTCCTCGACGAGCTGCCCGAACTCGACCCCGAGGGCAGGCTGGTTCTTCTCGATCCTGCTCCGCAGATCATCCGCGATCTCGTCCGCGCCGCGGCGGTGCCCGGCGCTCAGGCGCAACGCGTAATCGCCGATGTTCGGCTCGGTGACGAAGAACCCCAGCTGGTCGCCGGTGCGGCGCGACCACGCGACGATCTCCGGCATGCCCGCGATCTCCTTCTCGACCTCGCGCAGCATCCGGTCCGTCTCCACGAGCGAGGTCCCGGGCGGGGCGACGTAGTCCAGGATCAGCGACCCCTCGTCCATCTCGGGAAGGAAGCCGCTGCCGAGCGAGAGGTAGAGTGGAATCGCGATCAGGATGCACGCGGCCACCGCCACGGCGCCGATCCAGCCCCGCTCCGTCACCCGATGCAGCGCCCTCGTGAAGCGGCTCGGAGCGCTCCGGGCTCCGGCGCGGACGGCGTGGGAGCGCGGGCTCAGGAGCGGCACGAGGGTCAAACAGAGCAGCAGCGAGGCGCCGAGCATGAACACCATCGAGAGCGCGAGGACGCGGAAGAACGCCCCGGTCACGCCGTCGAGCAGAACGAACGGGAGGAAGATCGCGAGCGAGCAGAGGCTCGAGCCCACCAGCGTGGGAAGGATCTCGGCCATGGCCTGCGCGCGCGTGGCCGGATGCTCACCGGTCGATCGCGCGGCGAGATGCTCCACGACGACGATGCCGTCGTCCAGGACCAACCCGACCGCCGCCGCGACGCCGCCCAGGGTCATCATGTTGAGCGACTGCCCCGAGAGCCAGAGCCCGATCAGGGTCAGCGCGATGCTCGCGGGCAGGACGGCCGCTCCGGCGAGCCCCAGGGGCCGGCTCCGGAGGACGATCATGATCACGAGCACGGCGAGCAGCGCGCCGACGAGGAGGCTGTCCCGCACGCTCCCGACGGAGGCGTGCACGAGGTCGGATTGATCGTAGAAGGTCTGCACCGAGACGCCGCGCGGGATCCGGCTCCGGTTCTCCTCGAGCCACCGATGCACGGCGTCGGAGAGCGTGATCGCGCTCGCCGAGGGCTGGCGGAGCAGGTTGACCAGCACCGCGTCGCGGGAATTCGCGCGGTAGCGCACGAATTCGGGCGCTTCCTCGAGGCTGATGCGGCCCAGCTGGCCCAGCCGCACGGGTCCCGAGGGAGCAGGGAGCGTGAGCGAGTCGAGGGATCTCAAATCCCGCGCCGTGCCGTCCACGAGCGCCAGGTAGAGCTGGGAGTTGGCCTCGAGGAGCCCGGCCGACTCGAGGGTGGAAGCGCGCCGCACCCCGTCCAGCACCGCGGCGGCGTCCAGGCCCCGCGCCTCGAGGGCGGCCGGATCCAGCGTGACCCGCGCCTCGAGCTTCCGTCCGCCCTGGATGATCACCTCGGCCACGCCGGGAAGGCGGGACAGCTCCGGCCGGAGAACCATGTCGGCGAAATCGCGCAGCGCCGCCGGGGAGACGCCGTCGGACGTGAGCGAGAAACCCAGCACGGGAAACAGCGTCGGGCTCATGAGGCGCGTGTCCACGGTCGTCCCGGACGGGAGCCGCGTTCGGATCGCGTCGATCTGGGACTGCACCCGCTGCACGGTCAGGTCGAGATTCGATCCCCACCGGGAGTCGAGGTTGATCTCGGCCGAGCCGCGGCTGGTGGTGGAGCGGATCTCGATGATGCCGGGAACGCGCCGGATGGACTCCTCGAGCGGGCGGGTGACGTCGCGCAGCACGACCTCGCTGGGCAGCTCTCCGCTGTCGGCGATGATCTTCACGCGCGGGAAGGCCACTTCGGGCAGGATCGAAGTCGGCATCCGGTAGATCGCCGCCAGGGCGAGGGCGAAGGCGATCCCGAGGAGCAACGCCACGCCGCGCCGCTGCGCGTGGACGGCGTCGAAGAATCCCCTCACGGCGATACTCGGACCCGCGTGCTGTCCGGAAGCCCTCGCTGCCCGCGCACGATGACCAGGGTCCCCGGAGGAAGCGCCGGCGCCAGGAGCTCGTGGCGGCCCTCCTGCGCCGGCCCCAGACGCGCGTCGGTCCACACCGCGATGTCGCCGGGCACGACGCGGGCAAAGCGGACGACCCCGGTGAGATCGTCTTCGACCAGCGCGGAATCGGGAACCAGGACCGCGCGATGCTCCGCTCCCGTCTCGATCGTCGCGGCGCCGAACCGGCCCAGCACGCCGAACGGCTCCTTGGCGGCCGGGGCGAGCCAGAAGAGGGCGCTCTGGTCCCCTTCGCTCGACTGGGGCAAGCGCCGCTGCACCCGGGTCTCCACGGCGCCGCCCCCCTCCATGGCCACCTGGGCCGAGGCCCCGAGCGCGACCCGATCCGCCTCCGCCCGCGGCACGTGCGCCTCGAAGATCACCGAGCCCTCGGGAACGAGCGTGAGAAGCTCGCCCGATTCGGCCACCTCCGAGCCGGGCTCCACGCTCCGGCGCAGCACC
>DASQBE010000072.1:0-3186 GCA_035635355.1 Binatia bacterium | reverse complement strand
GGCAGTTTCGACACAAAGGGCCGACCTGCCCTATGGGACGCGGACCCCGCGGGCGAAATAGGATCGAGGGATGGGCGGAGGCGCGCCTCGACACGAACCATCGGACCGCTGGCTGGTACACCGGCGCCTTTGAGTACGGGATCTCCTCCCACTGGATGGCGGACGGGGCCGCGCAGCTCCTCCGGGGAGATGGTTTTCAGTTCGGACGACTGCGCCTCGAGACCCGTTCACGGCCAGGAATCACTCCGCAGTAGCCCAAGCTTCACCCGCCTTGACTCTCCCCCTTCCAGCCACGGCACGAAGCCCCGGCAGCGCGAAGTGCTGACACGGAAACTCCCGAGCGGCTAGACTCAGGTCCCTATGTTGCTCTCCCCTGCAGGCGCACAGCCCACCCGGCGGCAGGCTACCGGGTAATTCGCGGGCGCCTCCCGTGAGGCGAATGGTTCACCGAACTCGCGCTTCAAGGAGGTCCCATGGAATCGGGTTCAGCCCCAGGGAAGCCCGGGATTGCCCCCACCTGGTGTTCGTCGGCCAAAGACATGGTGCTGACCGCGCTGGGTCCTAGCCGGATTTGGGTCACGCTCGGCTACGGAATCATCAACGAGGTCTATTACCCGTCGACGGGCGAGCCGCAGATTCGCGACCTCGGTTTCATCGTAGCCAACGAGGGCGGATGGTTCGAAGTGAAACGGGTGAATCGCTACACGCTCGCGCTCCCGGAGCCTTACATCCCACTCCCGACCGTCACGCATCAAGGTGAAGGCTACGAGCTCACGCTCGAGCTTGTAACCGACCCCATACGCGAGGTACTGCTCGTTCGCTACACGATCCGCGGCAACGGATTCAAGCTCTATCCCCTCCTCGCGCCCCATCTCGGTCCGAAGAGCCAGGAGAACGCGGCCTGGATCGACCGAGAGATCCTCCACGCTCGCGGGGGCGAAGCCCATTTGTGTCTGCTATCGGACAACGGCTTCCGCCGCGCCAGCGCCGGCTTCGTCGGCTTCTCGGACGGGTGGCAGGACTTTTCCAAGAACGGCCGGATGACCTGGACCTACGAACGCGCCGAGGTTGGCAACGTCGCACTCCTGGGAGAGCTGGAAGCTCCGTCCGGCCTTCTGGCCCTCGGCTTCGCTTCCAGCGCCGAGGGAGCGCGAACCTTGGCGCGCTCGAGTCTCGCCGAAGGATTCGACGCGAGCAGCGCGGGGTTTGTCAAAGCCTGGAAGACCTGGGGGACGCGACTTCGTATCCCGGAGACGACCGCCGAGATTCGGCGCGAGGCATTGCTGTCCGCCACCGTGCTCAAAGTTCATGAAGACAAGAGCTATCCCGGTGCCGTAACGGCGAGCTTGAGCATCCCCTGGGGAGCTTCTCGAGACGACCTGGGCGGGTACCACCTCGTGTGGGCGCGCGACGCGGTGGAGGCTGGGCTGGGGCTGCTCGCCGTGGGACAGGTCGAAGACGCGCGCCGGATGCTGAGCTATCTCGTCGGCACGCAGGGCCCGGACGGCTCCTGGCCGCAGAACTTCTACCCCGACGGCACGCCCTTCTGGACGGGTGTCCAGCTGGACGAGATCGGATTCCCGGTCCTATTGGCGGCGAAGCTCGGCGATCTCCGCCCGCGCGCGGAGCTTCTGGGGCTTCGAACCATGGTGCGACGGGCGTTGTCCTACTTGGCGCGACACGGTCCCATCAGCCCGCAGGATCGGTGGGAAGAGAGCGCGGGAGTGAACCCGTTCACGCTGGCCGTGGAAATCGTCGCCCTCGTGGCGGGGTCCGCCTTCCTGAGTGAACCGGACAAGAGTTACGCGTTGTCGCTTGCCGACTACTGGAACGAGCGGATCGAATCGTGGACCTACGCGGTCCGAGGGGCGTGGGCCGAGGGGGCCGGCGTGGAGGGCTACTATGTGCGAATCGCTCCACCGCCCGACCGCGGTGGCCTGCGGGGCCGTGTCGAGCTCCGCAATCGGCGGGATGTGACCGTTGGTGCAGACGAGCTCATCGGCCTCGAATTCCTGTATCTTTCGCGACTGGGCCTCCGGGCCCCCACGGATCCGAAGATCGAGGCGACGCTCAAGGTCGCCGAGATGGTGCTTCAGGTCGGAACGCCGAGCGGGCTCAGCTACCACCGTTACAACGGCGACGGGTATGGCGAACACGAGGACGGTGGTCCCTTTGATGGCACCGGCATCGGACGAGCATGGCCGCTGCTCACAGGAGAGCGCGGACACCACGCGGCCGCGCGGGGAGAAGACCCCACTCCTTACCTCGAAGCGATGACTCGGATGACCGGCCCCGGGGGTCTCATCCCGGAGCAGGTTTGGGACACGACCGCCATTCCCCAACGCGGGCTCTCTCCCGGCAGGCCCTCGGGGAGCGCCATGCCCTTGGTCTGGGCCCATGCGGAATTCTTGAAGCTCGTCACCGCGCTGATGAACGGCGAGCCGTTCGATCGCTTGAAGGCCATTCAGGCCCGCTACGGTGGAGTACGCCCGGATGCCGACACCTGGCACTGGCGCCTCGACACCCCCTTTGACGCCCTTCCACGGGGTAAGAACCTGGTCATCGAGAACACGGCTCCGTTTCTGCTTCGTCTCCGCGAGGACAGGCACGAGGAAACTCGAGACGTTCCCGCAGAATCGCTCGGGCTCGAGATGTACGGAGTGCGTCTGGCGGCCGACTGGCTGGGCGCTCTCGGCGAGATCGGGTTCAAGCTCCTCCCCCTGGAAAATCACGGCGAAGGGGATGTCGAACACTCGCTGCGACTCTCGGTCGAGGGTGGACAAGACTAGGCCGACCCATTCTCGGAACACGTGCCTGGACTTTCAACCTTTCACACTTCGGCGCTCCGAGCGTACACTCGAATGCGACCTCAGGAGAACAGGCACAGTGACCGCCTTGCAGAAACCCATCGGCTCCGGTTTCGGCTCCGCCTCCACGGGCGGCGGCCGGGGTGTTCACAGGAGAACCGTCCTCCTGATGCTCGTCCCGGTTCTGATGGCTTGCGGTGTCTCGCAGGTCGCTGCCACACCTGAGGGTCTCGAGCGGTCGGGCCTCACCGCGTACACAGAAGGCCGCTTCGGCGATGCCTCCCAAGCATTCGTAGAAGCGATCCGCGCGAGCGAACGCGTGGACGCGCCGGATCCCGGACTCGGGCAGTTGTTGAGCGACCTTGCATGGCTCTATCAC
>DASQBE010000071.1:0-1779 GCA_035635355.1 Binatia bacterium | reverse complement strand
CGCGGGCCGTGTCCGCCGGCTCACCCTCGAGGATCTTGCCGGCCTGCCGCGGCGGGGGCAGCGAGAATTCCACGAAGCGGACGGAAGCGGCGCTCTCGGAGACGGACGCGGGGTCCACGCCCAGATCGGAGAGGGACCATTCCGGAATGACCTTCTTCTTCACCGCCATGATTCCCTTGAGGGAAGCGTACCGAGGCTCGTTCAGACCCTTCTGCGCGGTGATGACCGCCGGCAGAGAGAACTCCACGATCTCCGCTCCGCCCTCGATCTCGCGCCAGGCTTTGCCCTGCTTCGACGCCGGATCCACCTCGAGACGCACCACCACCGATACGTGGGGAAGGTCCAGGAGCTCGGCCAGGATGATCCCCGATTGGGACCAGTCGTAGTCGACACCCTGCTTTCCGGTGAGGATCAGATCGAAGCCGGCCTTCTTCGCGGCGGCCGCGAGCACCGTCGCCACCGCGAGAGGATCCCCGAGGGCCACGCCTCCGCCCTGGACATGAACGCCCTCGTCCGCGCCGAGGGAGAGCGCGTACTTGATGGCCTCCTTGACCCGGTCGGGCCCCAGGCTCATCACGGTGACCTTGCCCTGTCCGAGCCGCTCCCGGATGCGAAGGGCTTCCTCGATCGCGAACTCGTCGTACGGATTCGCGACCCACTTCACGCTCGTGGTGTCCACGGCTCCGTCCTTGAGCTGGATCCGGGTCTCGGTATCCGGGACCTGCTTCACGAACACCAAAATGTTCATTCGACGGCTCGCTCCCTCAATTGGTCCACGGCAAGGCCGCGCAGTATAGTACGATGTCCCCATTCGATGGAAGAACCCGTTCCCCCATGGAGAAATCCGGTTTGAGCCATCCCTTCCTGAAGCGTCTGGAGCAGGGCGTCGTCCTGGCCGACGGCGCCATGGGCACCGTGCTCTACGACCGCGGCATCACGTTCGACCGCTCCTTCGATCTCCTGAACATCCAGGAGCCGGCGCTGGTCCAGTCCATCCACCGCGACTACATCCGCGCGGGCGCCGAGCTGATCGAGACGAACACCTTCGGCGCGAGCCGCATCCGTCTGGCGGCGCACGGCGAGAGCCAGGACGCGCGCCGCGTGAATCGCGTGGGTGCGCAGCTGGCGCGGAACGCGCGCGAGGAGGTGGGAGAGGCGGTCTTCGTCGCGGGCGCCATCGGGCCGCTGGGAAAACCGGTCGCGCCGCTCGGCACGATCACCAAGGACGAGGCGCTCGAGGCCTACGTGGAGCAGGTCGAAGGGCTCGTCGAGGGTGGGGTGGATCTCCTCATCATCGAGACGCAGACCGATCTCGAGGAGATGAAGCTCGCCATCCAGGCGGTGCGCCAGGTCACGGACCTCCCGCTCGTCGCCGAGATGACCTTCACCGAGGACGAGCGCACGCTCTACGGCGCCTACCCCGAGGACGTGGTGCGCGCCACGCAGAGCCTCGGCGTGAACGTCCTGGGCGCGAACTGCAGCGTGGGACCCCAGAAATTATTGGAGATCGTGCAGCGGCTGAGGCGCCGGACGCAGATGCCCATCTCCGTGATGCCCAACGCGGGACTCCCGCGCTTCGTGAGCGGGCGTTTCCTCTATCTCGCCTCGCCGGATTATTTCGCGGACTACGCCGTGCGCTTCAAGGCCGCGGGGGCGAGCCTGATCGGCGGGTGCTGCGGCACGACGCCGGCCCACATCCGCCGCATGAAGGAGGAGCTGGCGCGCCCGCCCGCGGGCACCGCCGAAGAGGTGGCGGCGGACCGCGCGACAGCACCTCCT
>DASQBE010000070.1:0-2123 GCA_035635355.1 Binatia bacterium | reverse complement strand
CACGCGCTTGAGCTGCTCCGCGTACTCCTCTTCATCGAGCGGTTGCGTCCTCAGGCGGCCCAGCACGGCCGAGACCGTATCGCGCGCGGCCCCCATCTGGTTCGGCGCCGCGGTGAAATAGACGGCCATGCTGGCCCGCTTCGGGTACGGGGGGTAGAGAACGCCGACCGACGCGGTGATCCCCGCCTGCGGCAGCCAGAACGTGATGGGCGACCGGTCGGCCGAGGCGAGGTACGATTCAATGATCTTGAAGGCGGGGTAGTCGGGCTCCATGTAGCCCGGCGCCGGGTACCCGAACGTCATCACCGGCGCCAGAACGTCGCGCTGGGTGGTGACCGTCGTGTCGGCGGCGAGCGGGACGGGCTCCCCCGGATACGCCTCGAGGGCCTTCCCCGCGGGCGTCGCGGCGAAGGCCTTCTCCAGATGGGCCATGACTCTCTTCCCGTCGAAATTCCCCACGAAGCACACGACCATGTTCCCCCCGACGAAGTACTTCTTGTAGAGGGCGAGCACGTCTTTCCGCCTGCAGCCGGCGAGTCCGGAGACCGTTCCGGCCACAGAGCGCTGGAGCGGGCTCCCGCGGTACATCGGTCCGAGGAACATGGAGTAGGACGCGCGGACGGGGTTCTCGTCCTGGTCGGCGGCGGCGGTGAGCGCGCGCTGCCTCATGCCGTCCACGGCGGTGTCGGGGAATGCCGGCTGGAGCGCGACCTCCGCCAGGAGGTCGATCGCCGTGTCCACCTGCTCCCGCTTGGTGGAGATGGAGATCTGGCCCAGATCGGGGCCCGCGCCGGACTCGAGCTGCGCCTCGGCGGCGAGAAGCCGGAGCGCCAGCTCCACGGAGGTTATCTTCTGGGTGCCGGCGAGGATCGCCTTGATGAGAACCTGGCCGCGGCCCGCGTCATCGTCGGATTCGTAGATGGTGCCCATCCGGACCGCGACCGCCCCAGCGACCCGGTAGCTGGTGCGCTGCTCCTGGACGAGGATGGTCAGCCCGGATTTCAGGACCTTTCTCTGGACGGGGGCGCCGGCATCGAAGATCGGGACGCGGGCGCGGGGCGCGATATTCGAGCGGTCCTGGCCCACGGCGGGACCGGGTACCAAGAAGGGTCCCAGAAGGATGGCCCAAAGCAGCCAAAGTCCCCTAATCCATAGGAACTTACGATTTTGGTGGGGCATGTCGAATGAGCCTATCAGAGGGGTGGGTCCGCGTCAATGCGCGCGCGGCATTCCGCGACATGCGAAATGAGCGAAAGGGCCTAAGTTCCCTGCACGTTCGTCCGATATTTATACCAGGGACCGCTCGGGGCGGTTCCGAATCGGAGAACGCAACATGCGGCACCCACGGACATCCGCGGCGACGCGGCATGGAAGTGCTCTTCTTCCCGCAATGACGCTTGCGATCGTGCTGACCGCGACAACGCCGGGGATCGGAAGCGGCGGCGCGCACGACGACGGGGCGAACGTGCAGGGGCTGGTGCGCGAGTTCAACTCGATCTGCGGGGATCTCCAGAAGGCCCGCCGTGATCTGCAACTCTGCGTCCTGGACGAGAGCTCCTTCGGGGACCGGGTCTTGGAGCTCTTCGTGCGGGCCGACAGCGTCACCACGCTGCTGGACCAGCGCGTCCCCCCGCCGAGGCGCCTCGGATCGGCCTTCGCGCTGGAGTGGGCCCTGCGCCACCTCCGCGAGTCGTTGCGGGAAAACTACGAGGCGATTGTGGAGGGGAACGGCTACCGGTTCGTGACGGCCGATCTCGCCTTCAAGGCCGCGGAAGCATGGAAGGGGTCCCTTGTCGAGGAACCGGTCAGGATTCCATAGGAATACGTGGAGCTGGCGAGGATCGAACTCGCTACCTCTTGACTGCCAGTCAAGCGCTCTCCCAATTGAGCTACAGCCCCATCTCGCGGATCAGGCTAAGGGCAGCCGCCCATCGCGTCAATCGCGTTTGGTTCCGCCGGTGTTGACGCGGCCCCCGCGCCCAGCGAGACTTGCCGCGTGAATTCCCTCTCGGACAAGCGGTACCACTTCAGCGGCGTCGGCGGAAGCGGCATGGCGCCGCTGGCTCAATTCGTCTCCCTCCTGGGCGCCACGGTAAGCGGCTCCGACCGAAACCTGGACCGCG
>DASQBE010000069.1:0-3933 GCA_035635355.1 Binatia bacterium | reverse complement strand
TGCCACGGTGGTGCCGTCCCTGTTGTGACCGATGTCCAGCCAGATGTCGACGACCGTGGGCCCGACCGCGTGGAGCACGTCCGCCGCGGTGTGAACGCCGTCGCCGTTGGAGTCGAGGTAGATGTACTGCGCGGACGAGGGTGGGGCGAGAAGCAGGAGCGCGAGGGCGAGAACAGCGGGTGCGAACGCAGGAGCCTTCATTGTGGGCCACCTTTAGCGACTATTACTGCGGTCAGCTACTGGGGTCAGCCTCGGGCCGGACTCGGCCTCCTTACCGAGCCCCTAAGTGGCAATAAGTCTATGCCCTTCCGCCAGCGAAGTCGCCTGGAAACTCCACGTTCGGAAGCTCTGACCGGGAGCTAGGGCTTGCTCGCGGGCCGCGCGGGCGGCCGCACGACGATGGCCTCCATCGCGAAATACTCCGGAAGGCCGAGCTGATCCACCAGGTGCGCGGTGGCTTTGTTGCGCTCCTCGATGCGCTGCCAGAACTCGCGCTCGTCCACGCCCGGGAAGGGCGCCCGGTCCTTCTGGCTCTGGTGCTTGAAGATGGCGCTGATCTTCCGCCGCAGCTCCTCCTCGGAGAGCGGCACGAGGATATCGGCCTCGGCGATCGGCCACTCCTGCCAGGCGCCGCGGTAGTACCAGACATCGGGAGGCAGCCCCGCGTAGCGCTCCAGGGCCCGCGTCACGGCGTCGTAGCACATCCGATGGGTGCCGTGAGGATCGGAGAGATCCCCGGCCACGAGGATGATGTGGGGGCGAATCTCCTCGAGGAGCGACAGGATGATCTCCACGTCGCGCGGCCCGATGGGGTCCTTTCGCACCTGGCCGGTCTGGTAGAAGGGGAGATTCAGGAACCGGGCCTGCTCGGGCTTCAGATCCAGCACCTGGATGGCCGACAGCGCCTCGACTTCCCGGATGCGTCGCTTCAGCATGAGCACCGAGTCGCTGTCCACCTGCCCAGGCTCCTTCCGCGCCAGGAACTCCTCCACCTCCTGGAGCAGGGGCGCCAGGCGCTGGTTCCCGTACTCGAAGTCGCACGAGGTCCGGCGCAGGAAGTCCAGATACCGCCGCACCTCGTGGTCGAAGACCGCGATGTTGCCCGAGGTCTGGTAGGCGACCAGCACCTCGTTCGAATTCTGGTTCAGCTTGCGGAGGATGCCGCCCGCCGAGATGACGTCGTCGTCCGGGTGCGGCGAGAAGACGATGACGCGCTTCCCCTGGGGCAGCTTGCTCCGCCCGCGGACTTTCGCGCTGAGGGCGTTGAAGACGATCCCGTTGAGCGCGCCGGAGGATTCGTGCCGCCCGAGGAGCGGCGTCAAGCCGTGGTCGCGATAGTCCGCGTCGTCCAGCTTGAGCACCGACTTGCCCGTGGCGCGGCTCAGCCAGACGACCGCCTCGATCTCGAGCGTCGGGGTCCAGGCGATGTCGCCCAGGAGCCAGGGGGTCTTGCGCCGCGTGAGGTCCGCGGCCGCGGCGGCATCGAGATAGACGGTCGCATGGGGGTGCTGCTGCAGATACGTGGCGGCCACCGCGCGATCGATCTCCCCCTCGACCGCGCGACGCACGATGTCGGCCTTGTGCTCGCCGGTCGCGAGCAGCGCGATCTCGCGCGATTCCATGATCGTGCCCACGCCCATGGTGATGGCCTGGGTCGGCACGTTCTCCGCCCCGAAGAAGTCGGCCGCGGCGACGCGGCGCGTGATCGTGTCCAGGTCCACCAGCCGGGTTCGGGAGGACGCGCTCGAGCCCGGCTCGTTGAATCCGATGTGGCCGGTCTGCCCGATGCCCAGGATCTGGAAATCGATCCCGCCCGCCTCCGCGATCGCCCGCTCGTACTCCAGCGCGTGCTCCTCGATCCGGCCGCGCGGGATGTCGCCGCGGGGGATGTGCACGTTGCCGGCCACGATGTCGACGTGCTCGAAGAGGTTCTCCCACATGAAGCGGTGGTAGCTGTGGAGGCTGCTGGGCTCCATCGGGTAGTACTCGTCGAGGTTGAAGGTCACGACGGCGGAGAAGTCGAGACCCTCCTCGCGGTGAAGACGGATCAGCTCGCGATAGATTCCGATCGGAGTCGAGCCGGTCGCCAGCCCCAGCACCGTCTTCTTCCCGGCCTCGCGGCGAGCGCGGATCAAGTCCGCGATGCGCCGTGCCACGCGCCGCGCGATCTCCTCGTAGGTCTCCTCGACCAGGACGGGAATTCGCTCCGGATTCTCTTGCATGTCACCCCTTTGGATGCGGTCCGTGAGCGCCGGAACCGTCCCGACGCACCCATCTCTCGACAGCTACGGATGATACCCGGATGGTCCCTTCTCGGGTTTGGGGCGAGGTTTCGCCTCGCCGCATGGTGAAAGGACGGCATTCGTCACGGGGAACTGAAGTGATCCGTAGAAACACTCAGATTTCCCTTGCGTAGGAACGTGGCTGTTTCTGTATCGTTCTCGTGTCGCGGCCGGGCCGTTGGGGGCGGCGATCGACCTCGCGAGACAACTTGCCAGAAGGAGGCTGCATTGAAATCCCTACTGAAATGGTTGCCCCTGGGTGTGTTCCTGCTCCTCCTCGTTCCCTTCTCCCGCGCCTTGGCGGCGGACGCGACCGTGATGCTTCTCGGTCAGTTCCGGTCCGACAGCGAGAAGACCTGCTTTCGGATCGCGCCCGTGAACGGGTCCTTCGACGTGCGGAATGCCACCCTGTCCAGCATCAAGCTCCTGTTCCACGGCGGGTCGCTCTCCCCGCTCGAGGGGAGCGCCAAGGTCCAATTCGACTGCGAACACGAGGACACCCTCGGCGAGGGGGAAGGGGACTGCGGAGGGTGCGACAGCACGGGCCACCATGACGATGCCGCCCGCTTCAGGCTGGACGACGGATTCCCCGGCGACGAGGGGGACAGCACCGAGACCGATTGCGAGGACTGCAACGCGGACAGCTGCAACGCGGTCGCCATCCGCGTCTGCTTCTCGACGCCGGACCTGATCTCGTTCTTCGGCGACGCCTCGCTGCCGGACAGCCTCGCCGGCGCGACGGTGGAGCTCACGCTCGCGGATGGATCGACGATCGTCGGTACCTTCGACACCTCCAATCTCGCCGAGCACGGCCACGGCGAGGGGGAAGGCAGGGAGATGGACGTGAGGGCCCGGCCGAACCCACTCAATCCGCGCACGGAGCTGACCTTCACGCTCTCGAGGGCGGGCAGGGTTCGGGTGACCGTGTACGACCTGCAGGGACGGCTCGTCACGAGGCTTCTCGACGAGAATCGCGCCACGGGTCCCCAGAGCCTGACCTGGGACGGGTCGGATTCACGCAGCGCGCGTGTCGCATCCGGGGTTTATTTCTTCCGGATCCAGGCTCCTGAAGGGCATGTGACCCAGCGCGTCGCGGTCGTCAAGTAAGCGGCGAATTCTGGGCGTGTTACGAGCGGGCGGACGTTTCGGCGTGCCGCCCGCTTTCATTTTTTGCGAGGGCGTGTCGATCCGGGGCGACTTCGTTCGTCGCTTCGGTAGCGCCAGGGTTCGAGCCGGCCGATGGGCCGGGACCCGGGCCAACAACCTGAACCCACAAGGAGACATCGAGATGCGATTCATGGTGATCGTCAAGGCGGACGTGGACTCCGAAGCGGGCGTCCTGCCGGACAAGAAGATCCTCACCGCCATGGGGAAGTACAACGAAGAGCTGGTGAAGGCCGGTGTGATGCTTGCCGGCGAGGGGTTGCAGGCGAGCTCGAAGGGCGCCCGGGTCCGGTTCTCGGGAGCGAAGCGCACCGTCACCGACGGCCCCTTCGCGGAAACCAAGGAGCTGATCGCGGGCTTCTGGCTGTGGCAGGTGAAGTCGAAGGAAGAGGCGATCGAGTGGCTGAAGCGCGCTCCCTTCGACGGCGGCACCGAGGTGGAGATTCGCCAGGTGTTCGAGACCGAGGACTTCGGCGCCGAGCTCACC
>DASQBE010000068.1:0-32356 GCA_035635355.1 Binatia bacterium | reverse complement strand
CCGGCCCGAGCGGCTCAGCCCACAGCGGGCGGCCAGCCGATAGAAGAGCCCGACCGCGACGGCCGAGAAGAGCGCCGAGAGCGCGTTCACGCGGAGCGCGACGGTTCCCCAGGGAAGGAGGTCGGCGCATCGAGCGAGGAGAAGCCAGAGCGGGTAGCCGGGTGGGTGTGGAATTCCCAGGGAGTGGGCGGCGAGAATGAGCTCCCCACTGTCGCCCGCGCCCACGGAGGGCGAGAGTGTCACGCCGTAGACGAAGGCCGCGATCGCCGCTGCGACGAGGCTTCCTGCCCCGGCGCGGGTCCATCTCATCGACTCCCCCGTTCCCCGGGAGCTACACCCCCGAATGGCGTACGAGGTGGGAGCATGTCGCTCCCACCCCGGCCGTCTGCCCGACCCCTGGAACCGAAACCGTGTCTAGTAGGACGAATACGCGTTCATGTTGGCCTTGACGATGCCCGTCGCGGCCGTGTACTGCCATCCCCCCGCGTTGTCCACGCCGGCCGTGGTCTTCACCGCGCTGGAGTTGTTGACCGGCTCCTTCGGAACGTTGCCGTCCGCGAAGATGCTTCCGTTCAGCGTCGGGAACGTGGCGGCGCCGTTCAGGGCGTTGCGCGCGTACTGAATCGCGATCGCCGAGCGAATCGCGCCGAGCTGCCCCTTCAGCGTCGCGGTACGGGCCTGCTCCCGCATGTCTTCGTACTTCGGAATCGCGACCGCGGCCAGGATGCCGAGGATCACGATCACGATGACGAGCTCGATCAGCGTGAAACCGCTTTCAGAATTTCTGCGAACCATACGCACAACCTCCTCGTGGGTTCTTCCGTTCACCCCGTCCCCGGGGACGTACTCCTGTGTCCAAGAATGCAATCGGCAATCCGGGCCCCCATCTTTACGATCAGTGCCGGAAGACGTTCATGAGGTTCCAGAGGGGCAGGAACACCGCCAGGGCCGTGAATAGGACCGCGCAGCCCAGGATGATGAGGAGCACCGGCTCGATGGCGGTCGAGAGGTTCTTGACCGCGTAATCGACGTCCTGATCGTAATATCGGGAGACGCGCAGGAGCATCTTGTCCACGGCGCCGGTCTCTTCCCCGACCGACAACATCTTGACCACCAGCGGCGGGAACACGCGGCTCTCCTTGAGCGGCTCCGCCAGACCCATCCCCGCCACGACGCCGTCCCGCATCTTGTCGACCTCGGCCTCCACCACCCGATTCCCCACCACCCCGCGCACGATGTCGAGCGCCTGGACGATCGGGATACCGCTGGCCAGGAGCGCGGACAGCACCCGGGAGAAGCGCGACATGATCGTCATCAGGAAGATGGGACCGAAGATGGGAACGCGGATCACCGACCGGTCGATCTTCCACCGGCCCCGCTCGGAGCGGCTCCAGAGGATGCCGGCCACCACCGCGCATCCCAGGAAGAAGAGAAATGGAAACCACTGCTTCTCGAAGAAATCGCTCAAACCGATCAGGACCCGGGTCGGGAGCGGGAGCGTGGTGTCGAACTTGCGGAACAGGGACGCAAACCGGGGCAGCACGAACTTGATCAGGACCAGAAACGCGAGGCCGAGCTCGGTGATGATGAGGGTCGGATAGAACGTGGCGGAGCGGATCCGCTGCTCCGTCTCGGCCTCGTACTCCAACAGCGTGGCGACCCGGTCCAGCATCTGGGCCAGGAGACCGCCCTCCTCCCCGGCATAGACCAGGTTGACGTAGATGCGCGGGAAGCAGTCGGGCTGACGACGGAGCGCCTCCGTCAGGGTGGATCCCTGCTCGACGTCGGCGCGCACCCGGTCGATCGCCGGCTTCAGCCTGGGATGCGTCGTCTGCGCGTGGAGGCTCTCCAGCGAGGAGAGGATCGGCAGGCCCGAGTCGAGCATCGTCTCGAGCTGGCGGGTGAAGAGGATGAGGTCGCGCGGGGCGACCTTCTTCTTCAGGAAGGGGAGTCGGTCCGTGGCCCGCTTGGCCTCGCCCTGGGGCTCGAGGCGGACGGGGACGAGCCCCATGTTGTGGAGACGATCCACCGCCTGATCCAGATCGGTGGCGTCCAGGAGACCCTGCTGCGCCTCGCCCGCGGGGCTCAGGGCGCGGTAGCGGAATGCGGGCATCGTCTACTTCCGGACCGGAAGGACGTCTTGGTCCAAGTCCTGGGTCGTGAGGTTCTTCCGCGTGACCCGGATCACCTCGGAGAGCGTCGTGATCCCCTGGGTCGCCTTCCGGACCGCGTCATCGCGAAGGGTCGCCATGCGGGCGCGGCTCGCGGCGCGCGCGATGTCCTCGGTCGAGGCGCGGGAGACGATGAGGTCCCGGATCTCGTCGGTCACGACCAGCACCTCGAAGATCCCGAGCCTGCCCCGGTAGCCGGTCTGGCCGCAGGCCATGCATCCGGCGCCCACCACGAAGGTCCCGCGCGACGCGGTGGTCCCCAGCTCCTCGAGGGCCTCCGCCGGCGGCTCGCTGGGCTTCTTGCACTTCTCGCAGACCCGGCGGACGAGGCGTTGCGCCACCACCCCCAGCATCGCCGAGGAGAGGAGGAAGGGCTCGATCTTCATGTCCAGGAGGCGCGGAAGCGCGCCCGCGGCGTCGTTGGTGTGCAGCGTGGAGAGCACGAGATGGCCCGTCAGCGCGGAGCGGACCGCGATCTCGGCGGTTTCCGCGTCGCGGACCTCGCCGACCATGATCACGTCCGGGTCCTGGCGCAGAAGCGCGCGCAGCCCGCGCGCGAAGGTCAGGCCCACGTCGGGATCCACCTGCGTCTGGCGGATCGAGGGGATGTGGTACTCGACCGGGTCCTCCAGGGTCACGATGTTCCGCTCGACCGTGTTGATCTTCCCGATGCAGGAATAGAGCGTCGTGGTCTTTCCGCTTCCGGTCGGGCCCGTGACGAGCACGATCCCGTTCGGGCGCTCGATCATCCGCGACAGCGCCTCGAGAGGCTCGGGCGCGAGCCCCAGCTCGGAGGTGCCGAGGAGGGCGCTGGTCTTGTCCAGCACGCGCAGCACCACGTTTTCGCCGTGGATCGTGGGGAACGTCGAGACCCTAAGATCGAACTCCTTGCCCGAGATCTCGATCCGCGCGCGTCCATCTTGCGGAAGCCGCCGCTCGGCGATGTCGAGCTGGGCCATGATCTTCACCCGCGACACCACCGAGGCGTGGATCGACTTCGACTGGACCGAGGCCTCGCGGAGGATCCCATCCACGCGGTAGCGGATCCTGAGATTCGACTCGTCGGGCTCGAAGTGGAGGTCGGAGGCCCCCTCGCGGACCGCCTGATGCACGACCGCGTTCACGAATCGAATGACCGGACCGTCTTCCTCGGCCCGGACGGCGGTTTCCTCCCCGGCCGCGCCCTTCTTCTGCTCCCGCACGAGGAGCTCGAGCCCGCCCCCGAGCGGATGGTAGCGGTCGATCGCCTCCCGGATGTGGGGCTCCGGGGAGACCACCACGTCCACCTCGAGGCCCGTCGCCAGCTTCACCTCGTCCAGAGCCACGATGTCGAGCGGATCCACCATGGCGATGGTGAGCGTGTTCCCGATCTTGAACAGGGGGACGAGCTTGAATTGCCGCTCGATCCGTTCCGGGACCAGCCGCACGATCTCGGGCTCCAGCACGTAGGTCGTGAGGTCCATGCGCGGGATGCCGAGCTGCTCCTCGTAGTAGTCGAGGATCGCCTCCTCGGAAACCAGCTCGAGCCGGAGCAGCACCTCGCGGAGCGCCTGCCCCGTGCGACGCTGCTCCTCCAGCGCGCGGGAAAGCGCCTCGCGCGACAGGTGCCCTTGCTCGAGCAGGCTCTGTCCGAGCGGCTTTCGCCCACCGGCGGCCATGAACGCTCCTCTGTCGGGGATCGGATGGAAGTCGCGAACGCCGGTTGGAAATCCGGCCTTCTTCGACGCACGTATCGGCCCGGGCGGGACCGATCTGGAGGGATTTGGGGCGGAGCGCTACTTGAGGATGGTTCGGGGCTTCGGGATGGACTCCTGCGGAGCGGGCTCGGCGGCCTGGGTGACCTCCGGAACGGCATCCCGGCCCAGATCGACCAGGGTGGCGTCCGCCCTGTAGAAATAGTCCTGATCCGGGCCGGACTCCCGCGGCTGCGGCGCCGGGGTTCCCGCGTGCGACGTGTCCGGGGGCGCCGGAGACGCCACGTGGACAGCGGAATCCGCGGGAGCGCCGGCGTGAATCGGAACCCGCTCCGCGGAGACGACCACCACGAGGCGCCCATAGCCCGTCACCGGGATCCACGGGTTACGCCATGAAGTGCGGGTCATCAGGGCGCGGTTCACGTACGTGGACTCGTCTCCTTCCCACTGCTGGGTGCCGTAGCGGCGCACGCGCCGCAGGCGGCAGGGGATGACCTTCCGGCCGGCCCGGAGGGTGTCGGGCGCCAGGGTGTCCGGGAACGACTTCGCCGTGAACTCGAGCATGTCCATGGCGGACACCTCCTCGTCGGTCATCGGCGCCCCCTCTTCGCCGACCGGGTACTCGTAGAGCTTCCCATCCGGGGTGAGCCTCTGGTACCGGGCGAGCTTGAGCCTGCTCGAGGGACCCGACCGCGATGCCGCCTGAGGCGTTTCGGAAGCGTCGGAAGGCGGCGCCCCCCCGCCCCCGGACATGTCGTCGTAGAGGCTCGAGTCCGCGAAATCCTTTCCGGCATCCGGGGGCATGAAGTAGCCCCGCTCCATCCGCGTCTTGCCGCTCTCGATCGTCTTCAGCTCCACCCAGACTCCGGCCTCGGACCCGGTGCCCTCGCGGGAGACGACCGACAGCCTCTGGGTGAAGCGCCGGGGCGGCCTGTTCTTGGACGAGACGTTGACCTGGTAGGCCACCCAGCTGCCCGCCGCCACGTCCGCGGGCACCCTCAGGGAGGACAGCTTGAGGACTTGGCCCGAAGAGGCGCCGGTCGAGAGGAGAAGCCCGATGGCCGCGAGGAGCGCCGTGAGGCGAAGGCTATGGATGCCAGTGCACAATGTGCGTCAGCGCCTGATCGTAATCGAAGTCCGGGTTTTGCTCGTGGGTGTGGCAGGTGAGGCAGACATCCGGGCCCACCACCGCCGCGGCGTCCCCCTTCTCCGGGTGCTTCGTGCCCATGCCGTGGCAATTCTCGCACTGGACGTTCACGAGGTCGGGCGTGCCGGCCTTCGAGGAGAATCCACCCGGTAGGCCGTAGCCGACGACGTGGCACGGGAGACACTCGGGCGACGCGTCCCGCTGGTTCTTGGTCAGCGTGGCGAACGCCTGGGCGTGCTGCTGCGTGGAGTACATCTGGTACTCGGCCTCGTGGCACCGCCGGCAGTTCTTCTCGCCCAGGAAGTGGTCCCCGGCGAGGTTCGTGTTCGTGGCCTGGGTCGGAGTCGTGGGAGCGGCCGCGAAGCGCCGGTTCATCTCGTCGTTGAACGCATCGACCGAGCGATTCATTTCGTCGTCCGCGGGCACCTTGTCGTCCAGGGTGACCACCTCGCCGTCGTAGGAGGCGATCTTGCCGTCCTCCACGACCAGGTGGATGCCCGGGATGTACTGCCCCCGCTCTCCGGACCGGGTGTTGATGACGCCGTTCGTCTTCGTGATCTCACGGAAGAGGCCGGGCTGATGCCCGAACACCATCACGTCGATGCCCGGAACCTCCAGCGTGAGACGCTGTCCCTCGGTGAGCCCGATGTGCGACAGGAGCACGACCACGTCCGCCTTCTTCCGCAGCTCCGGAACGAGGGCCTTGGCGGTCGCGACGGGATCCTGGATCAGGAGGGCGCGCTCGCTCGCCAGGGTCCGCAGCTTCACGTCGGTGCCGATGAGGCCGAAGAACGCGACGCGGGCCGAGCACATCTTGCGGATGACGTAAGGTTTCGTGAAGGGCTTCTTCGTATCGGCATAGACCAGGTTGGAGGAGACGAGGTCGATCTTCGTCTTCTTGAACGTGTTGAGCAGGAACGCCTGGCCGAAATTGAACTCGCGCTCGCCCACGGTCACGACGTCGTACCCGAGCTTGTCCATGGCCTGGACCATGAACTCGGTCTTCAGGGAGTCCTGCTCCCCGGCCGTGCCGAAGAAGTCACCCGAATCCACGCGGAAGTGGTTGGGGAACTTCAGGGCGCCTACCTTGAATTGACTCGCCCTCCGGGCGAGTCCGCCTAGCGGGTGAGCGTGTCAGCCACAGGGAGCGAGTTCGCCGTACACATCCGTGGTGCTCTGAATCAGGATGTCGCATGGCGTGCCCTTCCCCATCAGCCTTGGGCTCAGTGCCGCAAGCCCCGCCGCGACAAGGAGAAAGAGTAAGGCCCGAAACCGCGTCAGTGAATTCACCTCCATCCTGATCCAAGGGAGAACGCTGGAAACTATACCCCGCAAAGGCTGTCGGGTTCAACATTTCGGCAAAGGACACCCCTACCTATATAGAGAAGGAGCGGGTAGCCCACGCTGCCCGCTCCTTCACAAAGCCGATGGGGGGGTTCCCTTACTTCTTGATGCGTTCCTTCAGGGCCTTTCCCGCGTGGAACGCCGGGAATCGAGATGCAGCGATCTTGATGCGCTCTCCGGTCTGGGGATTGCGACCTTCGCGGGCTTTGCGCTTGCGGGTCTCGAAGGTCCCGAATCCGGTGATCTGAACCTTCTTCCCGGACATGAGAGCGGCCGCGATCAGACCTTCCTTGCCTGGGGAAAAAAGCGTTTCGACGGCGGCACGCGCCTCGCGGGCCGAAAGACCGGTCTTCTTTGCTACGGTGGCGATGAGTTCCGTCTTGTTCATTTTCGTTTCACCTCCCCTCGTCTGAACAACGGGCGTCAAGTTACGCCGCACCCCAGGGGGTGTCAAATGGATTCCTGATGCGGGCGCGGTTTTTTCGATCAGAATTGGTTCTGGATTCCTCCGAAGCCGCGCAGGCCCTTCGAGCCTTGCTCGTAATAGACCTCCGGCAGATTCTTCACGTTGATCTTGAAGTAGTACTCCGTGATTCCACCGGAAAAACTTCGCGTGAACTGCGCTTCCCAACAGTGCAGATCCCGTTTCACCGAATAATTCCAGGAGATCATCTTCCGGCCTTCGACATCGAACTGCGCCGAATAGTCCACGCGCCAGTGGCTCGTCGGGTTGAGGCCCACCGAGCCGTTCGCGGTGGTGCTCGAGCTCCAGCGGGAGTACCCGCCCGTCGGAAGACGCCCCGCCGAGCCCGTGTGGCTCAGGGAGAGGGACGCCAGCCACGGAAGATCCGAGGACACGAGGCCCGGAGGCGTCCATCCCGTCGGCGCCTGGACCGCCTGCGCCGCCGGGTCCAGCTCCACCTTCTCCTCCTGGAGCTGGGCCCGCCGGATCCCCTGGAAGAAGAGTCCGCTGGAGACGCCGAAGTTGAGCAGCTTTCCGTCGTAGGGATTGTGCGCGAAGCTCATGTCCACCGATCCCCGGCTCCAGGGGTGAAGGCTCAGGACGCTGGACAGGTCGGAGAGCGGCCGCTGGCCCACCCGGCTCGCGAGCAGGTTGTAGCTGCCCGAGGTCGTGAGCTGGATCAGGTTGTTGAGAATCTTGGGTTGGGCCGGGTCCCCCACCTTGGCGTGGATGTCGTTTCGAACCGAGAACGTGATGAAGCGCGCCTCCGACGCCGAGAGCTCGATCCCGCTCACGCCGGTGAAGCGTGGCCTCAGAATCCCGCCCGCGTCCATGTAGTTCAGCTTGGGATACGCCGGCTGGTAGACCAGACCCACCGAGGGCGTGATGACGTGTCGGATGGCCCGGATCGGACCGAGCGAGGGACGGAACGTCCCAAAGATCGCGGTGTTCGCGTTGACCCCGCCGCGCCACACGCCCGCCCTCTGATTCCGATTCCCGGCCGCGTCCTTGCTGTAGAAGATCTCCGAGTAGCTCATGTTGGGGCTCACGTGCAAGAAGCCGAACAGGGTCCGGACGTCGGTGAGCGTCAGGTCCTGCCGCGCCGCGGCCTGGGTGAGGTGGGTATCGACCCCCGTGACCGTCGTGTCCGGCATGCCGAGCGAATCCAGAACCACGGAGGTCTCGGGACGGGCCTGAAAGAACTCGTCGTGCTCGCCCAGGAGCGTGGACCTGAAGCTGAAGAAGGTCGACGCGAGCCCGGGCAGCTTGGCCGGCTCCTTGCCGCGCGCGGGATGGCCCAGCGGCCGCGAGGACAACGAGAACGTCATCGAAGGGATCTGATCCGCCACCCTGTTGCCGCCCGGATCCGGATCGAGATCCTGGTTCCGCTGGGCGCCGATGTTGAGCGAGGCGCCGCTCCAGCTCTTGCTCAGGGAGATCTGGGAGTGCAAGTTCCTCTGGACGCGCAGGAGCACCGAGCGGCCGATGAACTGGTCCTTCAAGTAGGCGCTGGAATTGGTGAAGTTTCCCTGTCCCGTCAGCGTGAAATTGGGGCCCAGGATCTGGTAGTGCCGGCCGGAGAAGTCCCACTGGTTGGAGCCCTGGAGGCCCAGGCTGTGCTGGACGGAGGCGTCGATCTCCCCCGACCAGTTGTAGCGCTTCTGGTAGCGCGTCTGTGAGTGCAGGAGCCAGCGGTCGTCCTGGTAGTAGTCCCCCCACAGCGTGGCATCGAGGTAGTCGTTCATGGCCCAGTAGTAGCCCACGTTGCGGATGAACTTCCCTGCCGAGCTCGAGGAGCCGAACTCGAATTGGGGGAGCTGGAACCCCGAGTGCCGGCCCGGGCGGATCGGGAAGACGTAGAACGGGAGCGCCATGACCGGAATGTGCTTGATGTAGAAGATGACGGGGCTCGCGATCACCTTGTCGCGCAGGATCACCTTCATCTTGCTGCTCCCGAAGTGATAGTGCGGCTCGTCCAGCTCGCAGGTCGTGTAGCTCCCGTTCTTCACGTCGAGCACATCGTCGGAGACCTTCCGGATCTGCTCCCCGTAGTAATAACCCCGCTCGTAGGTCGTCTTGCCCCCGTAGATCGTGCCGCGCCGGATCGTGAGGTCGTAGGTCATGGTGTTCCCCACGATCTTGTCCTTCCCGTCGTAGAGGACCGGCTTACCCTCGGCGCGCATCCGCTCGGTCTTGGTGTTGAAGGTCACCTTGTCGGCGTTCAGGCGCAGCTCCTTGTAGTTCACGTCGGCGGCGCCCAGCACGTCCACCTGGTTCTGGTCCACGTCGTAGATGATCCGCGCGCCCTTGTACTTGACCCGCTCCTCCTGATTCACGCGGCTCGTGTCCCCCTCCGCCGCCATGTAATAGGTGCCCTCGCTCTGGCCCACGACGGTGGCCTTGCGCGCCCGACCATTCGCGAACTCCACGATGATGCTGTCGCCGCTGGAGATGTTCCGGCCGCCCTGGGCGCTGTCCTGGGAGCTGGGCCAGTAGGAGCTCCGGGCGTGCCCCACGACCACCGCGCGCCGTGTCTCCTCGTCGGGATTGAAGAGCGTCACCGTATCACCGACCGCTTCGTTCCGCTCTCCACGTCCGTGCTCGCTCGCCGCCTGATACTTCACGGTGGCGTGGGGGCGCACCTGGACGGCGGCGACGCGGTGCTCCTTGAAGTGGATCTCCAGCGTGTCGCCCTGCACCTCCCCTTCCTCGTCCCAGGCGTGCGGGTGACCCACCAGGAGCGCGCGCTCCTCGTTGCCGTAGAACTCGCCCCGGTCCCCTTTCGCCCGGAGCTTGTCGCGCTCCACGAGCACGTCGCCCAGCGCCACCACCGCCCGCTTCGTGTTGTCGAACTCCATCGTGAGGCCGCGGACCTTGGTCGACTTCCCTCCCGCTTCTTCGATCGTGAGGACCGGGCTCTGGCTCGCCCACGCGTAGTTTCGCGTCCGGTCGTACCGCACGCGGCCCGCGCGCACCGTGGTGCTCTCCGCGCGGTCCACGGCGATCACGTTCCCCAGGGCCACGACCTCGTCGTGGCCGCGGTCGTAGTCGATCTCGTCCGCGGTCAGGGTCCGCGTGGAATCCATCATCTCGGGCCGTCCCACGATGACCGAGCGGTTCTCGTTCCGGTAGAACCGCGCCTCGCGACCCGTGATCCGCGCGGTCCCCTCCTCGATGCGCACCAGGCCGCGCAGGATCGCCACACGAGTCCTGCGATCGTAGGTGGCGTTGTCCCCCCACATGTGGGTCGAGCCGTCCACGATCTTCACGTGGCCCATCACCTCGACCTGTTCCCGCTGCCGGTAGACGTGCGCGGAGTCTCCCGTCACCGTGGTCGGGCCGTGCTGCACGGTGACCTGGGTCGCGGTGTAGACATCGTCGTTCCCTCCCGCGGAACCCGAGAGATGGTCCGCCTTCATGTGGTAGGTGTCGTCGATCGGCTTCCCCGAGGTCTGCGCGTGCGCGAGCGTGGCCCAAGCCAGGAGGAGAACGAAGATCGGGCCGGCGGGCCGGCCGTCAAAGGGCATGGGGTACGGGGGCTCCCAGATGCGGCAGGGCGCGGGCGAGAAGGAAGAAGGATCCGGCCACGACCACGACGCCTCCATGGTCCCTGGCCCAGGCGACGGCGCGGTCCAGCGCCTCCGGGATCGAGGGGACCGCCTCGCAGGTCAGATGCCCGCACGGGGCCGAGGCGAGGAGCGTGGAGGCGGGCGTCGCGCGCTCTCCCTCGAACTCGGTGAGGTAGAACCGCGCGGCCACCGCGCCCAGGCGCCTCAGGAAATCCACGTGCGCCTTGTCGCGCGACAGGGCCACCACGAAGGCCACGCTTCGCCCCGGAAAGAGCGCGCCCACCGTCTCCGCCAGCGCTCCGGCGCCCTCGGTGTTGTGCGCGACGTCGACCAGCACCGGGGGATCCTCGCGCACCAGCTCCGCGCGCGCCGGCCACCGGGCGCCTTGGATCCCGCGCTGGATGGCGGCGGCGATCTCGACCCGGGGCCTCCCCTCGAGCCACGTCTCCGCGGCCAACGCCGCGAGCGCCGCGTTTCGGGCCTGGTGTTTTCCCATGAGCCTCGTCTTGAGCCTCCCTGAGAACGAGGATGTTTCGAGCTGGAACTCGGTTCCATCGAGGGTCACTTCTCGCGTCGCGCACCGGGCCGAGGTGTCGAGCCAGAGCACCTTGGCCCCCCGCTCGGACGCGGCGGCGGCGATGGCCGCGCAGGCCTCCTTCCCCCGGACCCCGCACACGACCGTTCCCCCCGGTTTCACGATCCCGGCCTTCTCGGTCGCGATCCGGCCCAGGGTGCTGCCCAGGATCTCCTCATGGTCGCTGCTGATGGTCGTGATCACGGAGAGCCGCGGCACGAGGATGTTCGTGGCGTCCAGGCGCCCGCCCAGGCCGACCTCGACCACCGCGGCGTCGAGGCCGGACGAGGCGAAGTGGTCGAATCCCAGAGCGGTCGCCGCCTCGAAGAAGGACGGAGCCATTTCCTCGAAGCGGGGCCACCACCGCTCGAGCGCCGCTTCCAGCTCGGCGTCGCCGATCTCCCGGCCGTCGATCCGGATGCGCTCATGGAAGCGGAGGAGGTGCGGCGAGGTGTAGAGGCCGGTCTTCAGTCCGGCCGCGCGGAGGATGGAGTCCAGGAGCGCCGCGGTCGATCCCTTGCCGTTCGTCCCGGCGACCAGAACGGAGGGGAACGCGCGGTCGGGACGGCCGGCCGTCTCGAGCAGGCGCTCGATTCCGGCGAGGCCCGGCCTCATGCCGCTCCGCTCGAAGCGGTACATCTCATCGAGGCGCCGGGTCAGGGTGGCGCTCGCGGGCGCCTTCATTCGCGGATGGGAATCTCCTGATCGGCGGGGAACGCGGCAGAGCCGCCGGGATTGGGCTCTGCGGCTTCTTCGGGCGCCTCGGTGGGCTTCGCCTCCGGAGGCGAAGGCGGCGCGCCGTTGGGCCCCGGTTGCTGCGCCGGCTCGTAAGGCGCCCGGGCTCCCGCTTCCACAGGGACCTCCTCCGGAGGCTTGACCGGCGCGGGCGGAGGCGCGGGGGTCGAAGCGATCGGACCGCCGACCGCGCGGAATCGGGCCAGAGTCTCGCCGGCGCGGCGACGCGGCTTCTGCGGCAGCTGCGCCGCCGCTGCGAAGAACTGGAGCAGCCACGCGAGCGTCTTCCGGAGCTCGTTTCGATGGACGATGCGGTCGATCATCCCCTTGGCGAGGAGAAACTCGGAGCGCTGGAAGCCCTCCGGAAGCTCCTGATTGATCGTCTGCTTGATGACGCGGGGCCCGGCGAACCCGATCAGCGCGCGCGGCTCGGCCAGGATCACGTCCCCGACGGAGGCGAAGCTGGCCGTGACGCCGCCGGTGGTGGGATGGGTCATGATGGAAATATACGGGACGCCGGCGTCGTTCAGCCTCGCCAGAAGCGCGTTCGCCTTCGCCATCTGCATCAGGGAGAGAATCCCCTCGAACATGCGCGCGCCTCCCGAGGAGGAGAGGAGCACGAGGGGGTGGCGCTTCTCGAGCGCGAGCAGGATGCCGCGGGCGATCCGCTCCCCGGCCGCCGAGGCCAGGCTTCCGCCCAGGAAGGCGAAGTCCATGACGCCGATCACCAGCGGGCGTCCCTCGATCGTCCCCTCGCCCACGAGAATCGCCTCGCTCAGACCGGTTTCCTCGCGCGCCTTCCGGAGACGGTCGGCGTAGCGCTTCGTGTCGCGGAACTTGAGCGGGTCGGTGGAGACGACCTCGGAGAAGCGCTCTACGAACGAGTCCTCATCGAGCAGGATCTTGATGTAGCTGCGCGCGGAGATCCGGAAGTGGTAGGAGCACTTGGAGCAGGTCCAGAGGTTTCGCTCGAGCTCCTTGTGATACAGGATCTCGCCGCATTCCTCGCATTTCGTCCAGAGGCCGTCCGGCAGCTCCCGTTTCCGCTGCGTCGACTTGAGCCCTTCTTTGGACTTCTTGAGCCAGCTCATACGCTCGGATCCTCCGGGAGGACACGATACATGACGATAGCATCCTCCACGGGGCTCCGGTAGTAGTTCTTTCGGATCGCGATGTCGATGAAGTTGTTCTTGTAATAGAACTTACGTGCCGTGTGATTGGAGGCGCGCACCTCGAGAGTGACCCGGGTCACCCCCGCCTCGGTCGCGTCATGCACCAGCTGGTTCAGAAGCTCCTGGGCCACGCCGCGCCCCCGCTCGGACGGAGTGACCGCGAGGTTTCCGATGTGGGCCTCGTCGGGAATGATCACGGCGAAGATGTATCCGATCAGGCTCCGGTGCCGGATCGCCCCCCGAGCATAGCCGCGGGCCTGCACGTCGAGCTCGGATTCGAACATCCCCCGCGTCCAGGGGTCGGTGAACGAGAGGCGCTCGATGGAGAGGATCTCGTCCAAGTGCTCGCGCTGGAGCGGCACGACGTCCGGGGAATCGCGCTCGGTCATGGCGCTGGCTTCCGGGCGTTGGGGGCGCGCCCGTACGCGGGCGCGGAGGTGACCAGGTCCGCGGCCTCACCCGCGAGCAGCATTCGATCCCCAAGCTCCGCGACGGCGGCGGCGGTGGACCGAGCCGCGTCGGCGAGAATACGGAATCCGTCCTCGCGGAGGGCCTGGAGCAGCCCCTCCTTGAGATCGGGACCCGCGATCGCGATCGCACGCGCGGCGGCCGCGGATCGGAGGGCCGCCGCCAGCTCCACCTCCGGCACGGATTCGGGTCCCCAGACCCGCGCCAAGTCCTCGCCGCCCGACCAGAGCGTCGCTTGCGCCTCGCCGCGCTCTCCCTGGAGCACGGTGGCGATCCAGGCCCCGTCGCCCCGGTGACGGTGGGCGTTCGCGGCATGGGCGGAAACGAGCGTCAGCCTGGCGCGCGAGCCGAAACAAATCCCCTTCGCCCACGCGAGGCCGATCCGAAGTCCCGTGAAGGAGCCGGGGCCCTCCGAGACCGCGACGCCCGCGAGGTCCTTCCACCCGATCGAGCGGGCGCGGAGAAGCGATTCCCCCGCCTGCGAGAGGCCGTTGGAATGACCGCCGGGCGGAAGCGGCAGCGACGGGCCCGCCTCCCCATCGACGGCCAGGGCGATCGAGCCAATGCGGGAGGACGTGTCGATCCCCAGCATGTAGCGCCCTGTCGTCATGCCGGGTCGAGCGCTCCTTCCGAAAGCCGGCGCGCCCACGCCTCGCCCCGCGGCTCGATGCGGACCTCGCGCGCGTCGGGCCCCGCGTACTCCATCGCGATATCCAGCCGATCCTCCGGAAGCCGTCCCGGCGCCCGCTCCGCCCACTCCACCACCACGATCGCTCCGTCCGACGCCAGATCCTCGATCCCGAGCGTATCCCACTCCTCGGCTCTCTCCAGACGATAGAGGTCGGCGTGAACGATCGCAGGCGACCCGCCGTACACCTCCACGCGCACGTAGGTGGGGCTGCGGCTCCGCATCCCGGGATGGATCCCCTCGACGATGCCGGAGACGAGCGTGGTCTTGCCCGCGCCCAGGTCCCCGCTCAAGGCCACCCAGTCGCCGGGCTTCAGGTGGCGGCCGAGGAGGCGCCCCAGGGACTGCGTCTCTTCCGCTCCGCGGAGGAGCGAACGGCGGGCCGGGTCCACGAGGTCAGCCTCGCGGCGTGAGGACGGCCGTGGGGAGAATCATTTCCTCCAGCGAGATGCCTCCGTGCTGGAAGCTCCCCCGGTACTTGTTCTCGTATTCGTGGAAATTGGTGGGGTATACGAAATAGAAGTCTTCCTTGGCGATGATGTAGTTCTTGTTGCTCGCGTCCGCGGGAAGCCGGAACCGGGCGGGATCCTTGACCTGGGCCGCGAACTTCGGGTCGCAGGTCAGGTTCGTCCCGAACTTGAAGCGTAGATTCGTGGAGGTCTCGCGGTTCCCGTACACCAGCGCCGAGCGCCGGCTCAGGATCGCTCCGTGGTCGGTGGTGAGGATCACGGTGCAGTCCTGCTTCGACATCCATTTCAGCGCGTCGAAGAGCGAGGAATGGAGGAACCAGGAGCGCATGACCGACCGGAACGCCGATTCGTCCGGGGCCAGCTCGCGGAGGAGGTCCGACTCCGAGCGCCCGTGGGTGAGCATGTCGAGAAAGTTGAACACGAGGGCGACGAGCGGGATGTTCTGGAACGTGACCACGTTCCGCCGGACGTTGTTCGCCTCGTCGGCGTTGTAGATCTTGATGTACTTGGGCGGCGACGAAAGGTCGATCCCGAGTCTCTTCAGATTCAGATCGAGCAGCTGGCGCTCGAAGCGGTTCTTGCTCCGCTCGTCCCCCGCTCCCTCGTGCCAGAACTCGGAATGCTGCTTCTGGATCGAGTCCGGGTAGAGGCCCGCGAAGATCGCGTTTCGAGAGTAGGGGGTCGCGGTGGGCAGGATCGAGACGTGATGATCCACCGTGACGTCGAAGAATTCGCGGACCAGGGGCTCGACCGTGAGCCACTGGTCGAGGCGCATGCAGTCCACCACGATGAAATAGACGTGGCGCTTCTCGCGCAGAAGCGGCGCCACCCAGCGCTCGATCACGTCCACGGACATGGGGGGCGCGCCGCCGCCGGCGCCGCCCGAGACCCAGGATGCGTAGTTCGCCTCCACGTACTGGCCGAACTCCACGTTCAGCTCGCGCCGCTGATCCTGATGCGCCTGCTTGAGGCCCGCGTCCTCCACGCGATCCAGCTCCACGTCCCACTGCGCGCTCCGGACGTAGAGGTCCACCCAACCACGCCAGTCCAGGCCCCCGGTCGATTCCGCGCGCATCCGATTCAGCTCGGCTACGTAGTCCCGCGTCCGCTGATTGTCTTGGAGCCGGTCCGACTCCAAGAGGCGCTTCAGGGCGAGGAAGATCTGCGTGGGGCGGACGGGCTTCAGGAGGTAGTCGTCGATCCGCTTCCCGATGGCCTCGTCCATGAGTGACTCGGCCTCGTTCTTGGTGACGAGGACGATCGGGACCAGAGGATCGCGCTCCTTGATCGCCTCGAGGGTCGCGAGGCCGCCCAGCCCCGGCATCGACTCGTCCAGCAGCACCACGTCGAATTTCTCGCGCGCGGCGCACGCGACCGCGTCGGTGCCGTTGCTGACCGAGGTCACCCGATAGCCCTTCGATTCCAGGAGCAGGATGTGGGGCTTCAGGAGATCGATCTCGTCGTCAGCCCAGAGAATCTTTCGGTCTTGGGAGGCCATGGCGTTTCGCTCTTGGGGTTAGGCGGAACCGGCGTTCGAGGAAGGCGCGACGGGCAGCGCCACGGAGACGGTGGTCCCGCGGCCGGGCATGGATTCCACGATGGTGATTCGCCCCTGATGATACTCGCGCACCACCCGCCTCGCAAGCGCGAGCCCCAAGCCCCATCCGCGCCGCTTCGTGCTGAACCCCGGGGTGAACGCCCGGCGGCGCTCCGCGGCCGTCATCCCCCGGCCGTTGTCCCTCACGCTGAGCTCGACCTCGCGCCGCTCGCGGCGCCAGTGGAGCTCGATCGCGATCTCACCGTGCGGCTTGTCGCTCGCGTCGATCGCGTTCCGGATCAGATTCTCGAGGACCCACTCGATCAGCTCCTGGTGGAACGCGACCCGTGGAATCGCGTCGTAGCGCTCCACGATCTCGACCTCGTGCCCCAGATGCGGCAGCCGGTGGCGGAAGTAGCTCACGACGCCGGCGACCGTCTCGGTCAGGTCCCCTTCCTTCCGCACCGGAACCGAGCCCACCTGCCCGAAGCGGGACGCGACCTTGTTCAGCCGTTCGAGGTCGAGATCGATCTCGGCGGCGATCGCCTCGACCCGCTCCGGCGTGGTCTCGCCGCTCACGGCCGCCTCGCGCAGATGCGCCGACCATCCCAGGAGCGAGGAGAGCGGTGTCCCGAGCTGGTGCGCCGTCTCCTTGGCGAGCGCGGCCCAGAGGGACCGCTGCTCGCCGTCCGCGATGGCCCGGAATCCCACGAACCCGAACACGAAGAGGGCCAGGACGACCCCGAACTCGATGTAGGGCACCCAGCGGAGCCGGGCCACCAGCGGCGGCTCGCCGTAATGAACGTAGCCCAGGACGCCGGGGTGTCCGAGCCGCAGAACCTCGATGGGCGGATGACGGCGATCCAGCTCTCGGGCGCGCTCCTGGATCCGCCTCACCAGCGGGGGCACGACCCCGGTCTCCGCCGCGCGCTGGAGCAGCGAGTCCGGCACCGCCGACGACGGGATCCCGATCAGCCTCCACGCGCGCGGGATTCCCCCGGTGTCGGTCAGGATGAGCGGGAAATTGATGTTGCTCACCACGTCCCGGAAGATCGCGTTCAGGTCGGGGTCCTCGGCGGCCTGGAAGGTCGAGACCGCGAAGAAGCGGGCGAGCACGGTGCACAGGTTCTGGGTCTCGCTGTTGAGGCGGCTGATCAGGTAATTGGAGTGGAGCACCAGGGCCGCCATGAGCATGACGACCGCCAGGAAGAGGAACATCTTGTAGGAAAGCGGCCGGACCATTCGCGGTCCCGCCTCACGGCCAGAGCCGGACATGCGAGCCTCAGAGGGGCCCGATCTCTCGATCGCCGTCCCAGTAGGGGAGGAGTGCCTCGGGAAGCCGCACGGTTCCGCGCTCCGTCTGGTGGACCTCGAGGAGCGTGGCGTACGTGCGCGGCAGCGCGAGCCCCGAGGAGTTCAGGGTGTGAACGTACTCCACCCGTCCGCCGGCCTCCGGCCGGAACCGGATGCCCGCGCGGCGGGCCTGGAAATCCTCGAAGTTGCTGCACGAGGAGACCTCGAGCCAGCGTCCCCCCTCGCCGGGCGCCCAGGTTTCCAGGTCGTAGCACTTCGCGGCCGCGAAGCTCAGGTCCCCGGTGGCCAGCAGGGCCACCCGGTGCGGGAGCTCCAGCGCCTCCAGCACCGCGACGGCGTCGGCGAGGAGCTTCTCGTGCTCGTCGTAGGAAGTGGAGGGAAGCACCAGCTTCACCAGCTCGACCTTGTCGAACTGGTGGACCCGGATCATGCCCCGCGTCTCGCGGCCGTAGGAGCCCGCCTCCTTCCGGTAGCTCGCGCAGTAGCCGACGTGGCGGATGGGAAGCTTCGCTCCGTCCAGGATCTCGTCGCGGTAGATGTTCGTGATCGGGACCTCGGCCGTGGGATTCAGGAAGAGCTCCTCGCCCTGGATCCGGTACATGTCCTCTTCCAGCTTGGGAAGCTGCCCCGTGCCGAAGAGGCACTCGCGCCGCACGAGGTGCGGCGCCCAGACCTCGGTGTAGCCGCGCCGGACCGCGAGATCGATCATGAACTGGATGAGCGCGCGCTCGAGTCTCGCGCCGCGCCCCGTGAAGAGGAGGAATCCCGCGCCCGCGACCTTCCCCGCCCGCTCGAAATCCAGGAGGCCCAGGGATTCGGCCAGCTCCCAGTGCGCTTTGGGCTCGAAGTCGAAGTTCCGGATCGCGCCCGCTTCACGCACGATCACGTTCCCGCTCGCGTCCTCGGCGCGCGGGACGGTGGGATGCGGCACGTTGGGGATCCATTCGGCGATCTTCTGGAGGCTCCCTTCGAGATCGGCGATCCGCGCGTCCAGCTCCCGGATCGTCTCGCCGACCCCTTTCATCGCCTGGACCTTGTCGGCCGCGTCCTGTCCCGCCTTCTTCAGGCGTCCGATCTCCTCGGAGACCGCGTTTCGCTCGTGCTTCAGCCGCTCGGTCTCGACCAGGAGCTCGCGCCGCTCCTCGTCCAGGAGGAGGTAGCGGTCCAGATCCGCATGCGTTTTCTTGAATGCGATCGCTTCCCGCACTCGATCGGTCTCGGTGCGGATCCGCTTGAGATCGAGCATGTTCGCTAGTGGGAGCTTTCCGCCGGGGAGAGGAGGCCGCGAGCCCCATCGAGGAGGAGCCGGCGCGCCAGCCGCACGCCGATCTGCTCCTCGTCGCCCGCCTTCCCTTCTTCTTCGTCGCGGTAGACCTTGAGGCCCTCTCGGTCGGCGATCACGCCTTCCAGCCGCAGACGGGATCCGTCCAGCTTGGCGAGGGCGCCGACCGGCACCGTGGGATCCGAGGTGATCTCGCGCTGGAAGGCGCGCTCCGCCTCGATCTCCACGCGCGCGACCAAGTCGTCGAGATGCTTCACCGCCTTGAGGAGATCCTTCGACGCCCGGGCCACCTGGATGCCGAGGGCGCCCTGGCCGGGCGCGGGCACGACGACTTCCGTCGTGAACACCTCCGTCACGCGGTCCTGGTACCCCATGTGCTCGACCGCCGAGGCGGAAACCACGAGGCCGTCCACCTCGCCCAGCTCCAGCTTCCTCATCCGTTCCTCGAGGGTCCCGGAGAAATCGAGGATGGAGAGATCGTCGCGGTAATGGAGGAGCTGCGCGCGCCGGATCGGCGTGTGCGCGCTGACCGCCGATCCTTCGGGGAGCTCGTCCACGATCGTGCCGTCGCGGGCGATCAGCACGTCGAAGGGCGTGAACCGCTCGGTGACGGCGGCGAGCACGAGGGCCGGCGGGAGCTCCGGCGATACGTCCTTCATGTTCTGGACCGCGATGTCGACCTCGCCCTCCGCCAGCGCGCGCTCGAGCATGGCGCCCGGCCAGCGCAACACGTGCGCGTGGCCGCGCCCGGAGGAATTCCCCACGGGGACGATCGAGAAGACCGCGGAACCCACGTGGGGCCGCAGGAGCTCGAGGATCTGCTCCCCGAGGATGCGTCCGAGGCGGTTGTCCCGGACTCCGACTTTGATCTTCGGCTTGGTCATGGGCGGCGACGCTATCACACGCCGGAGGGAAGGGTCAACGCGGGGGGATCAGGCCTGTCGCAGCGCTTCGACGATGACGCGGCGCGACGCGTTCCGCGAGGGAAACCATCCCCCGAGCGCGCCCATGACGGCGGCGAAGATCATCCCGGCGAGGAGCATCTGGGGCGTGACCTGGAAGCGGAACGCGACCTCGCTGAACGAGGCGAAGTTCGTCGTGCTGGTCGCCATGCCGTTCACCGGCAGCGCCAGGAGGCAGCCGAGGAACCCGCCGAAGAGCGCCAGCATCACCGACTCGATGAGGAAGGACACGAGCACCGCGCCGCGCGAGAAGCCCAGCGCGAGGAGGGTGCCGATCTCCTTGGTGCGGGAGCCGACCGCGGCGTACATGGTGTTGAGCGCGCCGAACACCGCGCCCAGCGCCATGATGAGGGTCACGAAGAGGCCCAGCCCCCGGAGCAGCGCGGCGAGCGTGGCGGACTGTGCCGCGTAGAACTCGTCCTCGTGGTGGACGCGGACGCTCATCCGCGGATCGGCTTCGAGCCGCTTCTGGATCGCCCCGAAATGCGAGGGCTCGTCGAGGCGGAACGTGACGCTCTGGTAGACCGGGCGGTCGAAGACGGGCATGAAGAGCTGAACGTCGCCCCAGATCTCGGAGTCGAAGGAGGTTCCGTGCGCGTCGAAGACGCCGACGATCGACCATTCGTGCCCGGCCAGCCGGATCTTGTCGCCCACCAGGCAATGTGCGATCCGCTCGTGCGCGAGGGCTCCCACCACGACCTCCTCGAGGCCGGGGCGGAACATGCGGCCCTGGATCAGGTGGACCTGGGGCCGCAGGGCGAACGATTTCGCGGTGACGCCCCGCACCACCACGTTCGTGGTGGTCCCGCTCTTCCGGGGCAGGTTCCAGAGAACCACCAGCTCGTGGGTGGCGAGCGCGCTCCCGTCGGGCGATTTCGCGATCTCGGGCTGGCTCTCGATCGCGGCGGCCGACTCGCGGTCGATGATACTGGTCACCTCCGCCGTGGACCCGTTCCGGACCACGATGGCGTTCTGCGGCGAGCCGGTGGTCTGGAGCGCCGACTGGAATCCTCCCGCGAGGGCGAGCGTGAAGATGAACACCCACGAGACGAGCCCGATCCCGAGCGCGGTCAGGATCGTGCTCACCCGGCGGGCCGCCAGATTGCGGATGTTGTAGGCGAGCGGGATGCGCATGGCGTCAGGCCACCTTGCGCAGCGCGTTGGCGATCCTGAGCCGCGCCGCCGACACGGCGGGCGCCACGCCGCTCAGGACGCCCATGAGCACCGCGAGCAGGAGCCCGGCCAGGATGGTCTCCGGGAGGACGCGGAAATTCGGGAAGAACCCTCCGCCCGTGAAATCCATCTCGTGGAAGATGAGCGCGGCCAGGCCGCAGCCCAGCACCCCCCCGACCAGCGAGACGAGGAGCGCCTCCCCTCCCACCAGGCGCAGGATCAGCCCGTCCGAGAAGCCCAGGGTCTTCAGCACCGCGATCTCCGTGGTCCGCTCGCGGGCCGCCATCATCATGGTGTTGATCGTCACCAGCATGATCGCGAACACGATGGCCGAGCCCAGGATGGTCAGGAGGAGCTGGATGTTCCCGATCATGGAGATGAATCCCGCCTGGAAGGCCTTCTCGGTCTCGGTCTTGGTGGGCTGGGAGCTGTTCCGGAACATGTCGTCCACGCGCTCGCTCACCGCCGCGGCCATGGAGGGCGACGCGATCCGAAGCCAGTAGATCCCGACATAATCCTTGCGGCCCTGCGGCAGCGATTCGTTCAAGTAGTCCCAGTGGAAGAAGAGGGTGTTTTCGTCCACGTCCTTCGTCCGGCCCTCGTAGATCCCACGAATCACGAACCGCCAGTCGCCCGGGTAGATCGTTCCGAGGATGGGCACGGCGTCCCCGATCTTCCAGCCGAACTTCTTCGCGAGCGCGCGGCCGACGATGCAGGACGTGCGCTCCGCCAGGAACGCCTTCTTCTGGTCCTCCGGGAGGACCGTGTCCGGGAAGAGATCGAACATGGTCGGGACGTCCATGGCGAACTGCGCGAACTGGTTCTTCGGATCCTGATAGACGCCGCCGAACCAGTTTCCGTAGGTGACGCCGGTCACGCCGGGCACCCGGGCCAGCCGGTCCTCGTAGGAGAGCGGCAGCGGGAAGACCAGGGAGGCGCCGTGGCGCACCACGAGGCGCGTGGCCTCGGAGGCGCGGAGCGAAGCCTCGAAGGAGGTGATCACGGTGCGCAGCGTGCAGAAGAGGAAGAGCGCGATGGCGATCGAGAAGGTGGTGAGGAACGTGCGCCGCTTCGAGCGCATGAGGTTGGCGAGGATCAGCCGGAAGAACTTCACGGCTGCAGCACGCCCTTGTCCAGATGAAGGGTCCGCTGCGCGCGCTCGGCCGCGTGCGGGTCGTGCGTGACCATGAGAATCGTCTTCTGGAGCTCCCGGTTGAGCCGCTGCAGGAGGAGCAGGATCTCGGCGGCGTTCTTCGCGTCGAGGTCGCCCGTGGGCTCGTCCGCCACGAGGAGCGTGGGATCGGCCACGATGGCGCGCGCGATGGCCACGCGCTGCTCCTCCCCGCCCGAGAGCTGCCGCGGGAAGTGCTTCTCGCGTCCCTCCAGGCCCACCAGGCCGAGCGCGAAGGTCACCCGTTTCTTCCGGTCCGCGGAGGAGAGACGCGTGAGGAGGAGCGGAAGCTCCACGTTCTGATAGGCCGTGAGCACCGGAATCAGGTTGTAGAGCTGGAAGATGAAGCCGATGTGCCGGGCGCGCCACGAAGCGAGCCGCGAGGACTTGAGGGTCCCCAGCGATTCGCCGGCGACCCGCACCTCGCCGCTCGTCGGCGTGTCGATGCCGCCGATCAGGTTCAGGAGCGTGGATTTTCCGGAGCCGCTCGGTCCCATGAGGGCCACGAACTCCCCTTCGCGGATCGCCAAGTCGATGCCCTGAAGCACCGGCACCTCGATCCGGTCCCGGTGATACACCTTGGTGACGCCGCGCAGCTCGATCAGATTGCCGTTCTTCGAATCCACCGGTCCTCCGTCCTCATTTCACGCGCACGCGGCTCTTGTCGGAGAGCCCGGCCGGCGCCTGGACGATCACCATCTCCCCCGGAGCGAGGCCGCCGCTCACGATGACACGATCCTGCCCGAGCGGCCGGGGCGAGACGCCCCGCATCCTCGCGCGACCGTCCTCCACAACATAGACCACCGCGCGTCCCTCGGCATCGCGAACCGCCGCTTTCGGAATGGCCACGGCCGCGGCGACCGGCGCCCCTCCGGAGGCCGCGGCCGCGCTCGCGGCATCCGCGAGGAACGTCACCTTGAGCCCCATCTCCGGAAGCACGCGCGAATCCAGCTTGTCGAACGAGACCTTCACCAGCACGGTGGCTTTCTGGCGGTCCGCGGTCGGCACGATCTGCCGAACGTGCGCGGGAAACCGCTCGTCCGGAAGGGCGTCGAGCGTCACCTCCGCGCGCATTCCTTCGTGCACCCGCGAGACGTAGGCTTCGTTCACGTCCGCCTCCGCCTCGACCGAGGCGAGATTGGCCATCGTCACGATCGCCCCGCGGGTCAGCCCGCCCGACGAGGGAAGGGGGCTCACGATCTCCCCCACCTCGGCCTCCTTGCGCAGCACGGCGCCCGCGAAGGGCGCGCGCACGAACGTGCGGTCGTACTCCACCTGGGCCGAGCTCACCCGCGCCCGGGCGCTGGCCGCGTCGGCCGCGGCGCTCTTCACGCGCGCCTGCGCCGCGTCGTCCGCCGCCACCGCCTGATCCAGCTCGGCCTGGCTCACGAGGCCGCGCGCGTGGAGCTCCTCGCTGCGTCCTCGCGTGAGCGCCGTCTGCCGCGCGTCCACCCGCGCCTCCGCCTCGCGCGCCTCCGCGGCGGTTTGCGCGGCGCGGGCGCTCTCCAGAGAGGCCTTCTGGTCCAAGTTCTGGAGGATGCCCAGCACCTGGCCCTTGGTGACGCGCGAGCCCTCCTCCACGAGAAGCTGGCTCAGGCGGCCCGAGACCTCGGTCGAGACCGAGGCCCGCTGCTGCGCGACCACGTACCCGTTCGCGGTCAGGATCTCGGTGGCATTGGCGCCGGGAGTGCCTCCCAGCGATTCGGCGCGCGCCACGGCCACGGTGAGGGTGGCGGGATGGGTCGCCCGCCACGCGAGGAAGGAGAGCGCTCCCAGGACGAGGACGCCGAGCGCGATGAGCGTGAGGCGCCGGCCGGGACCGGGTTCGGGCGGTGGCGCGTCGCGATCGATCGTGAGCCCGGAGAGATCCCGGGGTGTTTCCGCGGTCACGCCGTGATGCCCCGCTCCTCCCGCACCTCCCGGACCGCCGCGACCATCACGGCGAGCTTTTCCTTCGCTTCCTCCACCGTGCGGGTCTTCAGGCCGCAGTCGGGATCGATGTACATCTGCTCCGGCTTCAAGATCTCGAGCCCTCGGAGGATGCCCTGCTTGATCTCCTCCTTCGTCTCGATCCGGTGCGAGTGCACGTCCAGTACGCCGTAGCCGATCTCCTTGGTGAACCGGTGCTGCTTGAAGCGGTCCAGGAGGTCGTAGCGGCTGTTGGCCATTTCGAGGTCGATCATGTCGACGGGGAGATCGAGAAGCGCCGGGTAGATCACGTCGAAGTCGCCGTAGCAGATGTGGGTGATGGTCTTGGCCTTGACGCCCTCCACCGCCCGGCCCAGCGCGCGCACGGCGAGCTTCAGCTCTTCCGGCCGCACCGAGATCGCGGGCTCGTCCACCTGGATGAACGTGGCGCCCGCCTCGGCCAGCGCCATCGCCTCCTCGCGGATCGCCTCCGCCAGGTCCATGGCGAGCGCTTCGCGCGAGGGATAGTGCTCGTTGAAGGACCAGTCCATCATCGTGTACGGCCCCGTCAGCATCCCCTTCACCGGCTTCTTGGTCTGGCTCTGCGCGAACTTCCACCAGTCCACGGTCCAGGACTTGGTACGCCGGACCGGCCCCGTCGCCACCGGCTTCCGGTAGTAGCGGTTGCCGTACGAGCGGACCGGGTTCGAGATCTGAAATCCCTCCATCAGCTCGGCGAAATACGTGGTCATGTCGCCGCGGTAGAGCTCCCCGTCCACGAGGATGTCCAGCCCGATCTCCTCCTGGGACCGGATCACCTCGATCGTGGCGTCGCGCTCCAGCGCCCGGAGCTGGTCCGCCGTGATCTCGCCGCGCGCGAACTGGTTCCGCGCCTTCTCGAGATGGGGCGGCTTGGGGAAGCTTCCGACAGTCGTGGTCCAGAGCCCACGCGGCATGATCATCCTCCGTTCGCGGATGCGAGGCGCGCGGCCTCGGTGAGCCGCGCGACCTTCATCGCCGCGCGGTCGACCGGCAAGTATTCGAGGCTCGCGGTCGTGCAGAGCTGCCAGGAGAGGTCGGATCGCATCGAGCGCGCGCGGCGCACGCTATCGGCGACGCGCGCGGGATCCTCGAGGAGCGTGTTCCGCGCGTCCACGAGGCCCAGGGCGACGGTCCGCCCCGCCGGCACCTCCGGAATCAGATCCCACGCGTCGGCCGCCTCGACCAGGTCGAGCCCGAGGACGGTCCAGGGAAGATCGCGGATCGCGCCGAACACCGCCGCGGGCGAGCGGAACGGAACGTGGATCACGGTCTTCGCTCTCCGGCCGCGCAACAGAGGGGTCAGCGCGGCGGCCACGTGCGGCGCTTCCGAGGCGGGCGCGCGGCCGATCCAGGGCTCCTCGAAGTGGATCCACGTGGCGCCGGCTTCCTCGAGGGCCTGCGCCTCGCGGCCCAGCGCCTCTCCGACGGCCGCGAGCGCCTCCTTGGGATCCTTGTAATGGAGGTCGCGCGAGAACCGGTACAGGGAATAGGGGCCGGGAAGAAACGCCTTGAGCGGGCGGTGCGCCATGCCCTGCGCCAGACGGTAGTCCTCGACCGTGACCGGACGCGCCCAGGAGACATTACCGGTGATCTCGGGCTGGCGGTAATAGGTGTTCGTGTCGAGGTAGCGGATGAGCCCCGCGATCGTGAACCCCGGGACCCCGCGCGCGAAGAAGGTCTGCGCGTCGTCCCACGCCACCTGGCCTCCCACCGGGATGTCCACGCCCGCCGACTCTTGCAAGGCCACGATGCGGCGCGTGGTCTCGCGGGCCGCGTCCGAGAGATCCTTCTCGGTCGCCTTGCTCTGATCCATCCGGTTCCGAATCACCCGCACGTTCGGCGCGCCGGGCTCGAGCGGGAGCTTGGGAAAGCTCCCGGACAGCGTCGTTTCGATCTTCATGCACAGTCCTCGCAGGGGCAGATGCGTCTCAGGTAGTCGAAACTGTAGATTCCGGTGGTGTGGCCGTCGCTGAAGGAAAAGTGGAGCGCGTAGTTCCCGACGGTGCGCGCGGTCTCGATCCTGACGCCGGGATCGATGTGCTCGTCCGTCACGAGTCTCTGGCCCGTGGTCTCGCTCACGCACTGGGCGCACGGGCAGCGTCCGCGCAGGAAGCGCGCGCCGAACGTACTCGAGTGGCCGCCCTCCCAGCGGATCACGATCCCTTCCCCGGCCTTCTTCCTGATCTCGGCGGGCGTCGCCCCTTGCTCCGGAGAGGTGAGCACGCTACTCCTCGATGATCGTGAGGGGAATGGTCTTGAACGCCTGGATGCTGATCTGCTGGGCCACCTTTCCCGTGATCTCCGAGAGGGCGCGCGCGGAGACCGAGTCGGGCTCCGCGAGCACGACCGGCATCCCGGTGTCGCTGTGCTTTCGGATGGCGGAGTCGAGCGGGATCTCGCCCAGGAACGGAACGCCCAGGGTCCCGGCCGCGCGGGCGGCGCCGCCGTGCCCGAAGATCTCGTCCCGTCCGCCACAGTGCGGACAGATGTAGGAGCTCATGTTCTCCACGATGCCGAGCAACGGAACCTTGGTCTGCTGGAACATCCGGAGCGTCTTCATCGAGATCTGGAGACCCACGTCCTGAGGCGTGGAGACGATCACAGCACCTGTGACCGGGACGCTCTGCACCAGCGTCAAGTGCACGTCGCCGGTTCCGGGCGGAAGATCCACGATCAGGTAGTCCAGCTCCCCCCAGTTCACGCCCAGCAGGCTTTGCTGGAGCGCCTTGTGGGCCATCGGACCGCGCCAGATGAGCGGCATCTCGCCGCTCATGTAGCCCATCGACATGAGCTTCACGCCGTGGGCCACGACCGGCTGGATGGTCCCGTCCTTCATCTCGGGCTCGCCGGAGGAGCGCATCATGATGGGGATGCTCGGTCCGTAGATGTCGGCGTCGAGAAGCCCCACCTTGGCCCCGCTGTTCGCGAGCGACGCGGCGATGTTCGCGGCGACGGTGGACTTTCCGACACCCCCCTTGCCGCTCCCGACCGCGACGATGTTCTTCACCCCGCGGATGCGGCTCGTCTCGGGCGCGGGTGGCCGCCTCACCTCGGCGGTCATGTTCACCCGGACGTCGCTCACGCCGGGCACCTTGGAGAGCACCGCCTGGCGGGATTGCTCCCGGAGGCGTTCCTTGACCGGACAGGCGGGGGTGGTGAGATTCACATCGAAGGAAACGATCCCCTCCTCGATCCTCATGTTACGAATGAAGTTGAGGGAAACGATATCCTTCCCTAAATCCGGATCCATCACGGAGCGCAGTGCGTCCAAGATGAGGGACTCCGTTATCGTGGCATTCGTCATCCAAGACTCCGTGGGCAGATACCCGGAACAACCGGTGCGGGATTGGGCGCAGAATCATAGCAGCGCGAGCGCCGAATCGAAATGAAAATAGGCGTCTTACCTCTCCTTACGATGCCTCGCGCGGGGGTTGGATGCCCATTGGAAGGGGGGACCGCGGTGTGGTACCGTAACCCGCTCTGGCTCGGCGCCTTCGCTGCCTCGAAGCGCCGAGGCGATCAGGACGGCTCGAGGAGGATGCATGCCGGTCACCAACGATGAGCTGAAGGGTCTCTACTACTACCTAAACCTCGTCCGCACAACCGACGAGCGCTGCCGGAAGCTCTTCAAGCAGGGCCGGTTCCACGGCACCTACTTCAGCGCCGTCGGCCAGGAGGCCACCGTCGTGGGCTCCTGTTACGGGCTCCGGCCCGAGGACACGATCGGGATCCAGCACCGCGAGCTGGGGGCGGCCATCACGAAGGGAATGCCGCTCAAGTACATCATGGCGGAGCTGTTCGCGCGGAAGGACAGCCCCGACCGGGGCAAGTCGCACCCCTGCCACTATGGATGGAAGCCCCTCGGCATCATCACCCCGGCCTCCACGATCGCGGCGCAGACCGTGATCGCGACCGGGTGCGCGCTGGCCTACAAGATCCAGAAGAAGGACAACGTGGCGGTTTGCTTCGTGGGCGAGGGCGCCACGTCGAACGGCGTGTGGCACGAGGCGCTGAACTTCGCGGGCATCCACAAGCTCAACTGCGTGTTCGTGGTCCAGAACAACCTCTGGGCCGAGTCGGTGCCCGCGTCGCTGGGGGTGCCGGTGGAGGATGTCTCCGAGCGGGCGAGAGCGTACGGCTTCCCGGGGGTCACCATCGACGGGAACGACCTCTTCGCCACCTACGAGACGTCTCAGGATGCGATCCGGCGCGCGCGGCGAGGCGAGGGGTCGACCTTGATCGAGATGAAGACCTACCGCTGGTACGGCCACTCCGAGATCGATCCCGCGAACTATCGGACGCAGGAGGAGCTGGAGTACTGGAAGAAGCGGGATCCCGTTCCGCGGTTCGAGAAGATTCTCATGGAGCGCGGCGTGATCGATGAATCGTACAAGCAGGCGACGCTCCAGCGGATCGAGCGCGAGATCGAGGAAGCCATCGAGTTCGCGGAGAAGAGCCCGCACCCCGAGCCTCACGAGATCCTGGAGGACGTGTACGCCCCGCTCTGAGGATCGCCGGGGCAAGAGCCCGCGGGAAACGCGGGTCGAGATGGTCGAGCTCGTGCTGCCGAACGACGCGAACACGATGGGGAACGTCCTCGGCGGACGGGTGCTTCACTGGATCGACTTGGCGGCGGCCATCGTGGCCCACCGCCATTGCCGCATCGAGGCCGTGACGGCGTCCATGGACGAAGTGTCGTTCCTGGCGCCGATCCGCGTCGGGCAGATCGCGGTGATCTCGGCGTGCATGACGTTCGTGGGCCGGACCTCCATGGAGATCCGGGTCGACGTGCAGAGCGAGGATCTGATGTCCGGAGAACGCCGGAGAACCAGCACGGCGTACTTGACGTTCGTGGCGGTCGACGAGAACGGCCGCCCCGCCGATGTGCCTCCGCTCCTCCTCGAGACGGAGGAGGAGAAGCGCGAGGCCCAGGCGGCGGAAGCGCGGCGTAAGGCCCGGCTCAAGAGCCGGCCCTACGGCGCGACACCAAGGGAGATCGAGCAGCGATGAAGATGGACGTGGCGCAAGCGACCCCGGGGGCCATCGCCTCCGACGTGAAGACCATGACGTACATCGAGGCCATCACCGAGGGCCTCCGCGAGGAGATGGAGCGCGACGAGCGCATCTTCCTCATCGGCGAGGACATCGCCGGTTACGGCGGCGTGTTCAAGGCGACCAAGGGGCTCTACGAGAAGTTCGGGCCGATGCGGGTCATCGACAGCCCCATCTCGGAGAACTTCCTGGTGCAGGGCGCGGTGGGCGCCTCGATCGCGGGCCTGATCCCCTCGCCGGAGATCCAGTTCGACGACTTCATCTCGCTCGCGGTCGACGGCATCGTGGAGCACGCCGCGAAGATGCGCTACCGCTCGGGCGGCATGTTCACCTGCCCGATGGTCATCCGTTGCTGCTACGGCGCCGCCGTGGGCGGCGGGCTCTTCCACTCCCAGGCGAATCAATCCTGGTTCATGCACTGCCCCGGCCTCGTGATGGTCACCCCGTCGACCCCGTACGACGCGAAGGGATTGTTGAAATCCGCGTTCCGCGGGCAGAACCCGGTGCTCTACTACGAGCACAAGCGTCTCTACCGCACCATCAAGGGGCCCGTTCCCCGGGGCGACTACACGGTGCCGCTCGGGAAGGCCGCCGTGGTGCGCGAGGGAAAGCACGTCACGGTGATCTCCTACGCGCTCATGCTGCACCGCTCCCTCGAGGCCGCGGAGAAGCTCGCGGCGGAAGGCATCGACGTCGAAGTGATCGACCTGCGCACGCTCCTTCCCTACGACAAGGAAACGATCTTGGAGTCGGTGGAGAAGACGGCGCGCGCGGTGGTGGTCTACGAGAGCTCCAAGACGATGGGGGTGGGGGCCGAGATCGGCGCGATGATCGCCGAGGACGGGTTCTCCTTCCTGGACGCTCCGGTGCGGCGCGTGTCGCCGCCCGACGCGCCGCAGGAGCCGTTCGCGCCCACGCTCGCGGAAGCCTATCTCCCCGACGCGAATCGGATCGCCCAGGCGATCCGCGAAACCGTCGCTTACTAGCCCGGTCACCCGGGACCTGAGTCGGAGGAAGGGATGCCGGTCACGATCGTAGTGCCGCAGCTGGGCGAGAGTGTCGTCGAGGGTACCGTCGGCAAGTGGCTCAAGAAGGAAGGCGACCCGATCGCCAAGGACGAGCCGATCGTCGAGATCATCACCGACAAGATCAACATCGAGCTTCCCGCGCCGTCCGCGGGCACGCTGGGCAGGATCACGATCCCGGAAGGCACCGTGGCGCAGGTGGGCCAGGAGCTGGGCCAGATTCTGGCCCAGGGCGAATCCATGCCCCAGGGCGGCGCCAAGCAGGCGGCCCCCAAGCCGGCGCCTTCCCAGCCCGATCCCCGACCCGCGGCTCCCTCTCCCTCGCCGGCCCCGGAGCGGGCGGGCACCGCGGTCGCCGAGCGAATGAACGGGGAGGAGCAGCGCGTCTCCCCCGCGGTCCGGAAGCTCTTGAGAGAACATAACCTCGATGTGGCGCGCATCCGCGGCAGCGGCATGGGCGGCCGCGTCACGCGGGAAGACGTCTTGAGCCACATCGAAGGAAGCCGGGTGGCCGCGTCGGCGCCCTCCGCTCCCCCGTCCGGGCAGGCCCCCGGTCGAGCGCCCGCGCCGCAGGCGGCGCCCCAGCCCCTGAAGCCGATTCCCGGGCCGTCCTTCGGGCAGACAGGATCGCGCGAGGAAGAGGTCGTCCAGGCCACGAACGTCCGGAAGAAGATCGCCGAGAACATGCTCCGCGCCCGCCACATGGCGGCCCACTGCTCCACGTGGGACGAGGTGGACATGACGGCGCTGGTCGCGCTGCGCGCGCGGTTGAAGGAGAAGGTGAAGGCGACCTACGGCGTCAACGTCACCTACATGCCCTTCATCGTGAAGGCCGTGGTGCGCGCCCTGCACGAGTATCCGATGCTCAACGCCTCGATGACCGAGAGCGGCGAGATCCACTACAAGAAGTACTACAACATCGGTATCGCGGTGCACCGCGACTCGGGGCTCATCGTGCCCGTCCTGCACGACGCCGACCGGAAGACGCTCTTGCAGGTGGCTCAGGAGATCGAGGATCTGGGGAGCCGGGCGCGGGCGGACAAGCTCCAGCTGAACGACATCCAGGGCGGCACCTTCACGATCACGAACGCGGGCATGTTCGGCGCGACCGCCTCGACCCCCATCATCAACTATCCGGAATCAGGCGTCCTGGGGGTGCACCTGATCCAGGAGCGCCCGGTCGTGCGCGATCACCGCATCGTGATCCGCAACATGATGACGCTCGTGGTGAGCTTCGACCACCGCCTGGTGGACGGGACCCCCGCGGTCCAGTTCCTCCACCGCGTGAAGGAGCTTCTCGAAGATCCCGAGAGCTGGCTGCTCGACTCCATCTGAGGCGCTCATGATCCCGCCGATCGCGGCGTATGACCTGGGCCGGATTCCCTACCGGGAAGCGCTCGAGTTCCAGCGGCGCGCCGTCTCGGCCCGCGCCTCCGCCGCCTCCACGGACGCGATCTACTTCGCCGAGCACGAGCCGGTTCTCACGGTCGGGCGCGCCGGCAGCGCCTCGAGCCTCCGGGCGAACCCGGCCCTACTGGCCGCGCGCGGCGTCGAGATCATTCCGGTCGAGCGCGGCGGGGACATGACCTACCACGGCCCGGGCCAGATCATCGCCTACCCCATCCTCGAGCTCTCCGGCCTGCCCTCGGGCCGCGACCTTCATCGCTACCTCCGGGATCTGGAAGAGGTCCTGATCGGAACCCTGGACGGCTACGGCATCCGCGCGGGAAGGCGCGCCCCCCACACGGGCGTTTGGGTGGGGGACCGCAAGGTGGCCGCGATCGGCGTCGCGGTGCGCCGCTGGATCACGCTGCACGGATTCGCGCTCAACGTGGATCCGGATCTCTCGCATTTCGACTGGATCCACCCCTGCGGCCTTCGCGACTTGGGCGTGACCTCGATGCGCTCCCTCCTGGGCACGGCCCCGCCGCGCGCCGAGGTCCAGGCGCGCCTGCGCGAGGCGTTCGCGCGAATCTGGGGGCGGCCCGTCGTGGAAATGCCCGGGCGCCCCCACCTCGAGGAGCTCCATGCCTGACGTGAAGTCCCGGCCGAAAACCCGGGTCGAGCGCGACTCGCTCGGCGCGCTCGAGGTGCCGGCCGAGGCCTACTACGGCGTGCAGACCGCCCGCGCCGTGCAGAACTTCCCCATCAGCGGCGAGCGGCTCCACGTGGAGATGGTGCGGGCGGTGGCGCGCATCAAGATCGCCGCCGCCCGCGCCAACATGGAGGTCGGAGCCCTCGACAAGAAGAAGGGTGAGGCGATCGTGCAGGCCGCCGAGGAGGTCCTGGCGGGAAAGCACGACAAGGACTTCGTGGTGGATGCCTACCAGGCGGGCGCCGGGACTTCCTTCCACATGAACATGAACGAGGTCCTGGCCAACCGCGCCTGCGAGAT
>DASQBE010000067.1:0-7711 GCA_035635355.1 Binatia bacterium | reverse complement strand
CGCCGCGGCAAGGGTGATCAGAACCGCCGGGGGAGGCGAGGACTGCCCCGGAGGCGCGTCGTCTTCCCGAAAGTCTCTTCCCGCCGGCATGCTAATTCCCCCGCTCCATGGGTGTCGGTCTCCCGGCGGAAGAGCCAGCGGGAGGAATGATGGTCTCGAAGATCCGCCAATAATTGAGGCAGTGGAAATGATCCTGGTCGTTTTCCAGCATCGAATCGAACAGGTCCCCCAGCTCCGCATTGGAGCTGTCGGGGGGCGCCTCGCGCAGCTCGCGGCCCGGGATCAGCTTCGGAATCTCGGGGATCAGGAGCGCGAAGCGGTCCGGGCCCCGCGTCAGCACGAGCGCGTAACGGGGGCCTACCGCCACCGGCGCCTCGATACCCAGGTACGAGGCGAGGTCCACCACGGGGACCATTTCCCCTCGGAACGCGGCCACGCCGGCTACGGGATCGCAGACACCAGGGAGCTGCGCGAGCCGTTCCGCGTCCAGAATGCCGCCGGCCTCCTCGACGCGAACGGCGAAGGAATAGTCACCCAGTCGGAATGTGAGCGCGCCCCTCGTTCCGAGATTCATCGTTCTGTCGGCCCTCGTTGAGTCTGCTGCGCTGTCATGGGGTCTTTGTCGCGAACCGAGAGGAATCGCAAGGAACGTGCCACCGGTCTGCCCCGAGTCCGCCCCGCAACCTTAAGCAGAGGGCTACCTTGCCTGCCCTCGCGATAATCGCCCCGGGGGAACGTCACCGCAGGGCCTTGCGCACGGGCCCGCGCCCATTGCAAAAGGCTCGTAACCACGCAAATCGCATCGCGACCTGTTGGAGGAATGGGTGGTTCCACCCTCGATAAGGGTCTCTTCAAGCCACATCGTGACAATTCCTCCACGGTGCGCGCGCCGCCAACCGAGGCCCTCGCCTGACGAATCCCATGTGCCTCTATGAGTTACCCCGGCGCGATCCCATGCGGCTGAGACACGGCACGGCCGATGCAGAAGACCAGATCGGAAGTGGGTTGAGGTGTTCAGAGCAGGAAGCTCGTAACACGGGGAGTCACTTATGTCGGCAGCGCGAAAGTATCTCGCGACCAAGATCGGGCAGAGGAAGCTGCAGCCGACTCTTTACTTCACGATGAACTGCCTTCTCCTCACGAAGGCGGAAGGGACGCCGCAGAACGGCGACCCATTGCCCCAGGAAGACGTGGACGCCTACTTGACCGCGCTCCGGGATCAGCTCGAAGCGCAGGTTCCGCTCCCGGCCGACCGGACGCGCCTTCTCTCACGCTATGACGTGGGCGCGTGGCGCCGGCTGGCGAACTCGAGCCGCGGCTCGCTCAAGTATCTGATCCTTCGCACGCCGAGCGACCTTCTCCTGATCTCGGTGGGCGTGTTCGAGCACCTGGGGCCGCACGTCCCCAGCCGTCGCGACGGCATGCTGCCGGGCGAAGAGGCGGACGTGGGCCGCAGCCCGAACTGGTACCACTTCACGTACACCTATGGAGAGCTGCTCGAGAACCCGGCCGAGACGATCGCGTCGGTGCTGGAGAAGCTGACCCTCGGCCTCGAGCGCTACCACAAGCTCTTGTCGCACATGAAGGGCGAGTACTGGAGCATTTCGAAGCGGTTCAAGAAGGCGCAGGTGATCCGGCTCGAGCGCAAGGTGGACGAGGACGCGAAGGAGCAGTCGCTCCGCGAGATGCAGGACCTCCTGCTCGATGCCTATTCGGAATGGAAGAAGACCGGCGAGCGGAAGCTCCTGGAGCAGATGCGGGGACTGGCCCGCGAGATCCGGCAGCTCTCACCCGACTTTCACTTTTCGCTTCCCGCGGGCGGTTCCTAGCGGGTAGCCACGATCCCCGGCGTGCCCTTCGTCCCCCGACCGATTCACCCCCGGAGGGCACGCACCCCCAGTGCTTGAACGCGGCCACTTCCACACGCCCCGTCCCCCCGGCGGGGCGGCCGCGTTCTCGGGGTATTCATTGGAACGTTGAACGAGACGCGCATGGAGACGACGCGGAGACGCCTCTGAATGCGCTCTTGTGCTCGATTCGTTCGTCCATGTGATTCGGTCGATTCCCCCATCGAGACGCGAAGGAGACGCGCGAGGAGACAAACGCGAGACGGACCCCCGGTAGAGTACCTTTCATGGATTCGATCCCGTCAACAGCGCGTGCGCCGCCCAATCGCGACTCGCTCCGTTCACTATCCGCGGCTTGAAACTCAAGCCGCGTCCTCAGACCTGAACCCCATGAGGCGATCATGCGCATTCTTCTGGTTGTTCTCGTCCTGGCGTCGTGTTGCGGCATTCTTCTGGTTGCCCCCGCTGGCGCCGCGCCGCTCGTCCTCACCACCCTTCACACCCCTTCCACCGGCACCTCTCCTGGAACGAAGCCTGGCACCTATGACCCCTACGTCGGAAAGGGCGACCTCCTGACCAAGGCCGTCCCCGTCTGCTGCTGCAGCTTAGGGTTCTGCGAGGACGCGCCGCCCAATGGCCCGTGCGCCGGCGGGCCCGGATTTCCGACCTGCCACTGTAATGCCTTTGGAAACGCCTGCATCCACTCGTAGGCGGTTCCTCTCTGGAGTACACCCGCGTGGGAGGGCCCTGTGCCCTCCCACGTCCACAGGAGACGCCATGCGACGCGCCTGGACTTTCCTCGTCATTCTTTCGGGATGCTCGGCTTTGACGTCCCCTGCGACTCACGCGGACACGAAGCCCGAACCCATGGTGGTTCGGATGTCTCGGACGGTCGCCAATGTCGAGATCGAGAATCAGGAGTTTGCGACGTTCACGCCCCAAGCCATGCGGTCCAAGCCGCGTACGGCGGGCGGTGACCTCCGCTTCGGCCAGATCATGCGAAGGCTCCCGAGCGATCCGTCGTGGTACGCCATGCACCACGTCCCTCTTGCCGCCACTTACCGTGATGGGCGCCCCGAGTCCCTCTGGTGCGATCTCAACCTCAACGCTCGTCTCGACGATGAGAGCCCGCTCCACCTCTATGATTACCCAACGCCTCCTGGGTCCCGCGCGGCTCTCGTGGACCTGGCCTGGACGGCCGTACTGGGCGGGGATTCCATCCCAGTCTCCTGGAAAACGCGCATCGTGCTGGAGCCTCTGGCGCCTCCGGACACGCTGCCTCGATACCTGCTCCAGCGCGTGTACGCGAATACCGGGGTCATCACGGCGGACGGAGTCCCTCGTCGTGCGTTCCTCTTCGACGGGAACAATGACGGTCTGTACACCACCGAATACGGAGACGGTGTCTTTATCGATAGTGATGGGGACGGGGCGGTCACCGTGGATCCGACCGATCCGGAATTCCTGCCGTTCAGTGTCCCCACCCAGATCGGGAAGACCCTATTCGAGGTCACCCAAGTGGCGCGGGACGGATCGGAGATTTCGCTCCGCGCGATTCCCGGCCAGCAGGAGCAGCGGCGCGCGGACGTAGGCGATATGGCACCCGATTTCGCCTTCGATTCCATCGATCACCGCCGCGTGCGTCTTTCGGACTACCGGGGTCATCCCGTCATCGTCTATTTCTGGGACTCCTGGTGCCCGGCCTGCCAGAAGCTGGCTCCGCCTTTGCGAGCGCTTTACGATCGCCTGCATCCGCGCGGGCTGGAAATCCTGAGCATCTCCTTCGACCAAGAGCGAGAGAAACTGCTCGCGTTCGAAGTAGCCCATCGCGAGCCCTGGCCCGTGTGGTTTGAGGGGCACGCGTTCTGGGAACATCCTGTCGGACGCCTCTATGGCGTGCCCGTTGCGGGCACGGCGTATCTGATCGATCCGGATGGGCGTTATCGGGGCCGGTACGAAGATCTGGAGGACTTGGAGCAGGCGGTTGCCGCGCTGCTCGCGCCGAAAGGCGCCGAGCGCTAGCTACCGAATCTCGTAGTTTGGAGCTTCCTTGGTGATCGTGACGTCGTGCGGGTGGCTTTCGCGGAGCCCTGCTGGAGTGATGCGGATGAAGCGGGTCTTGGTGCGCAGCTCGTCGATGGTGCCGACACCGCAGTAGCCCATGCCGGCCCTCAGCCCTCCGACGAGCTGGTAGATCACGTTCGCGAGCTGGCCTTTGTAGGGCACGCGCGCCTCGATCCCCTCGGCGACGAGCTTTTTCAGGTCCTTCACGCCTTCCTGGAAATAGCGGTCTCCCCTCCCGCTGGACATGGCGCTCAGGGATCCCATGCCCTGGTAGACCTTGTACGTGCGTCCCTCGTAGAGAAGGGTTTCCCCGGGGCTCTCCTCGGTTCCCGCCAGGAGGTTTCCCAGCATGACCGAGTGGGCGCCCGCGGCGAGCGCCTTCACCAGGTCCCCGGAGTACTTGATGCCGCCGTCCGCGATGACGGGCACGCCAGCGTCCGCGGCCGCGGCGGCGCATTCCAGTACCGCGGAGATCTGGGGCACGCCGATGCCCGCGACGACGCGCGTCGTGCATATGGACCCGGGGCCCATCCCCACCTTCACCGCGTCCGCGCCGGCCTCGATCAGGTCGCGGGTCGCCTCGGCGGTCGCGACGTTCCCGACCATGAGCTGGACGCTGGGATGTTTCTTCTTGGCCGCCCGGGTCGTCTCCAGCACGGCCTTCGAATGCCCGTGGGCGCTGTCGATGGCGATCACGTCCACGCCCGCGCGGACCAGCTCCTCCAGCCGATCGAGATTGTCCGGCCCGACCCCGATCGCAGCACCCACCCTCAGGCGTCCCAGGTGGTCCTTGCAGGCGCGGGGATAGCGGATCCGCTTCTGGATGTCCTTGACCGTGATGAGCCCGCGCAGCTGGAAGCTCTCGTCCACGACGGGGAGCTTTTCGATGCGGTTCTGGTGGAGAATCCGCTCCGCTTCCTCGAGGGTGGTCCCCACGGGCGCGGTGATCAGGTTCTCCCGGGTCATGACGTCCTTCACCCTGAGGTCCTTCCCGCGAACGAACCGCAGATCGCGGTTGGTGAGGATGCCGACCAGGCGTTTGCCCTCGGTGATGGGCACGCCCGAGATGCGGAATTTCTCCATCAGCTCGAGCGCGCGATTGATGGGCACATCGGGTGGAAGCGTGATGGGGTTCACGATCATCCCGCTCTCGGAGCGCTTCACCCGGTCCACTTCCTCGACCTGCTCCGCCACGGGGAGATTCTTGTGGATGATCCCGATTCCGCCCTCTTGCGCGATCGCGATCGCGAGTGCGCTCTCGGTGACGGTGTCCATCGCGGCGCTCACGATCGGGACGTTCAGCGTGATCTCACGCGTGAGCTGCGTGGTGATATCGACGTCCCTCGGGTGGACCTCGGAGTAGCCGGGGAGAAGCAGAACGTCGTCGAACGTGAGCGCGGGCTCCGACCCCACGCGCGTCTCCGGCTCGGCCCCTCGGGCCGGCTGAATCTTGGTTCCGGGCGCGGCGATGGTCTTCATGCCTATTCGGGGAGCCCCGTATCGATCTTCTCGCTGAGCGAGAAGTAGAAGGTCACGCCTACGCGGACCTGGGCGTAGGCTTTGTCGCGGTTGTAGCCGCTGGGGAAATGGACCAGGTCCTTGGCCAGGATGTAATGGTACCCCACATCCCCCGTCATGCTGATGTGCTTCGACATCCGGCGTTCCATCCCCCCGACCCCGTAGAAGCCGGGGCGCGCACGCCTCAGCACCTCGAAGGTCAGAGGGTCCTTTGCGGCGCTGAGGGCCTGATTGAGCACCGACCAGACGTACACGCCGCCACCCGCGCCGACGTACGGGCGCCAGACCTTCCCGTCGCGCAGGAAGAAACGGCCGCCCAGCGTGATCGGCGTCGTCGTCACGGCGTAGAACTGGGGCGTGTCGCTCCGGAGCCGGTTCCATCCGTACCCGGCCGTCATGTCCAAGGAAACGTGGTCGGTCCAGACGTAGGTGAACACGAGGTCGCCCAGAAGGCGGGGCGTGGCCTGGCTCTTGGTCGGTACGTCCTGGGTGAAGATCAACGTGCCCCCGCGCGCGCCGATTCCTCCGGAGCCCTGGATATCCGAAGCCCAAGAGGGTGTGGTCGAGCCCGCGAGGAGGATGAGAAACAACCCCCCTACGAAATTTCGAGACATGAGGTCTGGAGATCTCCCTGAAGGCGCCGGTGCGCCGGTGAAACCGGCTTACAAATAGTAGTTTGCGAGTATACGAGGCCCGACTGGCGTCGTCAACGGGGCGTGCGGGGCGTGCCCGCCTTGACAGGGGAGGGCCGCGTGGCTAACCTCTGTCTCCCAATGGCGGTGTAGCTCAGCTGGTAGAGCAGGGGAATCATAATCCCTTGGTCCGGGGTTCGAATCCCTGCGCCGCCACCAATTCTTCCAACCGGGAACGCCGGCGGCGGATCACTCCCCGGAGGATCGGAATTCCGGGAGACGCTGCCGCAGGCGCTCCAGCCCGCGCCGGACCGAGATCCGCACGCTCTCCTCGGTCCCCTGGCCCAGGGTCTCCGCGATCTCGCGATAGCTGAACCCCATCTCCAGGCGCATCACCACAGCCTGGCGCTGCTTCGCCGGCAGCGTCTGCAGCGCCGCCTGGTAGCATTCGAGCGACTCTCGACCGATCGCCTCCTCGAGGGGTGACGGTCCTCCGTCCGGGAGATCCCCCGTGATCTCGACGATCCGCTCCCTTCCCGGTCTCCGGATCTCATCACGGATCTGATTCCGCACGATCTGGCGCATGTAGGCGAGAAATGCCCCGGTCCGTCGCTGCTCGAATCCCTGGAGCTTGGCGAGACCTCGGATGAGCGCGACCTGCACCAGGTCGTCCGTGTCGGCGAGGTCTCGCGCCTTGGCGGGGAGCCGACCATGAGCCCAGCGACGCAGGATCGGAAGGTAGCGCTTCACGAGCCGCGCGGTGGCGGCCGCGTCCCCGCCGCGAATATCCTCGAGAAGGCTGGCCGTGGAATCCTTGTCCTTCCCGCGCGGAGCGCCGTCCGGGGCCTCGAGCCGCGCGCGCGCACGCGCCAGCGCTTGCTCCAACCCCAGCGCGCGGCCCATGAGCCATCGTTCCTCGAAGGACGACCCCAGGGCTCCGCGCAGTCGACCGGTCAGCGCGTCCCGCTCCGTGCGCTCCCGGGGCGTCAGGGGCGACCCGGCTCGCTCGGAGGAGATCTCGGCCGCCGCGCACAGGACCGCGGCCTCGCGCGCCTCGCCGGAACCCTCGAGAAGAGCGGCGGATCGCTCCAGAGCGAAGTGTGCGGCGCGCATCTCCTTCAGCTCGAGAACGAGCTGAAGGCACTCCACCAGGCGCTCGCGCGCCTTGATCGGGTCGCCGAGTCGCAGAAACAGGGCGCCCAGGGACGAGAGCCGGAGCGCGGTCGAGCTCAGGTCCCCCACCTCGCGGAAGAGGGCCAGCCCCTCCTCGTACAGTCGGGAGGCCGCCGCGTCGTCCCCCTGGAGCTCCGCGGCGCGTCCCGAATTGCTGAGCGCGACTCCCATGCCGCGCCGATGGCCGGCCTCACGGTACTTCGCGAGCCCGCGATCGTAGTGGGAGCGGGCGGTGGCGTAGTCGCCCTGGCCGAGCGCCAAGTTCCCCCGCGCGACCCATGCTTCCGCCATTCCCGGGGCATGATCGATGTCGGTGAAGATCGCGAGGGCCTCGTCGCAATACGCCTCGCCTCGAACCCAGTCGTTCCTGTGAAAAGCGAGCGCTCCGCCGCCGGTCAGCGCCACCGCGCGCGCCAGGGAGGGCGCGCGGGCGCCGTCCGCATGGAGTGCCGCGTCGATCGCGTCGAGGCCCACGCC
>DASQBE010000066.1:0-7665 GCA_035635355.1 Binatia bacterium | reverse complement strand
CGCCGCTCGATCTTGGCGATCACCATCGGCGGGTGCTTCGCCCCGCGGAGGAGCCGCCTCAATTTCAAGATGTCGGCATCGCTCCGCACGAAGGAGAGCGCCACGAAGTCGATCCCCATGTGGAGCCCGAAGGCCAGGTCCCCGCGGTCCTTGGCGGTGAGAGAATCGGCGCTCAGGCGCACGCCCGGGAAGTTCATCCCCTTGTGGTCGGCCAGTCGGCCCCCCACGACCACCTTGCAGCGAAGCCCCCGGCGCTCTTTCCGGATCACGCGAAGCTCGAGCTTCCCGTCGTCCAGGAGCACCCGGTCGCCGACCGCGACGTCGCGCATGAGGCCGGAGTAGACGGCGGGGATGAGCTCGGCGGTTCCCTTCGAGCGGAGGTTCGTGACGAGGGGCTTCGACCCCTGCCTCAGATAGACCGACCCGCCGCGAAATTCTCCGACGCGAAGCTTGGGGCCCTGCAGATCCAGGAGGAGCCCGACGGGGCGCCCGACCGTGGCGGCCGCCGTGCGGATGCAGCGGATGGCCCGGGCGTGGCTGCTGCGGCTACCGTGGGAGAAATTGAGGCGGGCCACGTCCATCCCGGCGCGGATCATCCGCGTGAGCACGGCCGCGTCGACGCAGCTGGGACCGACGGTCGCGATGATCTTGGTGCGGCGCACTAGAGTGCGAGCGTAGCCATCACCTCTTCGGCATGACCCTCCACTTTCACGCGCCGGAAGACGTGCTCGACTTTCCCCTCACGATCGATCACGAACGTGGTGCGCTCGATTCCCCAGAAGCTCCGCCCGTAGAGGCTCTTCTCCTTGTAGGTGCCGTACTGACGCGAGACCGCGGCGTCCTTGTCCGACAAGAGCGGGAACGGAAGGCTGTATTTCTGGGCGAAGCGCTCGTGGCTCAGCTCGTCGTCGAGGCTGATGCCCAGCACGATCGCGTCCTTGGATTCGATGCGCGGGAACGAATCGCGGAATCCGCAGGCCTCCATCGTGCAGCCGGGCGTGTCGTCCTTGGGATAGAAGTAGAGGATCACGCGCTTGCCCCGGAATTCGGCCAGCGTTACCCGGCGGCCCAGCGTGCTCGGCAGCGAGAACTCGGGCGCCTGCATCCCGACCGTCAGGCTATCGCCCGGAAAATCCAGCATGTTGAGCTGGCCCGCCTTGCCGCGGCGCTTCTTCGGCATCGGGGGAAGCGGGCCCAGCGAGGGATCGCGGGTAAGCTCCGCGGCGGGAGGGCCGTCCTCGAACTCGAGGAGTCCCTGGGGCGCGCGATCGGATCCTCCGCGCGCCATGAGCTTGCCCCTGCCCTTCACGGCCTGCTTGGCCGCCACGCCGCGGATCGCCCCCGCGGGCATCCTCGAGATCTTGATCCCGCCTTCCATCGCGGCCGGCGACGGGGCCACGCGGGCCGGGTGCTTGGCCTCGGGCCTGGACTTGGGCGTGGCGGGCTGTTTTGGTTTCGAACGGGCCTTCGGCCTCGACTCGATGCGGGGCTTGGCTTTGCTCTTCGGGCGGGCGGCGGCCTTCGGCTTCCGCTTCGCGGCGGAAGTCCGCTTCTTTATCTTATTGGGCCTACTCGACTTAGACCTCTTACCCGAGCGCTTCCCAGCCATGAATGAGCCCCCATTGGGAGACGAGGCGAACCGCTTCTCCGAGGCCGCATAATAATTCGTGCCACGGCCAGGTTCAAGGTCGCAGCTTGGGGAAGTTTCGGAAACGAATGGGGAGGCTTCGGGGCGGGCTCAGTACTTCGGGCGGGCGTCCGTGAAGATGGACTCGTCCATGCTCGAGGGCGTGGCCACGTTCTCGAACTGAAGATGCGCGGGCTTGCCCTGGAAGTGGTGCATCGTGGAGAACCGCACCGGGCCGACCTTGGTCCAGCCCTCCCACGTCGCCGAGGCGGCGGGGGGTTTCATGCTCTCCAGCAGATAATCCCACTTATCCATGAGATGGGTCTTGGGGTTCACGTAGAGCCAGTAGTGATCGCCGGACGTCAAGCCCACGCCCTTGTCGAACGTCAGCTCGAGGACTTCGTAATCCACCCCGTTCGAGCCCTTCTTCACGCCGCTGTACTTGAGGTTGGTCCCTGGATCGCGGACCTTGAACGGCATCATGAGCCAGTAGCTGTCGTTCACCCACCGCTGGTACGCATTATCGACCTGGGCCGCGACCTCCGAGGAATCGCGATCCGGAAGGCCGGCGGTGAAGGATTTTCCCGTGCGAGTCTGGAGATTCACGATGGCCGCGACCATCCGTCCCTTGTCGTCGGGGCCCTCCACCCGGTCCATGCCATGTCGCTTGTCCCACCAGTGGCGGAACCGCGCGACCTCCTTCCCGTCCTTCACGACGACGAAGTCGAACCGGACGTAGGGGACCGATCCCCAGGCGGACATGCCGCCCAGGGCGTTGTCGAGCTGGGCGGCCACGGCGGCTGCCTTCTCGTCCGCTTTCCCCATCGGGGGCGGGGGCGTCTTGGCCTTGGCGATCGCCGCGAAGCCGGCGAGTGCTACGAACGCGAGCGCGAACATCAGAGCGAGGGCGACGGCTTGCGCCGTCGCCCTTCGCCCGCGCGGTCCAGTCGGACCTTGGTGGGTTGCCCAACCCATACGCGCCATCGGTTCGATTATCTCAGGGTCTTCAGAATTTCGAGCAGCTTCGCCCGATCCGGAACCTTGCCGATCTCGTGTACTTCAATGTGGCGGATGATTCCCTTCTTGTCGATCACAAACGTCGCCCGCTCGGAGTAACCCTCCGATCGGAGGACGCCGTAGTCCTTGGCCACCCCGCCGTGCGGCCAGAAATCGGCGAGGATGGGATACTCGATCCCCCCGAGATGATCGACCCACGCCTTGTGCGTGGGCACCGAATCGACGCTGATCCCGAGCACCTGCGTCTCGAGGCCATCGAACGACTGGCGCTCCTTGCTGTAGCCCGGCATCTGGATCGCGCACACCGAGGTGAACGCGAGCGGATGGAAGACCAGGACCACGTTCTTCAAGCCGCGGAAGGACGAGAGCGTGACCTTGGCTCCGTTCTGGTCGGCCAGGGTGAAGTCGGGCGCCTGGTCCCCGGATTTGAGTGTCGCCGTGCGGTCCAACATGGTGGATTCCAACGTTCCCCTCCTCAGGCTCCGAGGATCATGAATTGTGGGTCGGGAGCGCGCCCGCGGTTTCTTCGGCGAGACGCCTGGCCTCGTCCGCGAGACGCTTCAGCGTCTCCGGGTCGTTGACCCCCGTCTGGATCTCCTTGGGAATGAAATTCAGCAAGTGCTTGAGCCCGAGGGACTCCTTGACCAGCGAGCGCGCCACCACCATGCGCTGGACCTGGTTCGTGCCCTCGTAGATCTGGGTGATCTTGGCGTCGCGCATGTATTTCTCGATGGGATAGTCGCGCATGTAGCCGTAGCCGCCGAAGATCTGCACCGCGTCGGTCGTGACCTCCATCGCGGTGTCGGTGGCGAAGAGCTTGCACATGGCGGAGAGCTTGGAGACGTTGGGCGCTGCGGTGTCCACCGCCAGGGCGGCGACGTAGACCAGGTTCCGGGCGGCCTCGGTCTTCGTGGCCATGTCGGCGAGCATCGCCTGGATCATCTGGAAGGAGGAGATCGGAGCGCCGAACTGCTCGCGGTATCCGGCATAGACCATCGCGTATTCCAGGGCGCCCTGCGCCAGCCCGACCGCCTGGGCCGCGACGCCGGGGCGGGCCTTGTCGAGGGTCGCCATGGCGTGCTTGAAGCCCATGCCGGGGACTTCCCCGAGCAGGTTCTTCGCGGGAACGCGGCAGTTGTCGAAATGGATCTCCACCACCGGGACGCACCGGATCCCCATCTTGTCCTCGATCTTGCCGATCCGGAACCCCGGCGTCCCCTTCTCCACCATGATCGCGCTGGTGCGCCGGGATTTGGATTCGGGATCGGTGACCGCGAAGACGGTGTAGATGTCGGCGGCGCCGCCGTTGGTGTTCCACTTCTTCTCGCCGTTCAGGACATAGAAGTCGCCGTCCTTGACGGCGGTCGCGTGGAGACTCGCCGCGTCGCTGCCGGCGAATTTCTCCGACAGGCCGAACGAGATGAGCTTCTCGCCCTTGGCGATGGGGCGCAGGAAGCGGTGCTTCTGCTCCTCGGTGCCGCCCACCAGGACCGGGAAGGTTCCGAGCGCGTTCACGGCGTAGAGAACGCCGACGCCGCCGCACGCGCGGGAGAGCTCCTCGACGCAGATGCAGAGGTCGATGACGCCGCCGCCGGAACCACCGTATTCCTCGGGGATCCAGACGCCCATGAGGCCCGCCTTGGCGATCGCCTCCTTGATCTCCCAGGGATACTCCTGCAACCGGTCGTACTTCGCGGCGAGCGGCCGCACGACCTTCTCGGCAACCTCACGCGCGCGGGCGCGCCACATCAGATTCGTTTCGGTGAGAAAGCCGGACAATGGAGTTCCCCTCAGCGGTGAGGTGTTCCGTGGGTGCGCCGGGCTCCGGCGCGTGAGGCACGATTATTCCCGAATTCCCGCGCGTTTGTCACCAGGAGATTCCGCGAGGCCCGGCCCGGCGTGACGTGCGGGGATGAGGCTACGTAGAAACGCCAGGGGATCGAGGCCCAGGGCTCGGGAACGTTCTGGCAGCCGATGCGCGATGAAGTTTGAACCGCCGGGTCCGCCACGGCCTCGTCCGGCTCGATCCAGAGGTCCCCGGCGCAGAGATCGGCACGGTTCCAGGCGAGGTCGAGACCGAAGGCCTGCGCCAGCTTCCCCGGTCCCGAGGCCAGGAGATGCCGCTTCGTGAGGCCGCGGGCCCGCTCCATCCACTCGATCCCCTCCATCGGCTCCAGCGCGCGAATCAGGACCGCGGCGGGCCTTCCCTCGGGCTCGGTCACCGCGTTCAGGAGGTGGTGCATGCCGTACGTGAGGTAGACGTAGGCCATCCCCGGCGGGCCGTAGAGAGGCTGCGTGCGCGGCGTCACGCCCGCGCGCGCGTGGCAGGCGAGGTCCTCTTCTCCGACATAGGCCTCGGTCTCGACGATCCGCCCGCGCAGCGTGATCCCTCTCACGCGGCGGCAGAGCACCGAGCCCAGAAGCTCGCGCGCCACGGTCAGGGTGGGCCGGCGGTAGAAGGATCGGCGGAGAGGCGAGGGCACGCGCGGAGTATAGTACACTCCCGCCGTGACGCAGCCCCTCGACGCCACGCCCCCGGCTTCCCAGGCGTCGCGCGCCATACTCTTTCTCACCGTCTTCATCCATCTCCTGGGCTTCGGGATCATCATCCCGCTCCTGCCCTACTACGCCGAGACCTACGGCGCCAAAGCGATCGTGGTGGGCCTCCTCACGACATCCTTTTCCTTCTGCCAGTTCCTGTTCGCGCCCCTGTGGGGAAGGCTGAGCGACCGCATCGGGCGAAGACCCGTGCTCATCGGAAGCCTCGTGGTCACGGCCCTCTCCTACCTCGTCTACGCCGCCGCCCACTCCCTCCTGCTACTCTTCGCGTCACGGATGCTCGCGGGGGTCGCGGGCGCCGTCCTCTCGACCGCGCAGGCCTACGTGGCGGACACCACGACGCCCGAGAACCGCACGAAAGGAATGGGGCTGATCGGCGCCGCCTTCGGCATGGGATTCATCTTCGGCCCGGCGCTCGGGGGGATCCTGAGCCGCTGGGGCTTCGCGGCCCCCGCGTACGCCTCGGCCGCGCTGGCCCTGTCGGCCGCGGTGTTCGCCTTCTTCCGCCTTCGGGAATCGCTGCCGCCCGAGGTGCGCGCGGAGGCGGCGGCGAGGCGCCGTCAGCGGGCGACGATGGGCGAGGCGCTGCGGCGCCCCGTCGTGGGCACGGTGCTCGGACTCTTCTTCACCGCGACCCTCTGCTTCGCGGGCATGGAGGCGATCCTGGCCCTGTTCTGCCAGCGGTACTTCCACTGGGGCCCGCATCAGATCGGCTACCTCTTCGCCTACGTGGGCGTGGTCGCGGCCGCGATGCAGATGGGGATCGTGGGCGCGCTCGCGCGCCGGTTCGGGGAGCGCGCGCTGGTGCGCGCCGGCATGGGGCTCATGGGCCTCGCGTTCGTGACCGCGGGCCTCCGCCCGCCGCTTGCGATCTTTCTCCTCGTGATGGGATTCATCGCCGTGGCGAGCGGCATGCTGACGCCTTCGCTCTCGGGGCTCGTCTCGCTCGCGACACCGGCCGACGAGCAGGGAGGAATTCTGGGCATCTATCAATCGCTGGGGAGCCTCGCGCGCGCGGTGGGTCCGTTCCTCGGGGGGCTGGCGTTCGACGTGGTGAGCCCGGGCGCGCCGCTCTGGATGGCGGGGATCGTGCTGTGGATCGCGGCGCTGGCTACCAGAAAGCTGCCGGCGCGAAAGGGTCGGTCAATTCAAGCTGCGTGAGACCTCGTTCCACTGCCGGCCGTCCCACATCAGCCCCAGGATGTCGTAGCCGCCGGCGGCGTTGCCCACGAAATCCCCCGCCGACGCGCTGAGCCGGATGTTCCCCGTGGAGTCGAACCGGACCGCGGTGCCGGCCACGAAGTACGTGACCTTCCAGAGGAAGTAATCCGATCCGGCGATCGTGCTCACCGTCGCGACGCCGGTGACCAGGAACGCCGAGCCGTCCGGATGCGGCGCGACGCTGCGCGCGGAAACAATCCTTGGCCCCAGCTTTCCCGGCTGGATCCCGACGATTTGTCCATACCCACTGTACCCGTTCACCGGGGAGCTGCCCGAGGCCTTGGGCGAGGTGTACCACGCCACGCCCTTGTAGGGATTCCGCTTCGGATCCGCGCCGGCCGTGATCGTGACCCCGTTGGCCCGGTCCAGGACCAGCGTGTCGCTGTCCGCCCAGAGATTCCGGATGGTCAGGTTGGCCGGCGAGAAGCCGTGGATCCCGGAAGCGCTGTTCCTCACCTCCACGCCGGCCCTCATGCCGGCGCGCTGGGCAACGGCGGTGTAGTCATCGATCTCCACGTTAGCCGCGCCGTCCACGAGAATGCCGGGGCTCATGCCGTCCGCGATCTCCGTGTAGAAGCCGGAGACGCGGCACCCGACGTTCTGCCCCGATCTCGTGGTGGTCCCGTTGATGTAGAGCCCCGCGGTGTTCCGTCCCGGACGCTCGGAGCTGCAGTCGTTCAGCCAGATGTTCCGGGCCGCGGAGTTGATGTAGAAGTTGTAGTCGCCGCAGTTGTTCACCCAGACGTTGTCGACGACGAGCTGCCCCACGGAATTCGCGTCGGTTCCCTCGATCCGGACGCCGTTCCCGGCGCAATCGTGGACGGAGACGTCCCGGACGGTGGTCATGACGTAGATGCGCTTGATGTGGACTCCCGCGTCCACGCGCGCCCCGCTCGCCTTGGCGCCGTCGATCTCCAGGTTCACGAGGCGGCAGGACTCCTGCGAGCCGGTGGTGTCCGCGTTCTCCACGAGCCGTCCGACGAACTTTGGCCCCGCGACGATGCAGGTGGAGCCGTAGCCCTGTCCCTCCAGAGTGGACTTGTTCCCGAGCAGGAATCCCGAGGTGCCGGTGAACGTGAAGTGACCGCGCCCCAGGTGGAGTGTGGTTGAGGCTGGAACCGTGACTCCGGAAGCCAGGGTCGCGTCGCCGTCGGAGACCCAGACGGTGCCCTCCCCGGCGATCGACGTTTCGTCGAGCGCGGCCTGGATCCCCGCCTGGGTGCGTGGGTAATTCACTCCGT
>DASQBE010000065.1:0-4752 GCA_035635355.1 Binatia bacterium | reverse complement strand
CTTCATCGAGGGCGGCCTGGATGCCGGCCTGGGTGCGTGGGTACGCGACGCCATCCACGAAGCGGATGGCGCCGGGGGTCGCGGGTGCGGCGAGGGCGGCGCGCGCCGCGAGCAGGAACAAAAAGAACACCGTGCCCGGATGGAACCCGAGCACGGCGATGTAGTTTCTTCGATGTGCCATCCGCACGTGAACGATACCTCGGCCCGGCGGATCCAATCCTCGCGAACGCTACCCCGCGATGGACTTCTTGATGCTCGAGCGAAGCTTCTCGAGTCCCTCCGCGATCGCTTCCTTCGAGACCACGAGAGGCGGGCGGAACCGGATCGACGTGGGACCGGACGCGATCACGATCACGCCCTGCTCGTAGGCGTTCCCGATGACCTTGTCACGGAGGCTGCCATCACGCAAGTCGAATGCGCACATGAGGCCCTTGCCGCGGGCGTTCGAGATTTGGTCGGGGAACTCTCGCTGCATCCCCTCGAGGCCGGCCAGGAGCTCCGCGCCGCGCGCGGCGGCGTTCTCGAGGAGCTTCTCCTCGGCCATGATCTCGAGGTAGCGGGCGGAGCGGACCATATCCACCAGCGTTCCGCCCCACGTGGAGTTGAGGCGGCTCGAGACGTGGAACACGTTGTCCTGGATCTCGTCGATCCGCGCGCTGGAGATAAAGCCACACACCTGGGTCTTCTTTCCGAAGGCGACCATGTCGGGCTTCACGTCGTAATGCTCGTACGACCACATCTTCCCGGTCAGCCCGAGCCCCGCCTGGACCTCGTCGAACACCAGCATCGCCTCGAACTCGTCCGCGATCCGGCGCAGCTCCTGGAAGAACTCCTTCCGGAAGTGATTGTCGCCGCCCTCGCCCTGGATCGGCTCGATGATGATGGCCGCGATGTCGTCCTTGTTCTGCTCGAACGCGGTCCGGATCTGCGCGATGGAAAGCGCCTCGCGCGCCTTCAAATCCCGGAGACTGTCCTCGTGAAGCGGAAAGCGGACCTTGGGATTCAGGACGCGGGGCCAGTCGAATTTCGGAAAGTACGCGGTCTTGCGGGGATCGGTCGTGTTGGTCAGGGAGAGCGTGTAACCCGAGCGGCCATGGAAGGCCTGCTCGAAGTGGAGTACCTGATGCCCGCGCTCCTCACGATGGCCGCGCGCGAAGTTCTTGCGGACCTTCCAGTCGAAGGCCGCCTTGAGCGCGTTCTCGACGCCCAACGTGCCGCCCGCGACGAGGAAGAGATGCGGCAGATACGCGGGCATGGCGTGCGTCCCGAACGTCTCCACGAACTCGGCCATCTCGACCGTGTACACGTCCGAGTTGGACGGGTTGTGGAGCGCCGAGCGCAGGAGCTTCGCCGTGAAGTCCGGGGTCTTCATCGCGGGATGGTTCATCCCGACCGGGTTCGTCGCGAAGAAGGAGAAGAAGTCGAGGAGGCGCTTGCCGTGGCGGGAGTCATAGATGTAGACGCCCTCGCTCTTCTCCAGATCGAGGACGAAGTCGAATCCGTCCGCGAGCATGCGCTTCGCGATGGTCTCGTGGACCTTGTCGGGCGCGATCCGCGCCGTCGAGGGGGCCAGGGTCGGGTTCATCAAGAGGCTCCTTTCGGACTGAGTGGTGTCATTCGGAATCGATCTTGATCCGGAGCTGTTCCTTGGCGGTGGCCAGGACGATGAGCGTGCGTGTCTGGCGCACCCCCCGGACCGTGTTCAGCTTCTCGATCAGGAGCTTCCGGAACGCGGCCATGTCCCGCACCCTTACCTTCAAGAGAAGCGAGAACTCGCCGGTGATGTGGTGGCATTCGAGGACCTCGTCCAGGACAGCGACCGCTTCGATGAAACCGGATTCGAATTTCGGATGTTCGATGAATATCTCGACGAATGCCGTGATGTCGTGGCCGAGCTTCCGCTCGTCCAGGAGAGCGACGTAGCCCCGGATCACGCCCCCGCGCTCGAGCTTCCGGATGCGCTCGTTGACCGAAGGCGCCGTGAGCCCAACCGCCTTGGCCAGCTCGGCCTGCGAGAGCTTGGCGTTGTCCTGGATCAGCGCGAGAATCTTTCGATCGATGACGTCGAGGGTCGCGTTGGCTTCGTGTTTTGTTAGGCGTAACGCACTCATTACCTAATATTATTCGGCATTTGGCCCATTAAAATCAACATTTATTTCGAAGAAGCGGCGGGGACGGTGGGCGGCGCCCCTTGATGGCGGCCCCGCCGGGGTTTACCCTTGTGGGAGTGAGACGCAGGTCCCCACCCCGGAAGGAGAGCACGAGCAGCCCATGAAGAAACCGGAAACGATAAAGGCGCTTAAAGTTAGCGGCTATACGCCGCGCACCGTGAAGCAGGAGATGAGGCGGAACCTCGTCGGGATGATCGAGCGGGGCGAGAACCTCTTCCCCGGCATCGTCGGCTACGAGAAGACCGTTCTGCCTCAGATCGAGAACGCCATCATGAGCGGGCACGACTTCATCCTGCTCGGCCTCCGCGGCCAGGCCAAGACGCGGATCCTTCGCCAGCTCACGCGATTCCTCGACGAATGGACGCCGGCGATCGAGGGCTGCGAGCTGAACGACGACCCGCTGAACCCCATCTGCCCTTCGTGCCAGCGGCGGGTGGCCGCCGAGGGAGACGAGGTGCCGGTCCGCTGGATCCACCGCGACGAGCGCTATCGCGAGAAGCTCGCGACGCCCGACGTCACGATCGCCGATCTGATCGGCGACATCGATCCCATCAAGGCGGCGAACAAGCGGCTCTCCTACAGCGATCCCGAGGTCATGCACTACGGCATCGTGCCCCGGACCAACCGCGGCATCTTCGCCATCAACGAGCTGCCCGATCTCCAGCCCCGGATCCAGGTCGGCCTCCTCAACATCCTCGAGGAGAAAGACATCCAGATCCGCGGATTTCCGATCCGGCTGCCGCTGGACATCCAGATCGTGTTCTCGGCCAACCCCGAGGACTACACGAACCGCGGCAACATCATCACGCCGCTCCGCGACCGGATCGCCTCGCAGATCCTGACGCACTATCCCTACACGCTCGACGACGCCATGAAAGTCACCGAGCAGGAGGCGTGGACCCATCGCGGGGACGGGATCGAGGTCGTGGTGCCCGCCTACATCCGCGAGCTGGTCGAGACGGTGGCCCTTCAGGCCCGCAAGTCCTCCTACGTGGACCAGGGCTCCGGGGTGAGCGTGCGCATGACGATCTCCCTGATGGAGAACCTGATCTCGAACGCGGAGCGCCGCGCGATACGCACGGGCGAGCGCCGTCAGGCCGTGCGGATCTGCGACCTCCAGAACGGCATCGCCTCGATCAGCGGCAAGGTCGAGCTGGTCTACGAAGGGGAGCAGGAGGGCGCGGTCGCGGTGGCCAAGCACCTCCTCGGGAAGGCCGTGAAGGAAGTCTTCGCGAAGCACTTCCCCGACGCCTACAAGGCCAAGGAGAAGAACGAGGGCGCCGCTTCCGAGTACGACCCCATCTTCCGCTGGTTCGCCCAGGGGAAGCGGGTCGAGATCTCCGACGAGCTCACCACGCGCGAGTTTCACCAGCGGCTGGCGCAGGTGACCGGGCTCGAGGAGCTGCCGAAGCGCTACCTCGGCATCAAGGAGGCGATCGAGGTTCCGACGGCGATGGAGTTCGTCCTGGAGGCGCTCCACCAGAACTCGATCCTCGCCAAGGAGCGGACGGACACGAGCGCGCTCGCCTACACCGACATGTTCTCCACCATGCTCGGGAAGCCCGAGGAAGCCGAGGACTAGGTGGATTTCCGCTACTCCAAGTGGGACGAGCGTCTCACCCAGAACATCAACTTCCTCAAGAACCTCCTCTCGCTCTACAACCGTCTCCTCCTCATGACCGACGGGAACGTGGACGAGGCGCTCCGCGCCCTCGAGGAGCTGGGCGAGCGCTTCGGGTTCTTCAACCCCAAGTTCACGATGGATGACTTCAAGAATCACCTGAAAGAGCAGGACGCCATCCAGGAGGTGAACGGGAAGAACGTGCTGACCCGCCGCGGGGAGCGGATGATCCGGCAGGATTCCCTGGACCGCATCTTCAGCGCGCTCTCCAAGGACTCGCCCGGAGAGCACCGGGTGCCGAGGACCGGATCGGGAGGCGAGAGGATCACCGAGACGCGGCCCTACGTGTTCGGCGACAACGTCTCGGACATCGACTTTCTCTCGAGCGTGCGGAACTCGGTCCGCAGGCGGCGCGGCGAATGGGGCGACGAGGGGATCAACCTGACCGAGGACGACCTCGAGGTCTTCGAGAGCGAGCACTCCTCATCCTGCGCGACGGCGCTCCTCATCGACGTGAGCCACTCGATGATCCTCTACGGCGAGGACCGGATCACGCCGGCCAAGCAGGCCGCGCTGGCGCTCGCGGAGCTGATCCTGACGCGCTATCCCAAGGACTCGCTCCACGTCGTGCTCTTCGGGGACGACGCCTGGGAGGTGAAGATCCGCGACATTCCCTACGCCTCGGTCGGTCCCTATCACACCAACACCAGGGCCGCGCTCCAGCTGGCACAGCGGATCCTGGCGCGGCAGAAGCACGCGAACAAGCAGATCTTCATGATCACGGACGGCAAGCCCTCGGCCATTCTGGAGGGCGGGCGCCTCTACAAGAACGCGTTCGGCCTCGATCCCAAGATCGTGAACAAGACCCTGGACGAGGCCGTGCAGTGCCGCCGCAAGCGGATCTCGATCACCACCTTCATGGTGACCCAGGATCCGTATCTGGTCCGATTCGTCGAGCGC
>DASQBE010000064.1:0-2145 GCA_035635355.1 Binatia bacterium | reverse complement strand
CCTTCCACCGCCGTCGGCGGTCATGTCGGTGAGGAGAAAGAGCTCGCCTCGATCGGTCGCCCTCGACTGTTGGTCCTTGGCGTCGCTCCGGTGGAGCATCTGCGTGTCGATGGCGCTGGCGATCCGATTCAGGATCGCGAGCGCAAAGGAGAACTTGGCGCGGCTGAAGGCGCGGCTCGAGTTCTGGCGCGTCGCCCGATAGCTCTCTTGCAACGCGGCGCTGCTCCAGTTCCACGCGCGATCTCCCGTGGGGAGGCGCTGGGCCACCCAGGCATCCTGGGCGGCGGGATCCGTCGGGAACTCGTTGCGCGCGTCGCGGCGCAGCGCGTCCTCGTAGGAATCCGGCCCCGAGCCGCTCGAGCGTGTGTAGGCGCCGACCAGTCTCCAATAGTCGTCCGACCCCGAATTCGTTCCAAGTCCGGCATTGAGCTGCGCCTGCTCGATGTAGTTGTTCCTCCGGAGATGCCCCGCGACCTCCCACGCCGCGAAGTTGGCCCAGATCGCGCCCTCCGAGACGAAGAACCCCGTCGCGCGCCCTTTGTGGCCCGAATAAGTCTCCCCCGCCCCCGGGAGGAGCAGGGAGAGCAGGAGCGCCTTCCTGGGGTTCACCGTGCGCCGGGCCTCCGATTCGGTCCTCGGAGGAGGCGGCGTGATCGTCTCGGCCGAATCGGCGCGCTGGGCGAACGCCAGCACCCCCGTCATCGCGACATCCGACCGGCGGAGGTCCAGACTGGGTTGGGCAAACGAGGGCGCCGCGGCCGCGAGCGCGGCCGACAGGGTCAGCGCGAGGAGGATGGTATTCCTAGTAGAGATGTCTCGTGACGACGAAGCCGAACGCATTGTCCCTCGAGAAAGGCCTCGTGCGCATCTTGAACCGGATGTTCGTATCCTTGCCGAGCGCCGCGTGACTCCTGTTCTTCACCACCCGCAGCACGTCCACCGCGCTCACGATGCGGTTCACGAACGCCCCCGCGACCGCCGTGTGCGCGTTCCTCAGGAAATTATTACTATGCGCCCGGATTCCGCGATAGAAATTTCGGTCGTCCTGGCTGTCCCAGCCGGACCAGTACGTGGAGATCTTCCCGATGTCCTCGTAGTACTGCTGCCGGTTGTTCACCGAGAAGTTGTCGATCAATGCCTTGGATGCCGGATGGTTTACCGGGTCATTCGCGTTGTCGATCGAATCCCATTTCGCATAGTTCCAGTGGCCGTCGAGATAGCCTTGGAATTCCTTCTCCTTGGCTCTGCCGCGGTCGTGATAGTAGAGCTCCGCGACCCAGGCCACTCCTTCGAGCCCCAGGTTCACGTACCCGCGCTTCTGCCCCGCGTAGAGATATCCGGCGCCGGGAACGACGAGATTCAAGAGGAAGGCTTTCCCAGCCGACTTGTGCCCCTTCGGGTTCATCTCCTCGGCCGCGGTACCATTCGCGGGCGCGACCGGCGGGGTCATGGTGGGTGGTGATACGGAATCCGCGATCGCCCGCTGCGCGAGCAGAATCTCCCGCGGGGAGGCCGGATCAAAATCAAGGACGGACGAGGCTCGACCCAGCCGAGGGCAACACAGGAAAACGGCCAGAATGGCCGAGAAGGCGAGCGCGAATCGACGGGAGATCAGTATTCGGGTCCCCTGAACCGGACGGAAGCTACTTGCACTACAATGAATTATAGCTCCGTCTACGTTACTTGACAACGGCGAATTTGCCGAAGACCACGTTGTCCGCCCCCACACCCTGGACCTCGACGCGTACGAGGTATACCCCGCTGGCCAGATCCCGAACCGGGATTCTCACAACATTTTGCGCCGGGCTCGAGGGCCCGGTGAGCCGCTGGACCTCGTTTCCCATGGGGTCCATGACCCGAATCGTAACCGAGCTCGCCCCCTGGCCCAGCGTGTAGGCCAGGCCGATGTCCTGGCCGTGGGCCGGGTTGGGGAAGCAGTAGACCGAGCCACGCTCCAGCGCCGGGGCCTGGACCACGGCTCCCTGGAACGTGTCCTCCAGCACCGAAGTGCGTCTTCGGTTGCCCGAGAACTCGGCCCAGGGCGTGCGCGCCGAGACACCGTCCCGCGAGAAGAGGGCGCTGTCCGCCCGCGCGGGCAACTGGATGGCATGAAGCGCGCCATCGTCGTCTCCCCCGATGACGAGG
>DASQBE010000063.1:0-12685 GCA_035635355.1 Binatia bacterium | reverse complement strand
CCCGTACACAATGGCGCCGGTCGGGAAGTCCGGTCCTTTGATGAACTTCCGCAAATCCTTGAGCGCGGCGTCGGGATGATCGACGAGGTAATTGATGGCCTCGACGGTCTCGCCGAGGTTGTGCGGCGGAATGTTGGTCGCCATCCCGACCGCGATGCCGGAGGATCCGTTCACGAGGAGGTTCGGCACCGCCGAGGGCAGGACCACCGGCTCCTCGCGCGACTCGTCGTAGTTGGGCCGCATGTTGACCGTGTCGCGCTCGATGTCGCGGAGCATCTCCTCCGCGAATTCGGTGAGCCGCGCCTCGGTGTAGCGCTCCGCCGCCGGGGCGTCGCCGTCCACCGAGCCGAAGTTCCCCTGGCCGTCCACGAGCGGGTAGCGCATGGAGAAGGTCTGCGCCATGCGGACCATCGTCTCGTAGACCGCGACCGTGCCGTGCGGGTGGTAATTGCCGGTGACGTCTCCGGTGATCTTGGCCGATTTCCGGAAGGGCCGGTCGTGGAGCAGGTTCAGCTCTCGCATGGCCACGAGAACCCGGCGGTGGACCGGCTTCAGGCCGTCGCGAACGTCCGGGAGGGCGCGCGAAACGATGACCGACATCGAATAGTCGATGTAGGAGTTCCGCATCTCGTCTTCGATGTAGATCGGAACTTCTTTATCTCGCGTGGCCATCGATCACTCTCTCCTCCTAGATATCCAGATTCCGGACTGAGTCCGCGTACTCCTCGATGAACTTGCGCCGCGGCTCGACCTGATCCCCCATCAGCACCGTGAACATCCGCTCCGCCTCCGGCAGGTCCTCGAGCTTGACCCGGAGCATGGTGCGGTTCGCGGGATCCATCGTGGTGGTCCAGAGCTGGTCGGGGTTCATCTCTCCCAGCCCCTTGTAGCGCTGGAGGGTGATTCCCTTCCGTCCCAGCTCCTCGAACCACTTGTCGCGCTCGGCGTCGTCGTAGGCGTAGTGGATCGCCTTCCCCTTTTGGACGCGGTAGAGCGGCGGCATGGCGATGTAGACGTAGCCACGCTCGATCAGCGCCTTCATGTGCCGGAAGAAGAACGTGAGGAGGAGGGTCCGGATATGGGCCCCGTCCACGTCCGCGTCGGTCATGATGATGATCCTGTGATAGCGCGCCTTGTCCGCGTCGAAGTCCTCGGCGATCCCGGTGCCGAGCGCGGTGATGAGCGTGCGGATCTCCTCGTTCGAGAGCATCTTGTCCAGCGAGGCCTTCTCCACGTTCAGGATCTTGCCCTTGAGGGGCAGGATGGCCTGGTTCTTCCGGTCGCGGCCCATCTTGGCCGAGCCGCCGGCCGAGTCCCCCTCGACCAGATAGATCTCGCACAACGCGGGATCCGTGAGCTGGCAATCGGCCAGCTTCCCGGGGAGCGACCCCGAATCCAGGATGCTCTTCCGCCGGGCCAGGTCCCGCGCCTTCCGCGCGGCCTCGCGCGCGCGCGCGGTCGTGATGCACTTCTCCACGATCTTGCGCGCCACCTGCGGGTTCTCCTCGAAGTAGTTCCGGAGCCCCTCCCCCACGGCGGATTCCACGATGCCCTTGGCCTCGGTGTTCCCGAGCTTGGCCTTGGTCTGCCCCTCGAACTGGGGATCGGGCAGTTTCACGCTCACGACCGCGGTCAGTCCCTCGCGCACATCCTCGCCGCCCAGCGTGACTTCTTTGAGGGACTTCGTGAGCCCTTCACGCTCGGCGTAGCTGTTGATGGTCCGCGTGAGGGCCGCGCGGAACCCGATCAAATGCGTCCCGCCCTCGACGGTGTTGATGTTGTTCACGAAGGAGAAGACGCTCTCCACGTAGCCGTCGTTGTACTGGACGGCGAACTCCACCGTCACGCGATCCTTCTCCCGGGTGTGGTAGATGGGCGCCGGATGGAGGACGGTCTTGTTCTCGTTCAGGTACTTCACGAAGGAGGAGATGCCTCCCTCGTACTGGAAATCGTGCTTCTTGCCGGTCCGCTCGTCCAGGAACGTGATGCGGATGCCCTTGTTCAAGAACGCGAGCTCGCGGAGACGCTGCGAGAGCGTGTCGAAGCTGTAGTCCACCGTCTCGAAGACCGTGGTGTCGGGCTTCCAGGTCACGGTCGTGCCCGTCTGCTCGGTGTCGCCCAGGACTTTGAGGTCGCTCTTCACTTCGCCCTGCTCGTACCGCTGGTGGTAGCGCTTTCCGCCGCGGCGCACCTCCACCTCCAGCCACTCGGAGAGCCCGTTCACGACCGATACGCCGACCCCGTGGAGCCCGCCCGAGACCTTGTAGGAATTCTCGTCGAACTTCCCTCCGGCGTGGAGCGTGGTCATGACGACCTCGACCGCCGGGCGGTTCTGCGTCGGGTGAATGTCCACCGGGATCCCGCGCCCGTTGTCGACCACGGTGACGCTGGAGTCGGGGTGGATGACGACGTGGACTTCGGTGCAATAGCCTGCCAGCGCCTCGTCGACCGAGTTGTCCACGACCTCGTACACGAGGTGATGGAGTCCGCTCTGGCCGGTGGAGCCGATGTACATCGCGGGCCGCTTCCGGACACCCTCCAGCCCCTTCAGGACCTGGATGTTCCGCGCGTCGTAGGAATGTCCCTCTTGGGTCGGCGCCATCGTGGCCGCTTCCTCCCGGGGTCCGTTCACCGCTTTATTTCCTCCTTGGATCGCATGGGTACGAATCGTATGGCGCGAAGCCGTTTCTCGGCCGCGAGCGTCTCGTTCATCCGCTCCAGAATGCCCTGCCTCAAAACGGCGAGGTGCCCCATCCACGTGGCGCCCTGCACCTCGATCAGAAGCTCCCCGTCGCGCACTCCGACGCATCGGGTGCGCGCGATCACCTCGGGTCCCACAACGTCGCTCCAGCGCTCGGTCGCCTCCGCCGCGGCGAACCGCGTCTCGAGCTTGAGCCCGCGCAACACCTCGTCCAGGACCGTGCCGACCGTCTCGAATGCAGAGGCGACCGTTCGGGACCTCATGCGGCGCTTCCCACCGGGAGCGCCTGCTCGATCGGCAGCGTCCGGAAGCGCGACGGCGTCTCGGACAGGTGGCGGCACGCGGTCACCAGCACCTGGCTCGATTCCGGAACCAGCTTCAGAACCCGGCCGATCCAGCGCGGATCCAGCTCCGATTCGGGATCGTCGAGGAGCACCACGGGCGGCTCGCTCTGCCGCTCCTCGAAGACCCGCGCGAGCGCGAGGCGCAGGAGAATCGAATAGAGCCTGGAATACCCGCGCGAGGCCCCGTCCGAGAGCTCTTCGCCGCCGATCGTGCAGCGGAGCCGGGCGCGATGCGGGCCCAGCATGGTCCAGCCCATCCTCCGGTCCCCCGGCCGCGCGCGTGTGAGCCGCTCGAGTCGCGACGCGGCTTCCTCATCGTCGGTCCGCTCCGAGTCTCCGAACCCGTCCCGATATTCCAGCGCGGGCTCGAGCGCCGCATCCACGTCCGAGGAGAGCGCCCGCACGTGGCGGTGGAGCTCCCCGCAGAGGGTCCTTCGCCTTCGGTCCAGCGCCACGCCCGCTCGAGCCAGGATTTCCTCCCAGGCCAGAAGCTCGCCGTCCTCGACTCTGTGTCCGCGCCGGTCCGCGATCAGGAGCTGGTTTCTCTGCCTCAGGGCGGTCATGTAATCCCGGAGCGAGGCAACGTAGCCCGCTTCCAGCTGGCACAGCGCCACGTCGAGAAATCGCCGGCGCGACGCGGGCCCGCCGTTCAACACCGCGACGTCCTCCACCGAAAAATGAACCGTGCAGAAACGCCCCAGGAGATCCGTCACCCGCGCGAGCGGCTCGCCGTCCACCAGGAACTCCTTCCGAGCCATGTCCCCGCCGCGGGCGATGATCTCGGTCGTGACGCCACGCCGGTCCTCCACGAGCCCGCGCACCTCGAAGACGGCGGCGCCTCGGCGCGCCATCGCGGGATCGCGCGAGCCGCGGAACGACTTCCCGATCGAGAGCAGCACGACCGCCTCGATCAGGTTCGTCTTTCCCGATCCGTTCTCGCCGAGGACAAGCGCGGAATCGCCACGCAGGTCGAACCTGGCATCCCTGTGGTTTCGGAATTCGCGGAGCTCGATGGACTGAAGGCGCACGCGTTCCCGGGTCAGCTCGCCAGGCGAAGGGGCATCACGAGACAGAGGAGATCCTCGTTCGGTGCGGGTCCCTTGTCCGTCTGGGCCGGCGCCAGCAGTCCTGCCGTCACCGGCGTATTGAGACGAATGTCGACTTCTTCGGTGTCGATGGAGCGAAGAATGTCGAGCAAGTAGGCTGCGTTGTACCCGATGTCCAGGTCGTCGGAGCCGTACTGCGCCTCCAGATCCTCGGTCGCATCGCCCTGGTCCGGCGTCTGCACGACGAGGGTCATCTTGTTCGGCCGCAGGGAGAGCTTCACCTGGCGCGTAAGGCTGTCCGAGAACACCGAGACGCGCTCGAGCGCCTGCGCGAAGTCCTCCCGCTTCACTCTTAGATGCTTGTTGTTCTGCTTGGGAAGCACCTGCTCGTAGTTGGGGAACGGGCCCTCGATCAGCTTCGTGGTGAGGGTCGTGTCTCCGATCACGAAACGTGCGTGATTCTTCGAGATCCCGATCTGCACGGGGCTGGCGGCGCCCGCGAGAAGGCGCTGCACATGGTTCAGAGCCTTGAGGGGAACGATCACGTCTCCCTTGGGCGGCGTCGCGATCCCGCCCGCAGGCTTGCAGGAAGCCTTCGAGAGGCGGTGTCCATCCGTGGCCACGACCCGAAGCTCTTCGTCCCGGATCTGGAACAGCGCACCGTTCAGCGCGGGCCGCGTCTCGTCGGTCGAGACCGAATAGATCGTTTTCCGGATCAGGCGCTCCAGGAGATCGGGGTCGAGCGTGAGCTCCGCGTCCGCTTCCACGTTCGGGATCACGGGGAACTCCTCGGGGCGGATGCAGAGGAATTTGTAGCGTCCACTCTTGCTTCCCACGTTGAGCGTCAGATCTTTCGCCTCGAGCTTCAATTCCTCCCTGGGAAGCTTCCGAACCAGCTCGAAGAGTTTCTTCGCCGGCACCGTCAGCGTGCCCGAGTCCTTCACGTTGGCCCGCGCGGTGGTCGAGATGGCGAGGTCGAGATCCGTCGCCCTCATCTCGATCCGGTCTCCGGAGGCCTCGAGCAGGATGTTCGAGAGAACCGGCAGGGTAGTCCGGTTCGGAACCGCGCTCGAAACCACCTGCAAAGCATTGAAAAATTCGGTTTGCGCGATCGAGAATTTCATGGCCACTTCCTGTGCGGTGATCATCTCCGTTAATCCCTCGCTAATTATATGTTGGATTAGGGTTTGCAGGTGGCGTCGGGAAGGGTCTCACGTCCTAAAAAAGTATAGGTTGGGAGGGGTATTTTCACAACAGAAAAGGCCTCTCTTTTGGAGCTCTTTTTGAGTTCTTGAAGAGCTCTTTTCGCCGGGCGCTACTGAAGAACAGGTTCCTTGAATAGAAGCAGTAGTACTAGGGGTGGTGGATTGTGTGGAGCGAGAGCCGAGAGAGTGGGGTTAAGTCATTGTGCCGCAGTACGATATTTGTATCGCGCGCAACCCCCAAACCCGTTTCCAGGCTGTGGATAAGCTTCAAGTTATGCCCCGCCGTCCACAGGCCCCTGGTCCGGTCGAAGTTGTGAACGCCCCATCCACCGGAATCGAGACCCCTATCCACCGTGTCGTCGACGCGATGAGCCTATGTGCTGATGTTCGCGATGAGATCCTCGACGACGACCCGCAGCTCGCGGTCGGTCGCCATCAGAGCCTCGATCTTGCTGCACGCGTGGAGCACGGTGGAGTGGTCGCGGCCCCCGAACTTCATTCCGATGTCGGCGAAGGAGAGGTCGGTGATGGAGCGGGCGATGTACATGCCCACCTGGCGGGGAAACGCGATCACGTCGGTGCGCCTCTTGCCCCGGAGTGATTCCTCCGTGACGTTGAAGTGGCGCGACACGAGACGCTGGATGTCCGAGATGTCGATCCGCGCCAGGTCGGGCTTGATCTGGTCGCGCAGCACCTCCTGGGCAAAGTCGACGGTCAGCTCGTGGTTCATCAGATCGGCGAAGGCCAGGAGCCGCGACAGGGAGCCCTCGAGGTCGCGGATGTTCGTCTTGATGTGGCTCGCGAGAAGAAGCGCGATCTCGTTCGGGAGGTTTCTTCCCTGGAGCTCGGCCTTCTTCTTCACGATCGCGACGCGGGTCTCGAGGTCCGGCGCCTTGAGGTCGGCCACCACCCCCCACGCAAACCTGGAAACCAGACGTTCCTCGATCGCGGTCATCTCGTTCGGGGGGCCGTCGCTCGTGAGCACGATCTGCTTGTGGGCGTCGTGAAGCGTATTGAACGTGTGGAAGAACTCCTCCTGGGTGCTCTCCTTGCCCGCGAGGAACTGGACGTCGTCCAGGAGCAGGATGTCGGCCGTGCGGTAGCGGCTCTTGAACTCCAGCGTGGTGGCGTGCTGGATGGAGTAGATCATCTCGTTCATGAATTTCTCGGCGCTGCAGAAGAAGATCCGCGCGGCGGGCCGCAGCGCCCGCACCTCGTGTCCAATGGCGTGCATGAGGTGCGTCTTGCCGAGGCCGACGCCCCCGTAGAGGAAGAGCGGGTTGTAGCGCTCTCCGGGCGTCTGCGCGACCGCCTGGGAGACGGCGTGCGCGAACTGGTTCCCGTTCCCGACGATGAACGTTTCGAACTTGTTGTTGGGGCTGAGATAGCATTCGTTCCGGGCGGGAAGGGGACCGCGAGGGCGTTCCTCGAACACCGGGATCTCCGCGGCCCGGACGTGAAACGAGAGCGCGACCGGATGCCCCGCCGTGGCCTCGAGGGAATTCTCGATCAGGCCCCGGTAGTGATGGTCGAGCCAGTCCACGTAGAACTGGCTGGGCACCTCGAGCACCATCGCGGTCCCGTCGAACTCGAGCGGGCCCAGCGAGCGAAACCAGGTTTCGAATGTCTGACTGGAGATGTGCGACTGGATCCTCTCGAGCGCGCCCTGCCACACGTCACCGGCCACCGCCGCTTGCATCGTCGTCTGCATCATCGTCATCGCGCTGGTTGTCATCGTCCTATCCCCATCCCCACACAGAGTGTCCACCGCTTATCCACAATATTATCCACAAAAGAATCGGGGCGTAACGGGCATCGATCGCATCCGTTACGCCCCGAAAACGGGATATCCGCCTTGCGTATCCTCACAACGTATTTGTCCGGGTGAAGGGAGCGCGTCGATTCGCGCGGGGAAGACCGTTTGGCGAGGACCGGGAGCGCGCGGTGCCGCGGGTCACGCTCTTGGCCTTCGCTGACGGCGCAGAGTACCCTCGCGATTCGAGGAGGCGCAACGGAAATTTTCGGATCGGGGGCTTGCGGCGGTCACGGGCTTTCGGATTGACCCGGGGCAGGGCGTTTGGGTACACTCCAGCGCTCGTATTCGACACGTTCCTTTTCCCATTTCGAGGTCATTTCAGTGAAGCGCACGTTTCAGCCGCACAATCGCCGCAGGAAAAAGGTGCACGGGTTCCGCGAGCGCATGAGCACGCGGGGTGGCCGCGCCGTTCTGAAGCGCCGCCGTGCGCAGGGCCGCAAACGCCTCACGGTATAGCGTCGCTCCGGGGCCATTGGCCATCATGCCCGGCGCGATTCGACGGAGCGATCGCCGCCTGCACGAGGGCTGGCAATTCCGCGAAGTGTACCAATCCGGGAAATCCTTTCACGGCAGCTTGATGACGCTCGTGAGCCTGTCCCGGTGCCCGGACCACGGTCGCGTCGCGTATGTCGCGAGCCGGAAGGTGGGGCCTGCCGTCCAGAGGAACCGCGCGAAGCGCCTCCTCAGGGAATCCTATCGCTCCCTCACGCCCACCGTGCGGGAGCGGGCGGTCTGGAGGATCTGGATCGCGCGGAGCGCCTGCGCCCGGGCCACCCTCACGCAGGTCTCGGCCGAGATGGGGCAGCTCCTGAGCCGGGAGCCCGTATGAGCTCGTCCGCCGGAGCCGCCACGACGGTGGGGCTCCGCTGGCTCGCGCTCACGCTGATCCGGTTCTACCGCCAGGCGATCTCCCCGTCCTTGCCGCGCGCCTGCCGCTTCACGCCCAGCTGCGCCGCCTATGCGGAAGAGGCCGTGGCGCGACGCCCGTTGCCGCGCGCCCTCTGGCTCATCGTGCGCCGGATCTCGAAATGCCACCCATTCCACCGGGGAGGGTACGACCCGGTCCCCTGATCGGATCCCACGAGACTATGGATCGCAAAGTTCTGATCGCGATGGTCATGATCATGATGGTCCTCCTCCTGGACCAGATGATGTCGCCCCGGTTCTACCGCGCGAAGCCGAAGCCAGTCGCCTCGCAGCAGGGAGGCGTATCAGGCCAGCCAGGCGGCGCGGGCCAGGGGCTGCCCCAGAGGTCCGACTCCACGCCCGTGACCGGCGCGACCCCTTCCGGCCGAGGCGGCTCGGAAGCGGGGACCGCCCTCTCCTCGGGAGCCGTCCTGACTCAACCGCATGTAGCCCCGGCGCCGAGCGAGACCCGGGAGATCCGAACCGAGAACTACCGCGTCACCTTGACGAGCGACGGGGCCGCCATCACCCACTGGGTCCTGGACTCCTTCAAGGACGAGGTGCGGAATCAACCCCTGGATCTGGTGGCGCCGGGGGCCAAGGCCTACCCGGTCGTGGTCGAATACGGGTCGCACGCGCTGGACTTCTCCGAGGCGCCGTTCCGGATCGTGAAGGACGACGCGTCCGGCGGCGTGGTGAGCTTCGAGGCCCAGGACCAGAGCGGGGTGCGGGTCACCAAGACCTACCGAGTGGGCGCGGACCGCCGTCTTCTCGACACGGACGTCCACGTATCGGCGCCCGCCGAGCTGGGCCCCATCCGTTATCGAATCGGGTGGGGGGCTCCGCTTCCGCTCACCGAGCCCTCCGCCATGAAGCGCGACCTGCCTCAGGCGGTGGCGCTTCTCGGCAGCAAGCTCGAATCCCTGCCGGCCGCGAAGCTCGGCCCGAACGGGGAACAGATCATGCCGCCCGGGAACGTGCGCTGGGTCGCCAGCCGGAACAAATATTTCATCGCCGCGGTGATTCCCGACTCGGGAACGGTCTCGGATGTCGTGTTCCGGAACGCGGGGAACGGGCTCAGCACGAGCTGGCTCCTGGGCGCGGTCCCGCCCGGGGGCGAAGTGGCGCGCCACACGCGCATCTACGGGGGCCCCATCCGTTTCGAGACCCTGGCCTCGATCGGATCCGGGCTCGACGAAGTCGCGAATCTGGGCTGGAGGTGGATGCGGGGGATCAGCGTGCTCCTGCTCCGGTGCCTGAATCTGCTCCACAAGGTGATCGCGAACTACGGCGCCGCGATCATCATCCTGGCGGCGGCGACCAAGCTTCTCTTCTATCCGCTCACCCAGTCGAGCCTCCGCTCGATGAAGGTGATGCACCATCTTCAGCCGCAGATCAAAGAGCTCCAGGAGCGCCACAAGGACGATCCGATGAAGCTCAACCAGGCCATGATGGCGCTCTACAAGGAGAACAGCGTCAATCCGATGAGCGGGTGCCTGCCCATGCTTCTCCAAGTCCCGGTCTTCATCGGGCTCTACAACGTCCTCCTCTATTCCATCGAGCTTCGAGCCTCCGGATTCATCGGCTACATCCACGATCTCTCCGCGCCGGACGTGCTTCTGACGGTCGGCGCGTTCCCGCTCCACCTCATGCCCATCATCATGACGGGGAGCACGTACCTCCTGCAGGCGCAGACTCCGGTGGCGCCGGCGCAGAAGGGCATGATGTACGTCATGCCCCTATTCATGCTTTTCTTCATGTATAGTTTTCCCTCCGGAGTGGTCCTGTACTGGACCGTGAACAACCTTCTCTCGGCGCTCCAGCAATACCTGGTCAATCTGGCCGAGGATCGCAAGATGGCGGCTCAAAGCTGAGCCCGGGGCATTCCATGACGGCGCAATCGGACATGAGCGACTCCATCCATATCGAGGCGGCCAGCTACGGGGACGCGGTCGCGCAGGCCGCGGACCGACTCGGCATCAGCCCGCGCGAGCTGGCGATCGAGGTCTTGGATCCGGGCCGCTCCGCGAATTCCATGGGAGGATTTCGCCCCGTGAAGCTGCGCGCGTGGAGGCGCGATCCAGAAGCACGACAGCCGGACGGCGCGCGGATCCCGCCGAGCGCGGTCCGACGCCAGGCCTCGGCGGTCGGCGAGGAAGGGCATCGAGGCGGCCGACGCGGCTCCGCCGTGGAGAGCTACGGCCCGCCGCCACCGCCGCTCGATCCTTCCCAGATCACCCCCGAGCTGGTGGAAACGGTCCGCTCCATCACGCACGGGATCGTCGAGCAGATGGGATTCCCGTCCGCCGTGACCGCGGAGCGCACGCGCGACGGAATTCGAGTCGCGGTCCGCGCGGAGGAACGGGATCAGTTCCTGATCGGACGCGATGGGGAGACCCTGGCCGCGCTCCAGCATCTGGTCGCGCGAATGCTCCGCGCCCGGTCTCCCGAGGAAGCGATCCCGCGCGTCGAGGTGGATGTCGCCGGATTCCGGGACCGCCGGGTGGAGAGCCTTCGCGAGATCGCGCGGGAGCTGATCGAAGAAGTGCGCGAGACGGGGAACGAGGCCTCGACGGAGCCGCTCTCGGCGATCGAGCGCCGCATCGTCCACCTCGAGGTGGCCGAGGCCGAGGCGTTCACCAGCGTCAGCATCGGCGACGGGCTCTTCAAGCGGGTCATCATCCGCCGGGACGAGGCGAAGGGCTAGCAGGCGGGCGAGGCATGGCCGAAAGTGGAAAACGACACCATCGTGGCGCCGGCCACGGCCCCCGGAGAATCCGCGATCGCCGTCGTCCGCATGAGCGGACCGAGGGCGCTCTCCATCGCGGCCGACCGATTCCAAGGCAAGCGATCCCCCGAGCGTAGCGAGTCCCACCGCATTCTCTTCGGCGCGATTCTCGGCGCCGACGGCGCCCCTCTCGACACCGTCCTGCTCTCGGTATTCCGCGCGCCTCGCTCCTACACGGGCGAGGACGTCGTGGAGATCTCCTCCCATGGCGGGGCCGTCATTCCGCGCGCGGTCTTCGAGTCCCTGGTGTCCGCGGGCGCGCGCCCGGCGCGTCCCGGCGAGTTCACGGAGCGCGCGTACCGAAATGGAAAGATGGATCTGGCGCAGGCGGAGGCGGTCGCGGCGCTCGTGAGGGCGCGTTCGGAGCGCTCGGCGCGCGCCGCGGAGGCAGCGCTGGGGGGCACCCTGTCCCGGCGCGTCCTCGACCTGGACCGGAATCTCGTCCCGCTCTTGGCCGAGGTCGAGGCGCGGATCGATTTTCCCGCGGACGTGGACGAGGCGTGGGACGGATCCGCCCTCGCCGGGCGCTGCGCTTCCATCGCGGCCCCGCTCCGGGACTGGCTGAAGCACCTGCCCGCCGCGCGGCGCCGCGAGCAGGGCGTGCGCGTAGCCCTGGTCGGCAGGCCGAATGTCGGAAAATCGAGCCTTCTGAACGCGCTCGTCGGTTTCGACCGCGCCATCGTGAGCGAGGTTCCCGGAACCACGCGCGACACCGTGGAGGAGTCGATCTGGCTCGACGGGGTGGAGATCCTCCTCTGCGACGCCGCCGGAGTACGCGAGCCCACGGACCGTCTGGAGCGGCTCGGGCTCGAGCGGACGAGCGACGCGGCGCGGCGCGCGGATCTCGCGGTCCTGGTCCTCGACCGCGCGAATGGCCACGAAGAGGAAGACCGCGCGGCCCTGGCCATGATCGGCGAGCGCCCGGTGGTCGTGGCTTGGAACAAGGCGGATCTCGCGGGGGACGGGTCGACGCCGTCGAGGGTGCCGCGCGCGCAGCTCCTGGCCGAGGTCTCGACCATCGCGGTCCGACCCGGCGGCGCCGAGCCTCTTCGCGACGCGCTCCGGTCCTCGCTCCCGCGCCTCAAGGGCGCCGTTGGCGATGAGCTTCCCACGACGAGCGCGCGGCAGGAGGCGCTCCTCAACCAGGCGGTCGAAGCGCTGGACCGCGGGGAGACCGGCCTGCGTGAGGACGCCCCGTACGACTTGATCGCGGTCGATCTCACGGACGCGCGCCGCGCGCTGGGGGAGATCGTGGGCCGCGGGGTCGATCAGGACGTGATCGCGTCCATCTTCTCCCAGTTCTGCATCGGCAAGTGAGCCGGTACCCGCTCCTCGTGGTCGGCGCGGGACACGCAGGCTGCGAGGCCGCATGCATCGCGGCCGCGATGGGCGTGGAGACCGCGCTCGTGACGATGAGCCTCGACGCCATCGCTCAGATGTCCTGCAATCCGGCGATCGGCGGCCTCGCGAAGGGCCACCTGGTGCGCGAGATCGACGTCCTCGGCGGCATCATGGCGAGAATGGCCGACCGGGGCGGGATCCAGTTCAAGATGCTGAACCGGGCGCGCGGTCCCGCGGTGTGGTCACCGCGCGCGCAGGAAGACAAGGCGCTCTATCGCGAGATCGTGCGCGGGCACCTCGAGCGCACGCCCGGGTTGACTCTGCTCCAGGCGCAGGTCGTCGGGTTCCTCGTCTCGGGCGGGCGGCTTCACGGCGTCCGACTCGCGAGCGGCGACGAGCTGGAGTGCGAGGCCGTCATCGTGACGCCCGGGACGTTCCTGAACGGGCTCATGCACGTCGGCGACCGCACGATCGCGGGCGGTCGCGTGGGCGAAGCGCCCTCGCGCGGCCTGTCCGAGTGCCTCGCGGACCTGGGCTT